>CAUUKX010000102.1:0-6811 GCA_963545585.1 uncultured Lachnospiraceae bacterium
ATAATCTTGGTATTTTCATCGACCAGCTTTTCTTTCAAGCCAAACTTTTTGCGCAGATTAAAAATCGGCAAAATCTCACCGCGCAAATTGATGATTCCCTCGACATACTCCGGGCTGTTCGGGACTTTCACAATTTCCTGATATTTTTCAATCACATTGACCTTCATAATATCTACGCCATATTCTTCATTATCTAAATGAAATACTACTTGTTTGGTTGACGCCAATTTGATACCTCCTTTAAGCAAGTGTCTTATATCCCTATATTTTTTGTGATTTCCAAATCAGATAAGCATTGATAAACGGGTCTATGTAGCCGTCCATTACCTTATCAACATTACCGGTTTCTTCGTTTGTACGGTGATCCTTGACCAAACTGTAAGGGTGTATCACATACGAACGAATTTGGCTGCCCCAGCCGATGTCCTTCATTTCGCCGCGAATATCCTGAATTCTTTCCAAGTGTTCCCGTTCTTTAATTTCATAGAGCTTGGCCTTCAGCATTTTAATGGCTCTTTCTTTATTCTTATGCTGGGAGCGTTCATTTTGGCACTGCACCACAATTCCGGTCGGCAAATGCGTAATCCGAATGGCCGAATCGGTCTTGTTGATATGCTGACCGCCCGCTCCGCTGGCCCGATAAGTATCCACCCGAATTTCTTCTTCTTTAATCTCAATATCGCTGTCCGTTTCCACATCCGGCAGGACATCGCAAGAAGCAAAAGAAGTATGGCGTCGGCCTGAAGCATCAAACGGCGAAATCCGCACCAAACGGTGCACTCCTTTTTCCGCCTGTAAATAGCCGTAAGCATTTTCCCCGTTAATCTGAAAAGTAACTGACTTAATGCCTGCTTCTTCCCCGTCCAGATAATCGAGCACCTCGACTTGAAAATCCTTGTCTTCCGCCCAGCGACAGTACATCCGGTAAAGCATCGACGCCCAGTCGCAGGACTCCGTTCCGCCAGCCCCGGCATGAAGCGAAACAATAGCAGACCCCCGGTCAAACTCGCCGCTTAGCAATGTTTCCACCCGCAGGCTTTCTATTTCCCGTTCAAAGTCTGCCAGCATCTCCGCCACTTCCCGCACCATTTCTTCGGAGTTTTCCTCGATTCCCAGTTCAATCATCACCTGCATATCTTCAAAATCACCGGTCAGCTTATCCATCCGGGCAGCTTTTGCTTTCAGCGACTTTAACTCCTGATTTACTTTCTGGGCTGCTTCCGGGTCATCCCAAAAGCCGTCTGCCAGCATTTTTTCTTCTAATTCTTTTGTTCTTTCCCTAATCCCGGCGAGGTCAAAGGGAAACACCCAATTCTTTAAGCTTGTCGGTATAGGTCTTTAAACTGTCGTTTAATTGTTCCAGTTCCAGCACAAAATCACTTCCTTTTTCAGAGTCAGTTTGTTTTATTTGAGTTACTCAACTTTACCATGTTCGTCAGAACAGTCTTTTCTATGCAGATTGCCCGCCCGGGCAGAAGTGCGCAGCACTTCGATCAGGGGAAAGTTGAGTGAGTTATGTTATATTATGTTATCGCTCTCTGTCGATTTACGCCTCCCGGCCGTGGCACTGCTTGTATTTTTTGCCGCTGCCGCAGGGACAGGGGTCATTCCGGCCGATTTTTTCAGCTGTCCGGCGAACCGGCCTTCTCCTGACTTCTTCTCCGCCGCGGTTGGTGGTAATATTTTTAGCAACCTGTTCTCTTTCCAGTTTTTCCCTCGGCACAACCCGGTACAGCACCTTCACCGTGTCTTCCTGAATACTTTCAATCGTTTCGTCAAACATTTCAAAACCGATAAATTTGTACTCAACCAGCGGGTCTTTTTGTCCAAAAGAGCGTAAACCGATACCCTGCCGCATTTGATCCATGTTGTCGATATGATCCATCCACTTCTGGTCTATCACTTTCAGCAGCAGAATCCTTTCCGCTTCCCGGAACTCTTCAATATCGTCAAACTCCTGCTCTTTCTTTTCATAGAGCTTATGCGCTTCTTCCTTTAAAAAGTCAATAAACTTTTCTCTGGTAATCTCCTCTTTCTCGGTATCCGGCAGGGTCAGCGTCCGGAAAGGAATAATTTCCCGCAGTGCGTCGTTTAATCCCGCTAAATCCCATTCATCTATTTCATCGACACCAGCCGAGTATTTATTAACCATGCGGGTAATGACTTCATCCATCATCTGCAAAATAACATGGCGCAGGTTTTGATTGCCCAGCACTTTCAGCCGTTCCTCATAAATAATCTCCCGCTGGTCGTTCATGACTTGGTCGTATTCCAGCAAATGCTTACGGATACTAAAGTTATTGGCTTCTACCTTCTTCTGGGCGCCTTCAATCGTATTGCTTAAAATTCCGGCCGCAATCGGCTCGCCTTCCGGCAGCCGCAGCCGTTCAATCGTGCCCTTCATCCGCTCGCTGCCAAACAGGCGCATCAACACATCATCCATCGAAATGTAAAAAATCGACTCACCGGGGTCGCCCTGCCGTCCGGCCCGGCCCCGCAGCTGATTATCAATCCGCCGCGACTCATGCCGCTCCGTACCGATAATCCGCAGCCCACCGGCCTCGACTACCTTATCACCCAGCTTAATATCGGTACCGCGGCCCGCCATATTGGTCGCAATCGTAACCGCTCCGAACTGACCGGCATCCGCCACGATCTCGGCTTCCTTTTCATGGAACTTGGCATTTAAGACATTATGCTGAATTCCTTCCTTGCGCAGGCGATTGCTTAATTCCTCCGAGGCGTCAATTGTAATCGTACCGACCAGCACCGGCTGACCTTTGGCATGGCTTTCCTTAACCGCTTCCACAATGGCATTAATTTTTTCCTCATGGCTGCGGTAAACCTGATCGTCCTGATCCACCCGAATCACCGGCCGATTCGGCGGAATGACAATAACATCCATCCCGTAAATCTCCCGGAACTCTTCTTCCTCCGTCTGCGCCGTACCAGTCATACCGGCCTTTTTGGCATAACGGTTAAAATAATTCTGAAATGTAATCGTCGCCAGCGTTTTTGACTCTCTTTTTACCTTAACCTTTTCCTTGGCTTCAATTGCCTGATGCAGGCCGTTGCTGTAGCGCCGCCCCGGCATCAGACGACCGGTAAACTCGTCAACAATGATAATTTCATCATCTTTAATTACGTAGTCCTTATCCAAATGCATCAGGTTATTGGCTTTTAAGGCCAGATTGATATGATGCTGAATCTCCATATTATTGGGATCGGACAGGTTTTCAATCTGGAAAAAGCTTTCCACCTTGGCCACACCGTCGGCTGTCAGGCTGACTTGCTTTGATTTTTCATCAACCACAAAATCGCCTTCTTCAGTTACTTCTTCATTCAGCACGGCTGCCAATTTACTGACCTCACCGATGACCCGGCCTTTTTTCAAACGGCGGGCAATCATATCGGCCTGATCATACAAATGCGTTGACTTGCTGGAACTGCCGGAAATAATCAGCGGCGTTCTGGCTTCGTCAATCAGCACCGAGTCAACCTCGTCAATGATGGCATAGTGCAAATCCCGCTGCACCCGATTTTCCTTATACACCACCATATTATCCCGCAGATAATCAAAACCGAACTCATTGTTCGTGCCATAAGTAATATCGCAGTTATAGGCTTCCCGACGCTTGTCATTATCCATATCATTTAAAATCACGCCGACGCTCAAACCCAAAAAGCGATAAATAGCTCCCATCCATTCGGCGTCACGGGCAGCCAGATAGTCATTGACCGTCACGACATGTACGCCTTTGCCTTCAAGCGCATTTAAATACGCCGCCAGCGGCGCAACCAAAGTCTTACCTTCCCCGGTCTTCATTTCCGCAATTCGGCCTTGGTGCAAAACAATACCGCCGATCAGCTGAACCCGGTAAGGTGTCATCTGCAAGGTGCGCGTCGCCGCTTCTCTGACGGTGGCAAAAGTCTCCGGCAAAATATCATCCAAAGTTTCCCCCTTGCTTAGTCTTTCTTTAAACTCTGCTGTCTTGGCTAACAGTTCCTCATCGGATTTTTGCCGGTATTCCGCCTGCAACCCTTCAATTTCTTCAATAATCGGCTCTATTCTTTTCAGCTCCCGGCTGCTGTGGGTTCCAAATATTTTTTCCAGTAATTTCATGCCTTCCCTTTCTTTCCTCTATCCTGCTTTTGCTTTCAAACTTCATATAATCATAATTATTTCTATTTTAACACTATCCTTTTTGACTTGCAAGCAAAAGTTTTTCGGGGGCAAATTTTCGGCGGGTAATGACCGGACACCCCCCGAATGTTACCGCTTGAGGCAGCCGATATTTCACTTGCCCAAACTTTGACACAGAAAAGGGACTGTTGCATAATTAAGATTGATATCAAGATATTGTATTGGTACAGATAAATCTTTTCAATATCTTGGATAATGGACTTAAAGTGCAACAGCCCCTTGTTTTTCTGATTTTTTATAAAATGACGCAGGTCTTTATCTTTCGGCTAACACTTGCCGCAGCCTTGTGCTGATATTTGCAGTCCGCTTAATTTTCCGGTAAACAGCCAGACTTATTCGTCCTCTTCCCCATCGGTTTCAATCAGACCGTAACCGGTATTTTTTCTTTTATAAACCACATTGATATCATTGGTATAGCGGTTGCGGAAAACATAAAAATCATGTCCCAGCAAATCCATCTGCAAGCAGGCCTCCTCCGGATCCATCGGCTTCACGCTGATTTTTTTCGTCCGCTCAATATTGATGGCGTCCTCTGGCTCGGCACTGATTTGCTCAAAATAATCAATTTTTAATTCCTTGGCCTGACGATGACCGTCAACCAATTTTTTCCGGTGCTTAACCATTTGCCGCTCCAACTTATCAACCGCATTATCCAAGGCAATATACATGGTTTCGCCGCGTTCTTCAGCTCGAATCACCGACCCACGGATTGGAATCGTTACTTCAATGATACTATCTCTTTTCTCGGTGCTTAACGTTACCTGCACCTTTGTTTCTTCGGAAAAGAACTTATCCAGCTTATTCAGCTTTTCCTCGATTCTCTCCTTTAATCCCTCTTTTACGGTCATGTTCTTACCACTGATAATATACCTCATAACAAACTCCTTTCACCTCTCCGTGTTCCGAGAAAATGTCAGCCTTGCCGCTTGTGCCGGCTTCCCTATTATATAATGTGGTGTCCCCACGATACAGGACTGTTTCGGCTAATGCCTCCGCAATTCTTATATCATTTTAATATTCTCTTTGTACACTGAAAATCCTTTTTTCGGATTTAAATTTTAAAAGAACCCTTTCCCATGATCGGAAAGAGTTCTTCATTTTTAGCATATTTCATCGAAACCAAGTTAGCTTATTTATGCTTCCGTTTTCTGGCTGCTTCTGACTTTTTCTTGCGGCGAACGCTCGGCTTCTCATAATGCTCGCGTTTACGCAACTCCTGCATGATACCGGCCTTGGCGCAGTTTCTCTTAAAACGACGCAATGCGCTGTCCAAGCTCTCGTTTTCTTTGACTTTTACAGTTGACACCTTTTACACCCCCTCCGGTTACGATTTATGCTTAGCCGCTTGGTAAGACCTAAAACATTCCCTTGCGACCTCAAAAAGCTCTGGGCTGTTACTCAGCTCGAGAAAGCTTTGCAACTTTGACGGATACGGCAGGTTTGCCGCCCATCAAGCCTCGAAACAAAACTTTACAAAAAAGCTTTTTTCAAGCACTTTATTTATTATATCGCATAAAGCGGCATTTCGTCAACTACTTATTTTAAAAAATTGCAATGGGGGTAAATTGTGGTTCCTACTTAGGAATTTTTACTTTATCGACTTGAACTGGCTATAGATTGCTTCCATTTCATAAGGTATTTCTGATTTTGCTATCAGTTTAGAACATCAGTTTTTGCTAAATAACTACACCTTTATTTTTTAAGTATTCAATTAGTTCATTCTTTCTTTGAAGCAAATAATCGGTTGTTTCTTTTCTCTCAAAACATTTTCTGTTTTCAATATCTATATCTGCACCTTTAGATACAATAAAATTAACAATTTCTTTAAACGTTTTTTCGCATTTTGAATCATCATTTAATATATCTAATAGACTTTGACAATATTTTTCCATTTTCTTTTGATTGAATCTAGGCAAATCTTCTTTTGACATAGAAATTCTAAAAAGCATCATTGCATGGTATCGACTTCTTCGATAATTTTTTTCTATCTTATTTGCCTTGAACAAAGTCTCTATTTTATACAATGCTAAAGCACTTAGATAATACATAATTAATTTATCTGAAGTTTTAAAAATTTTATTACCCACTCTCTTGGCCACTGTGCCATATTGGCCTGATACGGCACTGGGCTCGTTTAAAAACATCGCAGAAATAGTCTTTATCTGTGTAGGAATAGTAACAATTCGATTCTTTTGAATATCACTATCTCTGTATTGTCCAGAACGTCTCTCATAAACCAATGAATCAGGTCCGGTATAGGTTCTATAATATTCTTCAAGATCTTTTTGGAATGTCGATAATGCTTCCAATTGCTCTTTTTTTATTGCCGTTTGACTATTAGTCGCTTTTGTAATTTCATTCTTTAAATTTTCATTTTTTGTAGCAATTATTCTTATTGGAATAATTAAGTCGTCAATATTGTCTGATAGTTCCATATTGTCTATAAGTATGTTGCTTGTCTGACATCCATTTACAATTTGATAGTCTTCAATTGTAGCTATATCTCCTGACATAGAAATACTTGAAGTGACAATAATTATTCCATTATTAAGCGGTAAATTGCAATAGTAAATGTCCTCTTTTTTTAAAGAAAAATTTGCTGCTCTA
>CAUUKX010000103.1:0-6779 GCA_963545585.1 uncultured Lachnospiraceae bacterium
GCCGGAACAAAACGATCCATCATATCCGGCACCAAGTCCAAAATCTTGCTGACATTATCCCGACTGTTGATATTGACCAGCCTTGTATGTCCATCCTTAATCACCAAAATCGCCTTGGGGCTGATTTTCGCTCCCATTCCGCCGCCGGAGCCATTAACCGCCGAGCCGAACGTTACATCCATCAGCGGAATAATCGTGGTATCTTTGATTAAAATCGGTTCTCCCACTACGGTCTTGGTATTTAAAAATTGACTCATGCTTGAAATTAAAGCTGCTGCGTTGTTCTTTCCGTTCTCCGCCATAATATCCTCCTGTTTTTATCTCTGCGCCGAAACAGACAGGACGGCTCCTTCCCTGTCCCGCTCTTCTTGGTTTCTTTTTTTTCTAAGTTTTTCTTCCTCCGCCGCTTTCCCCGCTTTCAGCGTTCTAATCAGGAACAGCAATCGGATAATCCGAATATCAATAATCAACCGCAGCGCATAATAAACGATTTCAATCAGAAGAATCCGTCCCGTAACTGCGGCCTGACCAGCAAACATCATTTTTTCAAAATCCGGTATCATTTCCATTTTACCATGATTTTCCGGATAAAACAAATAAAATAAAGACAAAACATATCCGGTATGCGCCGGATCGCCTAAACCGAACTCAATCCGACCGTCCGCTCTCCTTGGTAAAACCGAGCGCAGCATCTGCCACGGCCAGCGCAGCACATGTCTGATCACGCCGCGATTTTTCTGGAAATAAGCCCGCAGCTTTTGAAAAATCCACCAAGCAGTTTCAATCATCGCCTGTTTGCCGGAACTTTCAGTGCTTTGCCGCTTGCCTTCCGGCATCTCTTCCTTTTCATATTCCGCTTCAAACTCCGCCCAAATATCGGCCTCATCTTCGGTCTTGTTCTCCGACTTGCTGCTGTCCTTTTCCGGCGGTGTCTTTTCTATGACAGCTCCTTCCTCACGGGCAGATGCTTTTGCCGCTGGTCCATTTTCTTCGCTTATCACCGTCCGGTTCTCCGCTTCAGCGGCAGCAGGTTCGCACGCAATTTCATTTTTTTCAGTCGCTTCGGTTCGTTCTGCCGTCTCCAGCACTTCCGTCTGATCGTTCCTCTCCGCCGATAAATAATCAAACAGCTTGCGCTTAAATTCTTCTTCTTCCATCTCTTGCCAATCTGTCTGCCATAAATCTTCTTTGATTTCGGCAACATTCTTTTCAGGCTTCGTCTTTTCCTCCTCCGTCTCGCTCATTCGGAAAAAACCAATCCGAAACTCGGTGGTATTTTCCGTCGGCGTATACTGAAAACGAAATTGAAGAAAGCGAAACAGCCAGCTGATGCGGCCGCCCCAAATCAATGTTTCCGCTTTTTCCAAATTCGCCTGATAGCGAATCGGCACGCACAGAATCAGAAGCAAAAGCAGCAAAACCAGCCCCAGTACAGTCGCCAGCAAAATGCCGATCAGCTTTAACAGCCATAATAAAATTGTAATAACCAACGTCATTTTGCTTCCTCCAGCTATTGTTTCTGTCCGGCATAAAACACAGCCTAAAAATCCTGCTCTGACGAACATAGGAAAGTTGAATATCCTGTTATTGCAGAAAAAGAGCAATCCCGACCAAGGCCGTAAGAATATAAACCCCAATCCCAATCGGAAAATACATTTGCTTTTCCTTAACCACCCGAATAAAAAGCAGATTAAAGCCAATTGCCGCTGCCGCCAGCACCGTCAAGCCCAGCCACAATGTAAGTCCCGCAAGCGCATAGGAAACCGTCCCCAGTGCGGCCACAAGCAATCCTTCCGGCCACAATAAAACACCCAAATCACTGAGCAGCTGATGGCTCGGCTCAAATCCCGCTGCCTTCATTTTATCATTTTTATCCCGGAGATACAATAATTTTAAGCCAAAATAAAGTAAAAACACAAAATTAACCCCGCCGGCAATCAGTAGGATTACCCATGCTCTGACCGCTTTGTCTGCGCTTTGGTCGGCATTTCTGCCCTGATTGGCTTCTAAATATCCGGCCGGCTTGGCAGTCGTTGTATTTGCGGCTATTTTTGATTTCAGATCCGAACTTACTTGTCCGCTGCCTAAAGCCTGACCGAATTCCGGCCGGTCTGTTCTGGCTGTTTCCGGCGGCCATTCATCAAAAACAGAAAAATAGTAACCCGGCTGCATTTTTTGGTGCATGGCTTTCACCTTGCAGCGAAATTCAGCCAGCAAATCAGTCGGCTCCAGTAATTGAGATACCGCATATTTCCGGTACAACTCCCCGGCCAAATATTCGCCCCGCAGCCGGTAAACCTCAGCCAAAGCCGAACTGATTAGCCGATCCGCCAGAAGTACCGCCAAAGCATTATCCTTTAAATAATAAAGCCCGAAAATTCCTTCTGTTTCACCCGCCAGCAGCCGTTCCTCCGCTCCGACCGGAATTACCAGCAAAAGTTCGGCCTGATAACTCCTAATTCCGGCCAGTGCTTCGGCTGTTTCTCTTGGCTCAAGGCTTATTTTTTCACTGGCTGTCTGCAAAAATGCCTGCGCCAGACCGGAATGATCCTGATCGTCCAGAAAAATTCGAACTTTTTCTTCCTTATTTAACAGAGCAGAAACAAATAATAAAAAAATGACCGCCCAGAGCGCCGCCAGCAGGCATATGGCTTTTTTATCATGATATAAAATTTTTTGCTTGATTTGCCACAGCAGTACCGTCTTAGTCATGGTGCACTCTCCTTACACAAATAAAATGGCCGCCAGTTGTCAGGCCAATTGCCGCTAAAAAAATACCGCTGGCCGCCGCCGGAATCTCCGCAGCCGCTAAGCGCAGCAAAAACAAAAAGCCATGATAAAAAGGCGACCACTCTGTCAGCAGAAGCCATTTAGCCGGAAAAAAAGAAAGCGGCAAAAACGCCCCGCCAAACAGAGCCGAAAAAAAGAACAGTGTCAACGCAGCCGCATAATAGCTGCCTAAGTTATGAAAGGCATAACCCGCTAAGCCAAGCAGCCAATAAACCGCCAGCAGCAATAAAACAAAACCACCAAAATATCTGCCATCCAGTGTCAGCCGTAAAATATATTTTCCCAGCAACCAGCTAAAAGTGCCGTAACCAAGACACAAGGCCGCTGTCAGCCCAAACTCGCTGGATAGATAATCCGCTGCCGAAATTTGGCTTAAAAACAAGCGCCGATAGTGCTGTCTTTTTTCAATTGCCATGCCGTTCCAATAAATGCCAAGCAACAGGCCAAAAAAAAGCGTCAGACTAAAAAAATAATAATTCCTTGTCAATGCCCCCGGCAATGCCGAAATCGGCTTTGGCGAATACAGGCGCTGCCGCTGAAAAGCCAGACTTAAAAAATCAAGCGAAATCTTAATGTTTTCCGCTATCGCTTGCTCACTGGTCAGTCTCAAATCCGCCAACTCCTGATTATAGACAGAAATCACCGTTTCTGATCCCAGCATAATCTCCTCATAGGCCTGAAAGGTTTCCCGCAGCAGCACCTGATAAAGCGGCTGCTTCGTCAAAATATAAACCTCAACCGGTAAAGACTCAAAATATTGCCATTTATCAGCAAAATCCTTAGGAAAATAAATAAATACATCACCGGCCGGATGCTCCGGCAGGGTTTGCACTTCTTCCATCTCCGCCAAGCCTTTCAGCACCTCTGTAAAATTATCAATCGCCATCTTGGAGGCATAGGTACCGTCGGCATTATAATAAGTAACCGAAAACAGCTTCGGCGGCCGTCCGGCAGCAACTGCCAGTACCGCCGCCATCGCCGCCAAATGCAAAAGGAACTGCCATTTGACCCGCCAGACTGCTTTGACATGAAAGATTAAACCATATTTCATGAGCAGCCTTACGTTTCTCATTGCAATTCCTTTCTTTTTTTAATTCCAATTTCCTCTGCGCCAGACTTGGCCTATCCGCATGGCGCACAATTTGCACTTCTGCCCGGGCGAGCAATCTTCCTGCTCTTTAAAACAGCCCTAAAGAAGAAAGAACCTGCATTGCGTTGGCTTGTACTTCCTCCATCAGTTTCTCCATGTCTTCAGGTGTTGCCTTGCTGTAATCCCATGCCTTATCCGGTTCAAAAGCCGAAAACTTGACATTATCATCGGTTGCCAGCACTCCGGTTGCGACATGATATTTTACCGACTGCACCGGACTTTCCTTTTGCAGTATGGATTCTGCCGCTTCTTGCAAATCAAGCTTAACTCCTGCGTAAGCATAGATAAGCTGCTGTTTATCAACCACAAAAATCATATCTAAAGTTGCTGAATCTTTCAGTTCCGAAATTGCATGTGCAGCTTCTGCGTCCGCATGAGGCTTGTCCATGTTTTCCGCCGCTTTATCTATGACATCCAAAATCAGTTCCTTGGTATAGACCAATTCCGTTTTTACTTCGTCGTCCCAGGCTGACTTCAAATGATACGAACCGCCGATCAGCTGAAAATAATTATATACCAGCAAATCCTGATTCGCTTCGATTTCTGCAATCAGGCGTTCAAGGTAAGCTTCCATAAAGGGCTTAAAGTTTTCATCCGCCAGTAAATCCTTAGTCAACTGAAGATAAAACTCCGCCGCTTCCGCCACGTTTTCATGGATTTCGTAAACTTCGCCTTTAAACTCCTGTTCTTCCTCGCCAACGGTCAGCTTGCGGCTGCCTTTTTCCGATTTAATCTTGGCATCGTAATAATCCCGAATCCGTTCCAGATACTTCTTTTGGTTTAATTTCTTAAACTCGGGCAAAGTCACCGGATTCAGAGCCGTCCGCAAATACTTCATTGACTTTTGCACATTCTCATATGTAAAAGTATCGGCTGCGGACTCCGTTGTTTTGCTGTCTACCAGTCCATTATCTTCCAGCAGATTACTTAAACCGTCTTTTGAAAGATAAATTGACTTACTCAGCAGTTTGGGGATTGAAAAAATCTGATCCTGATTTTGCTGCTGATAAGCAATATCAAGCAGTTCCATGCTTTTCAGATAAATCCGCAAATCAGCTTCTATCTTACTTGCGGCTAAGTCCGACTTGGTGCGCAGCTTTAAACCCGCTCCGTTTAGCATCTCTGCGTACATCTCACTTTCCGGCTGACCATCGCCTCCCTTCAGCTCATCTAAAATCCATTCCTGATAAGTATCGGATTTTGTGACTTCACCGCTTTTGAGGATAGCCGACCACAGTTTCTCAGCCTTGGTTTTGCTGCTGATGACACCGGACACAAACAGAATCCCTATTACCAATGCCGCTACAACAACTACACCGCCAATCCCCAGTCCGACCCACAAACCGGTCTTTTTCTTAGCGACCGGCTGCGGCTGATAGGGAAAAGACTGTGCGTACGACTGCGGATTATTGTAATTTTGATAAGATCCTTCCGTCGGCATAGCCTGATTCGGCTGCGGCGGATAAGGCTGCGAATATCCCTGCATATTATTCGGCATCTGTCCCTGCGGCAAATTCCCTGCGCCTGTATTCCATCCGTTATTGGTTTGATTCTGTTCGTTCATTCTGCACTCCTATTTTTTACTTATCATCTTAAACTGCTGTCTCTGCGATTGCCTTCCCACTTCCGTTTAAGCGTTTAATTGAAATCCTTTAAGTCAATATTATCAAAGGCTGACTGCAAAGAAGTCATTGCTTCCGTGCTGGAAACAGCCGGTATTTCAGTCTCCTTCTTCTGCGGCGCATGATTTCTGCGCGGTTCTCTCGGCTGCTTAGGCGCAGATACTTCTGCACTCTTCATCGTTAGGCGAATCCGTTTTTCCGGCTTATTAACTTCCAGCACCCGGACATTAACCGCATCGCCTACCTTTAATACTTCATCCGGTGATTTGATGTGCTTATCCGAAATTTGCGACAAATGAATCAGGCCTTCCACTCCAGTCGGCAGCGCCACAAATGCACCAAAATCTTTAATCCGCATCACTTTGCCTTCATAAGTTTCACCGGCGGTATAATCTTTTTCCACTGAATTCCATGGATCCTGCGACCGGTCTTTCATGCCCAGGCGAATCTTCTTTTTTGCCCGGTCTACTTCGATTACATAAACCGATACTTCCTGTCCTTCTTTCACTACTTCTTCCGCCTTAGTCACCCGATCCCAGCTGAGATCTTCCAGCCGCACCAATCCGTCGACCGGGCCGATATTGACAAATACTCCAAAATCCATAATCTTTTTAACGACACCGTTAAACTCATCATCCGGACTAACCGTTTCAAACATTTTGGCTCTTTCGGCTTGAACTTTTTCTTTTTCCAATTCTTTCCGGGTAAAGACAGCCCGGCTGGCTCTCTTATCCAGTTCCAGCACCAGTACGTCAAATGTTTTACCCACCAGTTCATTTAAATCTTCAATATAAAATGCAGAAGCCAACGATGCCGGCATAAATCCTCTTACACCCATGAAATCACACAGTACGCCGCCCTTGATGGCCTGCACTACCGCAACCTCAATCGGCTGTTTATCTGTAAATGCCTTTTCAATCAGCTGCCAGCCTTCCAGCGCTGATGCTTTGGTAATCGACAATTCAACATTCCCTGCCCCGTCATCGGTTCTTAAAATCTCTGCTTTGATTTTATCACCGACTTTGTACTTTTCATTTGGCTTTTGTTCCGGCTCCAAAGGCATTTCACTTGCAGGAACAATTCCGTCGGAAGCATACCCGAAATTAACCAAAGCTTCTTTGTCGTTAACACCGATGATCTCGCCTTCAACTAAATCGCCATTCTTGATTTTTTTCAAAGATGCGTTAATCTCAGCTTCATAATCCGCCATGGTTTCT
>CAUUKX010000104.1:0-6725 GCA_963545585.1 uncultured Lachnospiraceae bacterium
TCAAAGGTCTGATTTTGCCGAGTTGGTTCTATTTCGGGGCATATCGGAAGTTGAAATAATAATGATTTTAAAGCAAGCCCTTGATGCGGCGGCTGTGTAGGGATCTAAATTTTTTAAATCACGTTGTGCTTCTTTGATATATTCAATCTTATAAGCCATAGCTTTATTCTTCAATTTCAACATCAATGTCATCAAGTTCCTGCGGACGGATTCCCAGAGAAACCATCATTTCTTCTTGGGAAAGCGAGTCGGCAGAGTTGTAGTGAGTCATTCGCCGGTCGGCTTCTTCCTGCTCCAGATAATCGGTTAATGCCTCGATTAAGGTTTCGTACCGGTCAGGGGACATCAAGACACAAGCCGGCCGGTTGTTTTTCATTACTACTTTTGTTCCGCTGGCGGCGACTTCATCAAAAATCCGGCTGGCTTCTCCTTTATTAAATCTGGTAATTGGCACAATGGAACGCATGGCATGGATAACAGATGTTTCATTCATATCAAAAACCTCCTTCGGTTGAGCTGGTGAGTAATTTTAGTTCAATGGATTAAACAGAGTGAACCTAAAAAGTGATTATTATCGTTAAGTTTATTATATAAAAGAAAGAAAAAATGTCAATATTTATATCGACAAATATATCATTCTAAATATTGACACTTCTTTTATTTCTTCAAAGTCACTACCGTTACCCCTGCGCCGCCTTCGCTGATATCACCTAAGCGGAAGGATTTGACCCGCGGGTCACGTTTTAAAAACTGGTGCAGCTGGTTGCGAGCGCGCTTACTGGTCGTTGTCTGTGTCTGTTTGTGGGCTTTGCGAGTAGATGGAAGAAAATAATAATCAGAATAAATAGAATATAAAAGAGAAATAAAAAGAAAAATTATACAAATTCATTGAAAAGACAATAACTTTATGGTAGAATAAAAATGGATTAAACTACAAACTATAAAAGATAAAAAGAGGTTGTTATGCAGAAACAGATATCAGTTTGGTTGATGGCGTTATTGACGGCAGCACTGCTTTTTCAGGGGAGTGCAGTTTGGAATGGAAATAGCGGAACGTTAGGAAGCGCAGAAGAGGAGCAAAAGTATAGAGGCGAAGAAGCCATTGTAAGTACTGATACAGAGCAGATGGAAAAAGAAGATGACGACCAAGCGGACAGAACGGCGGAAAGTGTTTACTTAAAGGACTTTAAAGTTTCTAAGGGCTCTTTTAGTCAAGATCGCTCTGCCAGCAGAGAACTGGACGTACTGACGGAAGTAAAAGTTGGAGAAGAAAGAACAGCGGTACAAGAGGAGATGAAGCCAGAGGGGAAACTTTCATCGGGATTAAAAAAGGCAATCCGAGATTTAAGACCGGGAACGGAAGTTGAAATACTAATTTCCGTGCATTGGGATTATTGGGACAATACGGATATGGTTATCCGTTCAATCAAAGACGTGGTGGGAGAAAACATGGTATATGAAAAAGTTAAGTTTAGCGGAATGCAAATAAAAGCGGATATTTCTTGTGTTTCGAAAATTGCGGAATTAAAAACAGTTTCATTTATGATGCTGCCGAAGGAAAATATTGAAATAAGCATACCAGAATTTGATTCTGAAAGCGAAATAGAAAAATAAAAGGAGATATAAGAAAATGGAGCCAGAACGAATTCATCCTCGGAAATGTTGGGAGTAAAAAAAGCCCGAACCGATAGCGGAGCCGCTTGGCCAAATAAACAGGCGGCTCCGTTTTTTAATTTTCTGTGATAGCCAATAGAGCAATAGGTTGAAATACGTTTTTATCAATACATAGGTATTTGCCATTTTGATAAACTCTAATGGTGAAACGGTGCTACTTCTTCAAACTTACCACTGTCACGCCCGCACCGCCTTCGTTGATATCACCTAAGCGGAAGGATTTGACCCGCGGGTCACGTTTTAAAAACTGGTGCAGCTGGCTGCGCAGTGCACCGGTGCCTTTGCCGTGAATAATATTTAGTTCGCTTAGGCTGGATAAAAACACGTCGTCAATATACTTATCCAGCGCTTCGATGCCGTCCAGCCCATTGTAACCGCGCAGGTCGATGTCCTTGCTGATATTCAGACTTTTGGCAGTATGCTGGGCGCTGTAACCGGTACGGGGACTGGCCGGCGTTTGCGTCTGGCCTTTGGTTTGGGCGGCAATCCGCAGATCAGCCGCGTCAACCGTGGCCGTCATAATCCCTAACTGGACTTTGACTTTGCGGTTAGCGTCCGGCAGGCTGAGCAGAGTACCGACCTGCTGAAAAGAAGTAACCAAATAGGATTGTCCGACTTTTAAGCTTTTCAGATTGATTTTCGGGCCTTGCCGGTTTTGGGCGGCAGCCGCTTCGGCCGCGGCCAGCGCGTCATTCATTTTATCACGCAGCTTACCGCGCTCGGCTTCCAATTCTTTGACCGGCGTTCCGGCCTTGGCAATCTTATTCATTTGCCGCAGGATTTGGTCGGCTTCGTCCTTGGCTTCGTCTAAAATGCGGTAGGCTTCCTGTCGGGCCTGCTTAATAATTTCGCTCTTTTGGGCGTTTAATTTTTCTTTTTGGCTTTGCAGCTCTTGATTTAGCTCTGCGACTTCGGCATGGAGCTTTTCTGCCCGCTCTTTTTCCAAGAGCGCTGTCTTGCGGTTCATTTCCAAATCAGTGATTAAATCTTCAAACCGGACTTCCCGGCCGCCGATGAACTCTTCCGCCGCAGTAATGATTTTCGCCGGCAGCCCCAAGCGCTTAGAAATAGCGAAAGCATTACTTTTGCCGGGCACGCCGATTAAAAGGCGGTAGGTCGGCTTTAAGGTGTTGACATCAAACTCGCAGCTGGCGTTTTCCACGCCGTCGGTCGACAGGGCGTAGACTTTCAGCTCGCTGTAATGGGTGGTAGCAGCCGTTAAAACGCCGCGCACCCGCAAGTTTTCCAAAATTGCCATTGCCAGCGCCGCGCCTTCGACCGGATCTGTGCCGGCGCCCAGTTCATCAAACAGAACCAGTGACCGATAATCGGCTGTTTTTAAAATTTCAACGATATTGACCATATGCGAGGAGAAAGTGGACAGCGACTGCTCGATGCTTTGCTCATCGCCGATATCAGCGTAAACATTTTCCAAAACGGTCAGTTTGGAATGGTCAGCCGCCGGGATATGAAGTCCGGCCTGTCCCATCAGGGAAAGCAGCCCCAGTGTTTTTAACGAAACCGTTTTGCCGCCGGTGTTCGGTCCGGTGATAACTAAAGTGCTGAAAGTGTCACCCAGATAAATGGTGGAGGCGACTACACTCTCGGCCGGCAGCAGCGGATGGCGGGCATTTTTCAGGTAAATGGCCGAATCCTCATTAAAAATCGGCTCACTGGCGTCCATTGCCAGCGCCAGTTCCGCCTTGGCAAAGATAAAGTCCAAATGGGTCAAGGCTTCCAGATTAGCGGTCAAAGCGTTGTAATCAAGAGCCGCTGCCGCTGACAGCATGGATAAAATCCGTTCGATTTCACTTTCTTCTTCCGATAAGAGTTGGTTTAATTTGTTGTTTAAGTTAATGACTGCCATTGGCTCAACATAAAGAGTGGAGCCGGAGGCGGACTGGTCATGAATCATGCCGGGCACTTCGTTGCGGTACTCGCTCCGAATCGGCAGGCAATAACGATTATTGCGGATGGTGATTAGCGTATCCTGTAAATAGCTTTGAATGGATGCGGATTGGAGGAGCTTATTTAATTCGCTTTTGACGCTGGCCTGATTGCTTTTGATGCTGCGCCGGATTTCGGATAGCTTCGGGCTGGCATCGTCCGCCATTTCTTCTTCGGTGATGATGCAGCGGTGAATCTCCCGCTCCAAGGAAGAAAGCGGCTGAAGCTGGCGGAAAAACTCTGCTAAACTAAGACTTTCCCCTTCTTCCTCCAAATCTTTAAAATAAGTAATTGCCCGGCCGGCGGTCAGTAAGAAATCAGCGATATCAAGCAGTTCTTTCATGGACAAAATCGAACCGATCGGCAAGCGCTTCAGCGCCGGTCGAATCTCGTGAAAGCCGCGCAGGGTCAGGCGGCCTTGTTTTAAACTAAGAGAAACGGCTTCAGTGGTGTGTTTCTGCCAAAGCTGAATTTCTGATAAATCAGTCGACGGAGTCAGTGCCAGCGCCATATCGCGCCCGGACGGGCTGATGGTCAAGGCGGCCAAGCGGTCAATAATTTTAGCGTATTCCAATATTTTTAAAGCTTTTGTATTCATAGAGTATCCTTATTTTGGTTGCGGGGTTACATAGGTCTTTTTAAAGGGAGTGATTTATAAAAAATGTTTTAGCAACGATTTTCCATAATTTCATTATACACTATTTTTTTATTTTTTCAAAATGGATTTCTGTGGTTTTTGTTTTTTCAGTGATGCTACGGTTTTCGTGATATTTTTATATTAACATATGTAATTTATGCTGCAATAAAAAGCGCCGCTGACTGCGACGCTTGAAGTGTTTTTCGTTTTTCAGTAATTTTAAAATCATTGCCCGTATTGAAAGGGTACGCAGAACTTAGTTTTTTCTTCCTTTCTTTAATTCTTCTTTGAAGATTTTTGACATAAGCTCTTGCCCGTCCTTAGTATATAGATCTTCACTCTTCATTTCCCCTTTATAAATCATTTCCATAAGAATAATATATGCTTCTCCTAAAGCGGTGGTGAGAAGGCCGGCGGTTGCTCCAGAAATTAATCCTCCGATACCGGTACCTATACCGGGTATTAACTTTAATACATTAGAAACAATAGCCTTTCCGAGAACGGTTGCACCGGCCGTTCCTATCGTTGATGACACAAAACCGGTCAACAAACTTGTACTCACTTCCATACCAAATATAGCAGTTATGGAAGCAATCATTGATACCTGTGTTGGAATCAATAAGGCTGCGTCAGAAAATGGAATTGGCGCAAATCCCTCTCCAAAGGCTGCGGCTACCGCTGTTGCCACGGCCACCTGAGAATATTTTTTTTTAGCTTTCAAAGATACTTTTTGCACATTTTGCAAGGTATCTTGAAGTTCATCGGGGAGAGATTCGCTCATTATATCAACTAATTTATCCAAACCATAAGCTTTTGCTGTATATTCTTCATCAAAATCCATATCTTGAGCCAGAACAGGAACGACCTTTACAATATCAAGATTTTCCTTTTCTACCAGAGTTTTCATTTTTTGTGCTTTTTCCTTTGGACATGACTGTGTCAGCACGACAATAATGGGAACTTTAGTAACCGCATTTCTTTCCGTTAATTCTTTAAGCCATTCTACTTCAGTTTCGTCAAATGTTCTATTTCCTCCGACATTGATGCAATACCAAATACAATGAATCATATCGTTAATATCTTTTGATGCGGTTCCTTTATTAATTAGTTCAATAATCTCATCTTTTACTTTTGTTTGCTGTCCTTTTGATAATTCAAATCCCGGAGTATCATAGATTGCCATAGGATACTCTTTTTTTTCGTATCTTTTAATTTCATCAGTTATAGGTCTGCCCAATCCAGTTGCTGCAAAATTTCCTCTGAACATACTGTTGATGAGTGTGCTTTTCCCAACACCGGATTTTCCGATAACTATAATGTTTAATTTTTTTAGATTTCTCAATTTTTCATTTATTGCATCAATACACTTTAGTGCAATTTCATCGGTATTAACTACCATAATGCGTTTCCCCCTATTTATCATCCGTTTTCTTAACAAGTTCCGGTCCCCAGTCCTCATCATCAACTTTATTTTTCTTTTTAACACTATTTTTGTACATTGTATTGGTTATGCTCTTTGTAACTTTAGGAACGATAAAGCAAGCAATACTAAACAGTACCAAACTTCCTAAAACATACCAAACAATCTTTTTTGTTTCCATAATTTTTACCATTCCTTTCGTTTTGCATAAGGCACAACATTCTTCCTCACTTAAAACCTGATAAATATTTTTTCTCTTTTCATCTATTTCTTTCACTTGAGACGGACTAAGTGTAGATAAAAATGTCACACCATCAGCCGCTATACTATCATTCTTACTTTATCTTATTTTTAATTTCTTCCCAGCTGGTCTGCTTAAACGCCGAAACGGCAGCATCTACAAAAGTTTTTTTCAAAATGCTGTTTGATGATTTTCTCCCAGAAAAAAGACTTTTTGCGGCTTTATTCCCCGCAATATTTCCTATTTTTTCAATAATTGACAATATTTTTTTCATAAAAATTCCTTTACATCAAATTTGCATTAATTGTATTTTTAAACATTATATAAGAATCCGAGCGGGCTTGTTCGCAAAAGGATTTTTTACCTTTTGACGCCACATCATTTATAAAAATGAAAAATGTTTGAAGGATTTACATCCTTGGCGAGTTTGTTTTTTATAAAGGAAAACGAGAATTAGCTGTACATACCATTATATATATATATATAATGTCAATATTTATTTTCATTTGAGTTTCCCCGGGTAAATTGGGTAAATTGCAATAGTAAATGTCCTCTTTTTTTAAAGAAAAATTGGCTGCTCTAAGTCCTATAATTTTATTGGATTCAAAAACAATAATTAATAACTCAACTTTCCCATGTTCGTCAGAACAGTCTTTTTTAGAATCGTTGCATGGACAGGAACGGAATGCGATTTGCCCATTACAGGGATATCAAAAGACAAGTTGACATAGTATGTATAATGTGTATAATAGAGATATAAGGAGATGATGCTATGAACATGGTTAGAAAAAATATCACTTTACCTA
>CAUUKX010000105.1:0-6655 GCA_963545585.1 uncultured Lachnospiraceae bacterium
ATGCTTTGATTAAGCTGCTGAGTATGATTAAAATTACGGCTTTCAGCTTGTTTGCCCTAATTACGGGTAAGGTATCCTTAAATATGCTGTCGGGGCCGGTCGGGATTGTTAATTCTTTAAGCAAAAGCTATGACGGCGGCATGGCAGTTCGTCAGTTTATTGCTATTTTCAGCAGTCAGGTGGTGCTGCTCAGTGCCAATCTGGGCGTGATGAACCTTTTGCCGATTCCGGCGCTGGACGGCGGCCGACTGGTCTTTCTGTTCTTGGAGGGGCTTCGCGGCAAGCCGATTGACCAGAAAAAAGAGGGCTATATTCATATGGCCGGCTTTGTTTTGCTGATGCTTTTGATGGCGGTCATCTTTTATTCCGATATTGTTAAGTTACTGACACATGCTCCGGCGTAAAGCGTTTTGCTTGGCGGGCAGAGCTTTTGGATTTAGGCAAATGTCTGCTCCGGCAGAAAGCAAATGGCGGCCGGAGTGCGAAAAAATAGGAGAAACCAGCGATTGGTAAAATGATACCTGAGTGGAAAATAAGAGAGAAAAGGAGTCGGTATGACTAAGAAATTGACGGAAACATTTGTGCAATTTACTTTTCCGGCTGATTTGCGAGAAATTTTTGCGGAAGCAGAGGTTTCTCGCATTGTTTTTGACCGGCAGAAATTGAGGCTGGATATTTATTTGCAGTTAAGCCGGGTAATTCGCCCCTTATACATTGAGCAGCTGGCGAAAAGCCTGACTGCGCACTTGGGCTACCCAGTTCGGCTGTGGGAAACATACCAGCTGGACGGGGATTTGAGCCGGATTTATCCGCAGTGGGCGGACAGTTTATTTTATTATCTGGAAAAAAGTGACCCATTTTTGGCTAATACGCTGCGCCTGTCGCAGGCCAAAATCAGTGGGGAGCAAATCCAGTATCAAGTACCGGCGGTTGGGTATGAATATATTATGCCCTTAGAGCCGGGGAAAAAAATGGAGCGCCTGTTTGCCGACAAGCTCCAAAGGGAAGTGGTGATTTCCTTTTATAAAAAGGATGAAAAAAGTCAAATTCTGCAGGAATTTATTCAAAACCGCGATATGGAAAGCCGGATGCTGGCAACGGTTCCGGCCGGTCAGGAGATGGCTGCGCCGGTGAAAAAAGGGATGGAAAAACCGGAAGGTATTCTTTACGGCAAGAAGGAAATTAAAGGCGAGATTACGCCGGTGGCGGATTTGGAGGAAAACCGCTCATTTTATAATATTGATGTTGAAATCGTCGGCGAGATGGATGTGCGTGAGCTCCGCTCGGGCAAGCGAATGGTTAAGATGTTCCTGACTGATTATCAAAAAACTGTCAGCGGCAAGCTCTTTGTGGACGATAAAGAAACGACCGAGGAGCTAATTAAGGGAATAAAAGAAGCCAAAGCCCTTAGAGTCAGCGGCAAATACAGCTTTGACAGCTTTGATATGCAGCCGGCATTTATGATTCAAACCATTCAGCCACTGAGCGGCAGCATTAAGCAGGAGCGGGTGGACGAAGCCGAAGAAAAGCGGATTGAGCTGCACTGCCATACACAAATGAGCGACATGGACGGTATTATTCCGGTCAAGACGGCGGTTGGGCAAGCCGCCAAATGGGGACATCCGGCGCTGGCGATTACCGATACTGCCGTGGTGCAGGCTTTTCCTGATGCCTTTTCCGCCGGTAAGGCCTTTGCCGGCAGTTTAAAATTGATTTATGGCATGACCGCCTTTATGGTGGACGATGAGCGGCCGGTACTGTGGTTCGGCCGGGGGCAAAGCCTACGTGATACCTATGTGGTCTTTGATATTGAAACCACGGGTTTGATTACCAGCTGCGACGGCCTGACCGAAATCGGTGCGGTTAAAATCAAG
This sequence comes from uncultured Lachnospiraceae bacterium, assembly GCA_963545585.1. GTDB lineage: Bacteria > Bacillota > Clostridia > Lachnospirales > Vallitaleaceae > W11650. Next base: position 1,875 of record CAUUKX010000105.1, read on the forward strand.
GACGGTAAGATTATTGAGCGCTTCAGTGAGTTCGTCAATCCCGGCCGGCCGATCCCCCGAAAAATTCAGGAACTGACCCATATTACCGATGATATTGTTCGGGACGCACCGCGAATTGAGGAGGTGTTGCCGCGCTTTATGGACTTTTGTGCCGGAGCGGTGTTAGTGGCGCATAACTCGGATTTTGATATCAGCTTTATTAAAAAAGAGTGCCAAAAATTAGATTTGCCAGTTGATTTTACCTATATGGACACTTTGGAACTGGCGCGCCACTTATTTCCTGAGTTTAAGCGGTATGGACTGGATTATTTAAGCAAAGAATTGGAAGTATCGCTCAGTCAGCACCACCGAGCAGTTTATGATGCGGAAGCAACGGCTGGCGTGCTGCTTAACATGTTTCAGCGCTTAGAAGAAATCGGCGTTCATGACTTGAACGATGTGTTGACTTGGGCGCAGCAAAATCCAATCAACTGGGAAAAGCAAAGACCGACCCAGATTATGATTTTAACCAAAACCAGAGCCGGCCTCCTAAACCTTTATAAAATGGTGTCGGAGTCGCATATCAATACCTTTGCCGGCGTGCCTCGGCTGAAAAAGTCGTATCTGCACCGGATGCGGGAGGGACTTTTATACGGCGCAACTGGGGGTGATAATGATTTTTATCAGGCCTTTATCGAGGGGCGCTGTCAGGAATTAATCGACCGGACGGCGGAGTTTTATGATTATTTTGAGCTCTATCCGATTCCGGTAGCCAGAACCTATGTCGGGACGGATATGATTGCCGAAGATCAGGCACTGGGCGCTTTGCAGGTAGAGCTGTACCGCTTTGTGAAAAGCCTTGGCAAGAAAGTAATTGCCAGCGCCAATGTCAAGATTTTAAATCCGGAGGACGAGATTTTGCGCCGGATTTTGCTGGTCGGCAAAAAAACGGTGCGCAATGCTGATGTGCCGGATTATTGCTATTTTCGGACAACCGGTGAAATGCTTCGTGATTTTGCCTATTTCGGGCAGGCCGAAGCTAAAGAAATGGTAATTACCGCACCGCGCGAGATTGTGGATTCGCTGGATGAGATTGAGCCAGTGGAGCGGGATAAATATCCGCCGGAGATTCCCAATTCGGATGAGGAATTAAAAAGTCTGTGCTATGACCGGGCGCATCAGATTTATGGCGATTCTCTGCCGGAGATTGTATCCGAACGGCTGGAAAGAGAGCTTCATTCCATTATCAGCAATGGTTTTGCCGTGATGTATATGATTGCTCAAAAGTTAGTTAAAAAGTCGAATGAGGACGGCTATTTGGTCGGCTCACGGGGCTCGGTCGGTTCGTCCTTTGTGGCCACCATGTCTGGGATTACCGAGGTTAATCCGCTGTCGGCTCACTATGTTTGCCCGAATTGTCAATATTCTGATTTTGCGCCGCCGGAGTTAAAAAATGACCCGGAAATGTCAGGTGCCGACTTGCCGGACAGAAGCTGCCCTAAGTGCGGTGCGCCGCTCAGTAAAGACGGGCATGATATTCCGTTTGAAACATTCCTTGGGTTTTACGGCGATAAAGAGCCGGATATTGACCTGAACTTTTCGGGCGAATATCAAAGCCGGGCGCATGAATACACCGAGGAAATCTTCGGCAAGGGGCATGTTTTCCGGGCGGGAACAATCGGCACGCTGGCCGATAAGACGGCTTACGGCTTTGTGAAAAATTATTTTGAGGAAAGACAAATTGCGATGTCCGAGGGCGACATCAACCGTTATGTGCAGGGCTGTGTCGGCGTGCGCCGCACAACTGGCCAGCACCCCGGCGGTATTGTAGTAGTGCCCAGAGATCAGGAAATTTATAAGTTTACGCCGATTCAGCGGCCGGCCAATGACCGGGAGAGCAACATCATTACCACTCACTTTGATTATCATAGTATTGACCATAATTTGCTCAAGCTTGATATTTTAGGGCATGATGACCCGACCATGATTCGCTTTTTGGAAGATTTGACCGGAGTCAATGCCCAGAAAATTCCGCTTGATGACCCGAAAGTAATGTCGCTGTTTCAGTCGACAGAGGCATTGGGGATTCAGCCGGCCGACATTGGCGGCGTGGAAATGGGCTCACTTGGGATTCCTGAGTTCGGCACGGACTTTGTTATCCAAATGCTGAAAGACACGAAACCCAAGGCTTTTTCCGATTTAATTCGTATTTCCGGCTTGTCGCACGGAACGGATGTCTGGATTAATAACGGGCAGGAAATGATTCGTAATGGTTTAGCGACAATTACTACCGTCATTTCCACCCGCGACGGCATCATGTCGTATCTGATTAACAAAGGCATGGAAAAAGGGCTGGCCTTTACCATCATGGAATCCGTCCGCAAGGGCAAGGGTTTAAAGGACGAATGGGTTACGGCGATGACGGCTTCGGATGTGCCGGACTGGTACATTGAGTCCTGCCGCCGGATTAAGTATATGTTCCCTAAGGCGCATGCGGCGGCCTATGTGATGATGGCCTTTCGGATTGCGTATTTTAAGGTTTATTATCCCTTGGAGTATTATGCGGCATATTTCAGCGTCAGAGCCAGTACCTTTGATTATGTGGTTATGGGCAAGAGCCGGGAGGTGCTGGAGGAAGCGGCGCAGGATTTGAAAAACCGGGCGGATAAGCTGACCAAAAAAGAGCAGGACATGGAAAAGGAAATGCAGACTGTCCGCGAGATGTACGCCCGCGGCTTCGGTTTTCATCGGATCGACCTGTATCAGGCGGAGGCAACTCGGTTTAAGATTATTGACGGCAAGATTATGCCCAGTTTTTGCAGCATTAACGGTATGGGCGAAAAAGCGGCGCTGTCAATTGTTGAAGCCCGCAAGGATGCACCGTTTTTGTCGATTGAGGATTTAATCAGCCGGACGAAGCTTTCAAAAACATTGGTGGAAATCCTAAGAGTCAACGGTATATTAGAAGGTTTATCGGAAACCAACCAAATCAGCTTATTTTAGCGGTAGCTGCGGAGATGTTGGAATCGATGTTTGCACCGCCAAGGTTTTTTGATAGAAAAGAAAGCCGCAAACAGGAAAAGTTTTTTTATAGAAGAATAAAAACGATGACAGCAAAATAGTTTCTTTTATACAGGAAACAAAACCCTAAACAACAAATAGTTTCTTTTATAAGAGAAACTATTTGTTGTTTTTTTATTTTTGTGTTATACTATTAGTGAGAAAAAATGTGAATATGGCTTGTTTTCTATAAGGCGGAATGGGTCTGTAAGCGGAGCTTTGGAAAATCAGGAGATAAAAACGGTCAAGAGCAGGGAGAAGGAAGCAAGTCGGAAAAGACTGGAATATTGACATAGCAAAATTTTTAAAACAAAGGGGAGGAAATGCTTATGATTGTACGGGAACGATATATGCAGCCGGTTCGAGATTTTATGGATAAACCAGTGGTCAAAATTATTACGGGTATGCGGCGCAGCGGCAAGAGCGGCCTGTTGGAACTGACACGGCAGGAACTTTTGGCACGCAGCGTAAATGGCCAAAATATTATTTTTATCAATTTTGAATCTCTGCGCTATGAAGCGCTGAGAAACTATCAGACACTGTATGCGGAAATTGCGGATAGAGCGAAGCAGGCCCAAGGCCGGCTTTATATTTTGCTCGATGAAATACAGGAAGTAGATGGCTGGGAACGGGTAGTGAACTCCTTGCGGGTTGATTTTGACTGTGATCTTTATGTGACCGGTTCCAATGCCCGGTTGCTTTCCGGGGAGTTGGCTACTTTGCTGGCGGGGCGCTATGTGGAAATTCGGGTTTATCCGCTGGACTTTAAAGAATATTTGGATTTTGCCGCTGGGAACGAGGTCGAGGCCAAACTGACACGGCAGGAGCAATTTTCTCATTTCGTGCACTTTGGAGGGCTCCCCGGGATTCATCAGATTAAATGGGAAGAAAGCCGGATTATGCAGTATCTCAACGATATTTACAATTCGGTGCTGCTTAAAGATGTGGTTGCCCGCCATAAAATCAGGGATACGGAGCTGCTGGAAAGAATTGTATTTTATCTGATGGACAATATCGGCAATACTTTTTCGGCTAAGACAATTTCTGATTTTTTGAAAAGCCAGGGACGAAAGCTCAGTACGGAAACAGTTTATAATTATTTGAAGGCTTTGGAAAGCGCCTTTTTGATTCATAAGGCAGTGCGCTTTGACATTAAGGGCAAGCGGATATTGGAAACGCAAGAAAAATATTATCTGGCTGACATTGGGCTGCGCCATGCTGTCATGGGCTATCGGGATAATGATATAGCGGGTGTGCTGGAAAATATCGTCTTTATGGAGCTTCTGCGCCGGGGCTTTTCGGTCAAAATCGGAAAACAGGATGCGGCAGAAGTGGATTTTGTGGCTGACCGGTCGGACAAGCGCCTTTATATTCAGGTTTGCTATATCCTGACGCCAGAGAATATCGACCGGGAGTTTGCGCCGCTGGAGGCGATTGCGGATAATTATGAAAAGCTGGTGCTCTCGGCTGATACACTCCTGCGTATCAATCGAAGCGGCATCCGCCAGCAGAATATTATGGAGTTTTTGCTGGAGGGGTAAAATTTCAAGAAAAATCCTCTTGACAAACCATCAAACCTTTGCTATGGTAATAGGTGTGAAAAATTGACCAAAGACAGCAGGTGCGTGAGCATAACGTAAATCAACCTGCCGAGGCTACATAGAAAAGCGGGAGGGGGAAGCCCTTTCTTGACAAGATGTGTAATCTCTTTGTTTTTGGCAAAGAGCTTTTTTATTATAAGG
>CAUUKX010000106.1:0-6590 GCA_963545585.1 uncultured Lachnospiraceae bacterium
GTCATGTGCTTACCAACCGGACAAAAAATCGGATAGCCCGCTTCTTCCGTCAAATACTTAAAGCGCGGGTCATCTCCCTTTAAATGCATCCCGAAAGGAGAAATAAAAATCTTTATTTCGCCGATATAGGGAATAATTTTGCGGTTGAACTCATTGACCTCATACTTTAACTGATCAAGCGTGATGGTTCCCTTGCGGAAATACTGACCATGAGTAAAGCTATGGCTGGCCAGTTCCCAGCCATTGGCTCTAAGCCCCTCTGCAACCCGCCTTGCCCCGGCTTCAATCGCTGCTTCTTCCTCCGGCGTATGCACCGGCAGATTCGCATCCGCCGCCGTCCGAAACTTTTGCAGCTCATTTAAGCGATAGCCAAACGCACCTTCATAACCGGTCATGGCCACAATTCCTTTCGCTCCCCGCCAGGAAAACTCTGGATGCTCCTTGACAAACTGCTCGACAATCGGGAAAACATCGCCGTCATAGGTTTGAACCTCGGTTCCATCCGCTTGCCGCACTAAAGTTACGACTTCATTTTGATCATTGATTTCCAGCCGTACCGGAAAGCACTTATCCCGCTGCATATATTCATAATAATTCACATCGTCAACCGACAAAATCAGCGGTTTTTTCCCAGCCGGCAAATAAATATCCTTAGCCTTGGCATTGCCGGCTTCATCATAATCAAGCATCTCTTCCAGCCGGTAAATAACAAAGCCCTTTTCCAGCAGAATCGGCAGCATGCCTTTAAATTCACCAACTGTCGTCATCCAAAAATTATAGCCGTTAGCAGTCGGCGAAGCAAACGCCGCCGCCGGATCAATAATCAGACTGTGAAAGAAAATATGATAGGTATCGCCCTCGTATTTAACCAAAGCGTCTTTTAAACCCTGAATTTCGGCAATCTTGGCCTGTATCTCCGGCCGGTCGGCTACTTCCGAATTACTCAGTTCAGCCATCGCCTCATCATAATAATATCCTCTGGCCGCATAGTCCGCTTTTTCAATCTGTTGCGCCGCCAATTCCGTTAGCCGCACTTCTTCCGCTTTCTTAGCTTCTTCCGCTTTTTTTGCCTCTTCCTCTGCCTGCTGCTTAGCCGCCTCCTGATCGGTTGTCTGTTTTCCCTGTTTTTCGGCCGATTCTTTTCCCGGCACAGGAGTCTGGCCAGTCTTGCCGTTTTCTCCACAGGCACTCAAAATAATTATCGTCATCATCAGGCAAAATATCGACACCATTTTATTAAGTTTAATTTTTAACATTTTCCTCTCCCTTTTCTTTTGTCTTTGATTCCCTTTTATCCTACATTTTTGCTGCCGATTTTAAATAAAACAGCGACAAAACTCCTTTTTACCAAAATCACAATGTTTAACCCAGCCGCAATTCACGCTGATTTTTTCCCGAACACACCCACCCGCCGCAAACGGAAACTTTAGCTCTCAATCCTCGTACAAAACCGGAGAGCCGCAGCGCTTATTACAGTTCCAGCAAGCAGATAATGTTTGATATGCAACAGACAGCTTGCTCGCCGGAAACATATCAAGTATAACATTTACTCAACGCCTAAGCCGCAACGTTTATTTTCTCTCCTGCAAATATTGGTTCAGTGCTTCCAAATAGTGGACAAAATAGCCCTGCTTCACCTCGGCGGCAAAGCCATTTTGCCGAATCTCTGCCAGCGGAATACTTTTCCGGCCGCCAGCCTTGCTCCGCTCGGCAAAATCAGCCACAAATCGGTACGGCAGCAGATAAACTGCTTCTTCAATTTCAAATCGAATCAGAAAAAAACTAATCCCTTCCTGCTTTTCAAAATCCGCCATAAATTCCAGCTGATGTTCATGAATATTAGCAAGTGGCAAAACTTCCCGCTGAATATTTTTGGCATCAAAACAAATCGGAATCCCCTGCACTGCGCCGATATAATCAACCGTCGATCGTTTTTCAAAATAAGCCTTCTTAATATTGCCCCGCTGCCGGTCAAGCTCGACCGGTTTAATCGGAGTCGGTATCTTCTGCACCAGTGCCAAACCGGCTGTCCGATATCTTTCGTTCGCCAAATTAATCAATTCCTCAAAGGCATCGCCGCGCAGCCCCCTGGTCGCCCAATAACCCATATTCCATCCTTTTTAACTCAATTTTCTCCTGTCCCCGGGCCGATGACTGGCTCTGCTCAAAAGCTCCGCTTTCCGCCCAAACAGACATTCTACACGGACTCCTCTTTCAACCGACGGCATCACAATTTGACTATCATTATCGCCCATCGCCAAAAGCATAGCCTTTCCAGAAGCAACCTGCCCAACTAAAAGCTCCGCTTTCCGCCCGGGCGGGCAATCTTCCTAAAAAAGCTGTTCCGTCAACATGGAAAAGTTGAGTTTTTAAATAAATCTTGTTTAATCTGGGCAAACAGTGCCGGATAAGGCGCCGTCACCCGGTGCTGCTCCCAAATCACCTCATAACAGTGCAGCAGTTGGCCATTTAAACCGTACTGCCGATGAAACCGCTCATTATATTCGCGCCGTCCGTACTTAAAATCGCCCAGCACTGGCCGGCCGATGCTGGCCAAATGCGCCCGGATCTGATGGGGCTTGCCATGCCTGATTTCGGCCTGAACTAAAGTAAAATCTCCTGTCTGCTCAAGCGGAACTACCTTCGTCACAATCTCTTTGCCGCTTGTATCCGCCTCTTCCAAAGCGGAATATACCCGCACTCGGTTATTTTCTTCCTCCTTTTGCAGATAATCACGCAGCAATAGTTCTTGCTCTAATCTGCCACATACAATCGCATGATATCTTTTTTGAATTGGAATTTGATTTAAGCGCTGTAAGCTCTTAATATTCTTACCGACCAGCACCACCCCGGTGGTATTGCGATCTAACCGACTGACGACACCGAACCGCTCGTCTGGCAAATATCCGGCCAATTCAGCAATCAAATCCGCATCCCTGCCATTCGGCTGCGACAGCAAGCCAGCCGGTTTATTAACTGCCAGCACATCCTCATCTTCATATAACACCGTAAAAGTTCTGGCCGCCGTCTTACGGCCGCTGCCCCGAAATTCCGCTATCGTTTCTTCGGAAAAATAAACCTGAATCCGATCCGCCGCCGCCAAAATCTCATTGCCTACGGCTTTCCGCTCATTTAAGCAGATGTTCTTCTTGCGCAGCATCTTATACAGAAAACTTTTGCTCATTTGCGGAAAATAGCGGAGCAAATACTTGTCCAGTCGTTGCCCGCTATTTTTGTTCTCAATTGTAATCTCACGCACGGCCTTCTCCTACTTGCCGGTATGTCCGAAACCGCCTTCACCCCGCTCGGTTTGATTAAGCTCCTCTACCTCGCAAAAAACAGCCTGCACAATCGGATTCACCACCAACTGGGCAATCCGGTCACCCCGCCGGATAACAAAAGTTTCCTTGCCGTGATTAATTAAAATCACACCAATTTCGCCCCGGTAATCAGCATCAATTGTACCGACGCAGTTGACCATCGAAATCCCATGCTTTAGGGCTAAACCGCTGCGCGGCCGAACCTGCGCCTCATAGCCGTCCGGCACGGCCAGCTTAATTCCGGTCGGAATCAGCCGGATTTCGCCCGGCAAAAGAGAAACCTCCTCTGCCACTGCTGCCATCAGGTCTACCCCAGCAGAGAGTTCCGTTTGATACGCCGGCAAAGGCAAATCCTTTGCTATGCGTATCAGTTCTATTTGAATTTTTTGCATCTTTCCGTCCTCAATTACAGCAAAGCCTTGCGGGATAAGTTCACCCGCCCCTGATCATCAATTTCCACTACCTTAACCCGAATAATATCGCCGATTTGAACTACATCTTCAACCTTGGCCACCCGAGTTTTATCCAGCTTGGAAATATGAACCAGTCCTTCCTGTCCCGGCACTAACTCCACAAACGCACCGAAATTCATGATGCGCATAACCTTACCCTCAAAAACATCCCCAACCTGCACGCCTTGATCAATGGTTTCAATAATCCGGCGAGCTTTGTCAGCCATTTCCTGATCAGCCGAAATGATAAATACCCGACCGTCATCCTCAATATCAATCTGAACACCGGTTTCTTCAATAATCCGGTTAATCGTCTTGCCTCTGGCACCAACCACTTCACCAATCTTATCGACACTGATGGTCAGCTGCATAATCTTAGGCGCATACGGCGAAAGCTCGGCTCTCGGCTCGGCAATGGCCTTATTCATGATTTCATTTAAAATATAGAGTCTGGATTTTCTGGTATTGGCAATTGCCCCGCGAATCATTTCATTGGTAATGCCGGCCACTTTCATATCCAGCTGAATCGCAGTAATACCGTCCGTTGTACCAGCTACCTTAAAGTCCATATCACCAAAAAAGTCCTCTAAGCCCTGAATATCGGTCAGCAGAATATAATCATCATCGGTTTCACCGGTTACCAAACCACAGGTAATACCGGCCACTGCTTTTTTAATCGGCACACCGGCTGCCATCAGCGATAAGGAGCTGGCGCAGATACTGGCCTGCGAGGTTGAACCGTTGGAGCTTAAAACCTCAGATACCATCCGAATCGCATAGGGGAATTCTTCTTCACTGGGCAGCACCGGAATCAGTGCTTTCTGTGCCAAAGCGCCGTGCCCGATTTCCCGCCGTCCCGGTCCGCGCGAAGTTTTGGCCTCGCCAACCGAATATCCGGGAAAATTATAATGATGCATATAACGCTTACTGGTTTCCAGTTCATCAATTCCATCCAAACGCTGCATTTCCGCCAGCGCACCCAAGGTGGTAATATTCAGCACCTGCGTCTCGCCACGGGTAAACAGCGCCGAGCCATGCGTCCGGGGCAGCAAATCAACTTCTGCCGCCAAATGCCGGATTTCCTCAATCGCCCGGCCGTCCGGTCTTTTCTTTTCTTTTAAAATCATACGGCGCACCGTTTTCTTTTGGTACTGATACAGCGCTTCGTCAATCAGTTCCAGCCAGTCCTCATGACCCTCGCTAAAAGCTGCGGTTAAATCTTCCTTGATTTTCTGCATCTTTTCCTTACGGTCATTTTTGGATTCGGTATAAACCGCATCTTCCATTCTGTCTTTATCCACGATTTGGTACATTGCTTCGTTCATTTCCGCCGGAATACCGACCTCAATATAAGCTGCTTTCGGCTTGCCCTCGGCCGCCTGAATTTCCTTAATAAAAGCAATGATTTCCTTATTGACTTCATGTGCGGCAAAAATCGCCTGCAATACATCTTCTTCCGGAATTTCTTTGCCGTCCATATCAATCATAATCACTTTTTCTGCGGTGGAAGATACGACCAAAGTCATTTCCGTCACTTCTCTCTGCGCAGCGGTCGGGTTGTAAACCAACTCACCGTTCACCCGGCCGACAATGACAGAAGAAATTGGCCCCATAAACGGCACTTCCGAGATGGAAAGCGCAATCGAACTGCCCAGCATCGCCGCAAACTCCGGCGGGCAATCCTGGTCAACAGACAAAACCGTATTTACAACGGTACAGTCATTGCGGTAATCCTTGGGGAACAAAGGCCGAATCGGCCGGTCAATTAAACGGGAGGTGAGAATCGCATTTTCAGACGGACGGCCCTCTCTTTTAATAAAGCCCCCCGGAATCTTGCCGACAGAATATAGTTTTTCTTCATAATCAACGCTCAGCGGAAAAAAATCAATTCCCGGTCTGGGTTCTTCCGATGCCGTTACCACCGATAACACTACGGTATCCCCGTATCTGGCAATTACTGCCGCACTGGCCTGTTCAGCCACCTTACCGGTTTCTACGCTGAACACCCGGCCGGCAATTTCTTTTGAATAAATCATAGTTCTTTCCTTTCTTAAAAACATACGGAAAGCATTAGTCCTTAGGTTTCATGGTTTAATCCGCCGCCGCACTGGCTAACTAAACCGCAAAACCTAATGACCAATGCGCTTTCCTGAGGTTACACCTGATTTTTCATAAATCAGGCATTTTACATTTTGCTTGATACAAGTGTCAAAAGCATGGATAAGCAGCCAACGAGCAGATGGCAAATATCTTTGCTGCAACTCGCTGAGGTATTCACCGGAGCAATACTGTATCACGGGTGTCAAATATTCTTGTGCGCAAGCTCCGCCTATATTTTCATCCTTTCAACATTTCTATCATTATACCATCAATCCCGCATTTAGACAATGTATTTTCCGGAAAAATGATAAAAAGCCCCCTGCCCTTTCACGGGCAGAAAGCTTTTCCTGTCTTATTTTCTTAAATCCAAACGAACCAGCAGATTACGATATGCTTCGATATCTTTTGATGCTAAATACTTCAAAAGACCACGACGCTGACCGACCATTTTCAGTAAACCGCGCCGGGAATGGTGATCCTTCTTGTGCTCTTTCAAATGCTCATTCAAATGATTAATCCGATGCGTTAGCAGCGCAATCTGAACTTCCGGTGAACCGGTATCTGCTTCGTTGCGTCCAAATTCAGCAATAATTGCCTTTTTTTGTTCTGGTGTCATAATTTTCCTCCTAAAAATAAAATGAGATTCTCCCCGCAAAAATGCAGCAGCTCCTGCTGTTGGCTAAGAATGGGCCGGAGCGCCCGGCTCTGAGCCAAGGAA
>CAUUKX010000107.1:0-6575 GCA_963545585.1 uncultured Lachnospiraceae bacterium
CAGCTCCTGCTGTTGGCTAAGAATGGGCCGGAGCGCCCGGCTCTGAGCCAAGGAAATTATTTACAACAGGCATTATAGCATAACTGCCAGCACTTGTCTATGATTTTATGGAAAATCGGTGAAAAACTGCAAAAATGAGCCGCAAAAGCAGCTTTCCTGAACAGTAATGTCCTGTCAAAACCGCAGTGCCAAAGCACAAAATCGGTTAAAAGTCGCTTGACAAGCGGAGCTGAATTGATTATACTAACTTTATTCTGTATACTCAACTTTTCCATACTCTGCAAAACTACAACAGTCTTTTTAGGCAGATTGCCCGCCCAGGCAGAAAGCGAAGCTTTCGATCAGGTAGGTCGCCCACCCGGGCAGAAACGCGGAGCGTTTCGATCAGGGTAGGTTGCTCACCCGGGCAGAAACGCAGAGCGTTTCGATCAGGGCAGACTGCCCACCCGGGCAGAAGTACGCAGCACTTCGATCAGGGTAGGTCGCCAACCCGGGCAGAAGTGCAAAGCACTTCAATCAGGGGAAAGTTGAGGATACATTTTCTGGCTGAACATCATTTTTTGTGATGATGCAGGAAAATAACAACATATAATAACGTATCATTGCAATTTAGGCTGGCTTTGCTGAAATGAATTTCGATAAATGTGGGCGCTGACTGCCCGTCGGAACGAGAGGAAAGGAAAATACAATGAAAACAGCACTGGATATTTTAAAGGAACGTGGCTTTATTGAGCAAATGACCCACGAAGAAGAAATTACCAAGCTTTTTGCCGAGGATAAGCCAATCAGCTTTTACATTGGTTTTGATGCGACTGCGGACAGCTTAACCGCCGGGCATTTTATGACAATCATGGGCATGGCTCATTTGCAGCGAGCTGGACACCGACCGATTGCTTTGGTCGGCGGCGGCACCACCAAGGTCGGCGACCCATCCGGTCGAACTGATATGCGCAAGATGCTGACTGATGAACAAATTGCTCATAATTCCGATGTTTTTAAACAGCAGCTGAGCAAGTTCCTTGACTTTTCCGAGGGCAAGGCACTGATGGTCAATAATGACGACTGGCTGTCAAAGCTGAATTATATTGACCTTTTGCGCGAAGTCGGAAGCTGCTTTTCCGTCAACCGAATGTTATCGGCCGAATGTTATAAAAGCCGAATGGAAGTCGGTTTGACCTTCTTAGAGTTTAACTATATGATTATGCAGTCCTATGACTTCTTGGAATTAAGCCGCCGCTACGGCTGCGTCATGCAGATGGGCGGCAATGACCAATGGTCAAATATTTTGGGCGGGGTTGAACTGATCCGGCGTTTGGAAAATAAACCGGCTTTTGGCCTGACCTTTAAGCTGCTGACTACCAGCGAAGGCATTAAAATGGGTAAAACCGCCAAAGGCGCTGTTTGGCTTGATCCCAATAAAACTTCGCCATATGACTTTTTCCAATACTGGCGTAATATTGAAGATGTTAAGGTTGAAGAATGTCTGTCGCTGCTGACTTTCCTGCCAATGGAAGAAGTCCGGCGCCTGGGCGCTTTGGAAGGTTCCAAAATCAACGAAGCCAAGGAGATTCTGGCCTATGAAGTCACTAAGACCGTCCACGGCGAGGAAGAAGCGAAAAAGGCTAAAGAAGCCGCCCGTTCGCTTTTTGGCGGCGCAGCGGATTCCGCTAATATTCCGGCACTAAAAAAGACAGCAGCCGAGTTCGCCAATGGTTTGGAATTATTGCAGCTGATGGTGGAAAGCGGCTTGGCACCGACTAAAAGCGAAGCCCGCCGTAATATTGAGCAGGGTGGTGTTAAATTAGGCGAAGAAAAAGTCGAGGACGTCAAGCGTTTGGTTACTTTAGCTGATTTTACCGACAACAAGCTTTTGCTGCAAAAAGGCAAAAAGAAGTTTTGTCAGGTTGTGTTAAAGGACTAAAAGCAATATTCAAGCCACATTTGAATAACAGCTTAAACCAGCAATGGACGCAAAGGAGCTGCTGCAAAATACAGATTTTAGACAAGATACTGATGATAAATCGCAAAGATTTTTCTGAATCTTGTATCCAAATCGTAAAATGTAGCAGCCCTTTTTTAGTTCTATCATCCGCTGGGCAAAGCATATTCAAACCACCCTGTCCAAATCGCATTGTCAAAATTCATTATTCTCCTATCGAATCAGCGAATCGCTGCAATCAGCGCCTTGACAGCCGCTTCTATCTTCCGGTAATCTTCCGATTGGGGTGCGCCTTTAAATTCACAGGCATCTATGATTTCCCAGTTTAGTCTGGCCGCTGTCCAAATCTCGTCCATTTCCTTTTTGGCACAGCTCAGCCAGCCATAAGAGCCCATATAAACCACTTTCTTCGGGCTAATCTTTTTGCGTCCCATTTCATCTAACACCGCTGCCATCGCCGGAAACATCTTATTTTCATAAGTCGGTGCGGCAATCAAAAGTCCGGCCGAACGGATAGTCTTAGATAAAATCTCACCAATGGCCGCATACGGCACGCGCAAAATATGATATGCCATCTTTTCCTGCTGCAAAATCTGCTCGGCATATTTCACCGCTTTTTCTGTCATTCCATACATGGATGCCCATAAAATGGTAATTTCCGGCAGGGGCTCACCCTCTCTAAAATTAACGATATCTTCATATCTTTGAATAATAGCCGCCGGATTTTGACGATAAATTGGGCCATGCCCGGGAGCAATCACTGCCGGGGCAAATTCCTTAGCAATGGCAATCGCCTTTTGTATCGGCTTTTGAAACGTAGCCATCACATTGGAAAAATACCGAATTTCCTCTTCATAAAAATATGCCCGATCCTCATCGCTCATTTCTTCATCAAATACACGCCCCTCGGTTTGACCAAAACTCCCAAACATATCACAGGGAAATAAGGTTTTGGTTGAAAGTTCCATGGTCATCATCGTATCCGGCCAATGCACCCCCGGCACTGCTGCAAACTTCAGTTTTTTTCCTCCTCCCAAATCCAATTCGTCATCGTTTTTTATGATATGCACATTTTCGGTCTGGCCATAAAAAGCGTTCAGCAAATCAGCTGCTTTGGCGGTGCAATACACTTCAAACTGATTGGTAATCTGTTTCAATGCCTCAATCCAGCCAGAATGATCCGGCTCCATATGATTGATAATCAAGTAATCAATATCTTCCGGCCTAATTTGCAGTTCGTCTAAAAGCTGGAACAATGTTTCCGGCACTCCATCCCAACCGCAGACACCATCAATAATTGCTGTTTTTTCTCCCTTAACGATAAAGGAATTGACAGTTACACCTTCGGGAATCTCCCACATTTCCTCAAACAAAAGCGCTGAATTCTTTAAATTGACCGATAACATATAAATATCATCTGTTACTTTGACTGGTTTCATTTTGACCTCCTAACCTATCCTCATTTGCTATTTCCATTGCTTCTTTCTGCCCTTTGCCTCTCAAACGCCGGTTTATACACCTCTCAGCATCTCTTGGTTTAACACCATGGCCGATTCCAGTAATACTTTCAGCGAATTATCAGTGTCGGCGTCCACGCCAATAGCTATTTAAGTATGATTTGCCTCCGGCGAGCAAGCTCCCCCCGGCATATCATTAAATCTGACCATTCCTCTAAAGTTCAGGGGAGCACTGATAATTCGCTTTCTGCGAATTATCAGTGTCGCCGTCCACGCCAATAGCTATTTAAGAATGATATGCCTCCCGAGAGCAAGCTCTCTCGGCATATCATTCTTAAATAGCTGCTCCCCTGAACTTTATGTCAAATTTCTCATCCATTTCTTGCTGAATGTCCGCCACAGGGTCAGCACTACTTTCACCACTTCCTCCATGCTGATCGCCGCCACTACAAACCAAATATCCCACTTAAAATACAGCCCGGTTATAAATGCCAGTGGCACAGCTACCACCCAAACACCCAGCCCGTCAATCAGGGCGGTAAAAAAGGTATCGCCGCCGCTCCGTAAAATACCGACCACTGTAATCGTGTTTAAGGTTCGGGGCAAAAGCGCCGCCGCCATCACATATAAGGAGCGGACGACATATAAATGTACCGTCGGCGTCAGCGGGAAAAGCCCGACTGTTACCTCCGCCAGAAGTACGACCAGTACCGCTAAAAATAAAGCAATCGCTACTCCCAGTTTAATAAACTCAATCGCCTCTTGATAGGCCTTCGTTAATTCCCCTTTGCCCAAAGTATTGCCCAAAATAATAGCTGCCGAATTGGACAAACCGATAATCAGGACAAAAGCCATCTGCTCTATGGTTTGATAAATCGTCATGGCCGACATCACCTCAGTCCCCATTTTCCCGAACACAACCGCATACATGGTAACACCGCTTGACCAAACCACTTCATTGACCACCGCCGGCCCGGCAATGATAATATATTTTTTAACCAGTTCCAAAGGATAAGAAAAAATCTCCACCAATCGACCGGACGGTGCTAATTTCCGCCGATTGCACATAATCAGCAAAATCAACATCTCCAGAACCCGGGACAGAAGCGTAGCAATTGCCGCTCCGACTACTCCCAGCGTCGGCAGGCCAAAATATCCAAAAATCAAAACCCAGTTTAAAATCGTATTTAAACCAATCGCCACAATCGAAACCAGCAGCGGCAGCTTAACCTCCTTGGTCGAGCGCAAAGTAAAGACCGTAGCAAAACTAACCGCATTAAAGAAATAACTGAAACCAACCCAGCGCAAGTAAGCTGCGCCTTCCCTGATAACACCGGTGTCGCCGGAAAAGAAGTGCATGACCCATTCCGGCAGCAGGAGCGCCAATAGCCCAAAAATCAAAGAAATCACCATACCAAAGCTCAAAGTGATGCCATATACCTGCTTAATGCTTTTGTAATCCTTGGCCCCCCAGTACTGCGCCGTCAAAATCGCCGAACCGCTGCTCATTCCAAATAAAAATAAATTAAACATGAAATACAGCTTGTTCGCGCCGCCGACACCGGCAATTGATTCATTGCTGAGCGAGCTGATCATAAATACATCAACCATGTTCAAACTGGAGATAACCAGCTGCTGCAGCGCAATCGGCGCAGCAATGACCGCCACCTTTTTATAAAAACTCTTCTGCATCTTCCGCTCCCATTAAACCGGCTGCGAATCCGAAATTTCTTGGGAATGCCGGTCAATTTCCCGATCTTCGATGTGAAGCCCTTCTTCTAAAATATCAAAATAATCAATTTCAAACTGATATTTTCCGTTTCGGTAGTATTCTCGCGGCACTCGCTTGCCGATCAGACACATGATTTCATAGTTAATGGTTTGGCAAAGTTCAGCCGCTTCCTCAATCGAAATCCTCTGCCCGCCTTGCCGGCCAAGTAAAACCACCTCATCACCGGCCACCGCTTCCGGAATGGCGCTGAGGTCAACCATCATCTGATCCATGCACACCCGGCCGATGACCGGAGCGTACCGACCGTGAATCAAAACCCGGCCGCGGTTTGACAAAATCCGCTGATAGCCATCGGCATAGCCAACTGAAACCGTACCGATTCTGGTTGGCTTATCCGTTTGATAAATCCCGCCGTAGCTGATTGACCGCCCGGCCGGAACTTCCTTAACAAAAATCAGACGCGAACAAATGGACAGGGCCGGTTTTAAGGCAATTTGGTCTTTGGCGGTAAACTCCGACGGATAAGAGCCATATAAGATGATGCCAGCTCGTACCATCGTAAAATAAGATTCGGCATAATTCAAAATCCCGGCACTATTGGCGGCATGAATCTCCTTGGGGCAAACTCCTGCCGCTTTCAGCTGTTCAATAAAAAAAGAAAACTCCCAAAGCTGCTCCCTGGTATAACTTTCCTCTTCCTCATCAGCCTTCGCAAAATGCGTAAACAAGCCTTCCATTTCAAGAAACGGCAGTGCCGCCATCCGTTTAATTTCCTCGACAGAAGCTTGACTTACGGCAAAGCCCAGTCTCCCCATGCCAGTATCGACCTTGATATGAACCTTGACCTTATGTCCAGATTTGGCTGCCGCTTCGTTAATCTCGGCTGCCATGACTGGCTCATATACCGTCTGCGCCAAATCAAAAGCTGCCAGTGCCGGATAATCCTCCCGACCAGTAAAGCCCAAAATCAAAATCGGTGTTTGGATACCATTTTTGCGCAGCGAAATTCCTTCCTGAATCGTAGCCACGCCGAATATATCAATTCCCAGCTCCACCAACTCCCATGCCACCGGCAAAGCGCCGTGTCCATATGCGTCGGCTTTGATAATCCCCATGATTTTAACCTTTTCCGGCAATGTCTGCCGGATAGCACCGTAATTGTGGCGAATGGCATCCAAATCCACTTTCGCCGTTACTCTCTTAAAAGCCATCATTTTCCCTCAAATTATATCAGAGTTCAGGCATCTTATGATTGATACTTCCCATAAAAGCAAGCTTTCCGGTCGTATCAATCACGAAGCTGCCGTTGCCTATCCTTTTCTATCGTTCCGGCAAGCACTCGTAATTCGCTTCGCAAATTACGAGTGTGGCGCCCACGCAAATGGATAGTCGTGATTGATACTTCCCATAAAAGCAAGCTTTCCGGTCGTATCAATCACGAAGCTGC
>CAUUKX010000108.1:0-6555 GCA_963545585.1 uncultured Lachnospiraceae bacterium
CAGCAGAAACAGCTTCGGAAGTAGCGATTAAGGCGACTTTAAAGTATGATTCGTCCAAGGTGGGAGAAGCAAAGGTTACGGTTAAGAAGGAAACAAGCAGCAGTAGCAATCCCCCGCTTAACGGCTATGACAACGGCAGTAGTAATAGCAATAGCAGCAACAACAGTAGCAGCAACACCGGCGGACCGGCAGCACCTGCACCGCAGCAGCCGAAGAAGCCGGAAGATAACAAGCCGCAAGACAAGAAGATGGATAAGAGCAGTGAAATCATCGGGCAGTTTAAGGATATTGCTGGACACTGGGCACAAAAAGCGATTGTCAGTGCCATAGAAAAAGGTATCTTTAAGGGTGTAACCGAAAACAGTTTTGCGCCAGAGCGGCAAATGAGCCGGGCAGAGTTTATCACCGTGCTGGGCCGGATGAGTGAGCAGGCGACTATGTTGCGGGAAGTTCCGTTTAAAGATGTAGACGCAAATGCTTACTATGCGCAGCATGTGGCATGGGGTGCGGCACTTGGTTTGATGAAAGGCTTTGAGGACGGCACGTTCCGGCCGGAGGCCAAGATTACCAGAGAGCAGGCAGCTGTCATTTTCGCCAATTACTTAAAGGATAAGAAATTGCCGGAGATGGCGATGACAACCTTTGCCGACGAGGAAAGCATTAGCAGCTGGGCAAAAGAAGCCGTTAAGAAAGCGGCGGCGCTGGGTCTGTTAAAGGGCAAGGACGGCGGCAAGTTTGCACCGAAAGATTTGCTCACCCGGGCAGAAATGGCACAGATTTTGGATAATTTAAGCAAAATGCTGGAGAAATAGAAAAGGCAGCAAAAAATATTAAAAGACTAAAACAGCTTAGGCAGACAGAAAAAAGTCACTTGCTCAAGCGATGAAATGCAGGCAAGCAAGAACCTTGCCGCAAAAAGAGGTCAAAGAGTGTGGCGGTAAAAGTTACACTCTTTGATTTTTTTATGTGTTGCGACAGATTAAAATTCTTAAAAATCATAAAAAAATTTAATGATTTTCCCAAAAGAATATGGTATAATATTGCGTATTAAAAGCGTGAGTGCAGACTGTTCGGCAAAAATGCGGGCACGCTTGCGTGCAAAAGCATTTTGGACGAACAGTCTATATGAGCGATGATGCGTAGAGAAAATCCGCAGGATTTTCTCTCACTCACGCTAAATGAACAGTATAGTATGCGTATTAAAAGCGTGAGTGCAGACTGTTCGGCAAAAATGCGGGCACGCTTGCGTGCAAAAGCAATTGCAGAAAGTCGTTTTTCATTCACTTTCTGCGCAATCCCAAACAAGGAGAGAAAAATGAAACGAAAACTAATTGCATTTTTACTAACCCTTTGTTTGCTGCTGGCGGCATTTCCCTTACAAGCGGCAGCAGCAGAGCAAATTACACTGACACTGACCCCGGGCGACCATGTCCAGTCGATTTCGCCAACGACATTGAAAGTTGCCAAAGGAACGCCATTTGCGTATTTGACGAATATCATCAAGGTAAAATACGAAGCTGGCTATACATGGGAAAAATATTATTTGGCCAATGATCCGATGAAGAAACCGCTAAACCCGGTACAAACTCGGTTAGACAGCGATACAGAGATTGTATATCAGGGAAAAGAAGCCGAGATAAGTCACTTGCAGCTTCAGAAGGCATCAAATCTTGAGTCTGAAGTGTCGCCGGGGGTGTACAAATCGTATATTCGTAAAGATGGAAAGGAATATATTCAGCCTATCTTATATGAACAGGGGTCTCCCGATGAACACCACTTTGCAGCGGATCAATTTGATTGGGAGATAGTGAACACTCCCGGAAATAATCCTACCGACAGCAATACAAAAATAAGCGTCCAGGCAGGAAAAAAATATGCCGAGCTGACCATAGGGGCTGCTGAAACGGTCAATTCCATTACCGTTAAGGCGAAGCCAAAGCAAGCGAAATATTCAGCAATACCTGCGGCACAGCTGGAGTTTGTAATTCATGAAAAGGCGAATTTTAGAGGGAATCAAGCGGAATGTAATTTAAAATTCCGAGACGGCACGTCCATTGTAGCTGGAGAAAGCAATCATCTGGTATTTACGGCGTATAACGAACAAACGGGGAAAGACGAAGAAATATCTCCGGCGGAATGGACACACAATGGGTTTTTAAATGCTTTTTCTGGGTCAAACTCCATTAATGAATTGGGAGAGATATTTATTGCAGAGGATGAACTAACCGAAGGATTTGTCATAACAGTCAAATATAACAAAAAGAATCAGGTACAAAAGACGGCAAGAATGGCTGTGACACCCAAAAATTATCAGTTTCAGGTTGTGCCGGAGAATATAGAGGTGCTTCGGGGCGAAACCAAGGCGCTTTCCGGCAAAGTGATTTTTACCGAAACTGGCAAGGAAGTTTCGGTGCAGGGTGGGTCGATTGCATGGACTGTTAAAAATTCTACAAAATCCACTATTAATTCGTCTGGGGTTTTTACCTATGCTGCCGATGAACCGCTTCACGAAATAGAGGTCGAAGCGAACCTAAAAATCCGCCCAAATGATCCGAGGTCTAAGATTACTTTTAAGATTAAAGAAAAGCCGACACTGACCGGAATTGTGTTAAAACCGGAGGCTGGTGCGCAGCCCAAGCTGAAACCGGGAGAGAGTTTGCAGTTAAAGGTCTATGGTCAGTATAACTTTGGCGGGGAAAAAGAATTGCCAGCCAGTGATGTTGCTTTTGCGCTGCTTGCTGTTCCCGGCTCGGTAGCAGCGGATAAAACCAAAACCGCAGATGGCACTGTATTAGATGACAGCGGCAAATTAACTGCCGCTCAGGATGAGTTTAAAGATAAGCTGACCGCCAAGGCAAGTTATCAGGGGAAGAGTCACGAAATAGAAGTGGAAATTGAGCGGGATTCGTACACCCTGAAGCTAAAACCCGAAAATCAGGCACTGGCAAAGGGGAGCAGCCAAACCTTTACCGCCTATGTCGAGGATGATGCTACAAAGGCCAAAGTAGATTTAAAACCGGCGGATTTGACATGGAGCATCGTGGAAGCGGCGACCGACTCAAGCGTTGCAGACGGTGTATTTCAATATGGAGCGAATGAAACCGTCAGCCCGCTTACGGTGAAAGCGGAATTAAAATATGCACCCAAAGCAGCCACCGCCACTGTCATGGAATATATTGGGCCAAAACTTGTTTTGAAAACAGACTTAGCCGCACCGGCACAGATGAAGCCCGGACAGACAACCGTCATCAAGGCTTATCGAAAGCAAGGCGGCATAGAAACGCCAATTCGTGCTGATGAAGTTACATTCTCGCTGGTATCGGCGGGTACTTCGATTGACACTAAAATTGATGAAAGCGGCAGATTAAGCATTGCAAACGATGAGTTTAAGGATATGATTAAGGTAAAAGCGGTTTATAAGGCGGATTCAGAGAATATGGATGAACTGCCGATCAGCATCCATCGCACTCCGTACACCTTGCAGCTAAAACCGAAAAACTCAACGGTCAATAAGGGCGAAAGCAAACAGTTTACAGCGTATGTGATAGATAATGCTACGCACGACGAAATTGCCTTAAAGCCAACGGATTTGATGTGGAAAGCCTTTGTCGGCACACAGCCAGCCACACAGTCAGCAATTACCGCAGTCGGCGTCTTTACCTGCGGGGCAGCAGAAACAGCTTCGGAAGTAGCGATTAAGGCGACTTTAAAGTATGATTCGTCGAAAATGGACAGCGCAGTGGTCAAGGTAGGAACAAGCAGTTCCAATCCGCTCGCCGGGTATGACAACGGCAGCAGTAACAGCGGAAACAGCAACACCGGCGGACCGGCAGCACCCGCACCGCAGCAGCCGAAGAAGCCGGAAGATAACAAGCCGCAAGACAAGAAGATGGATAAGAGCAGTGAAATCATCGGGCAGTTTAAGGATATTGCTGGACACTGGGCACAAAAAGCGATTGTCAGTGCCATAGAAAAAGGTATCTTTAAGGGTGTAACCGAAAACAGTTTTGCACCGGAGCGGCAAATGAGCCGGGCAGAGTTTATCACCGTGTTGGGCCGGATGAGTGAGCAGGCGACTATGCTGCGGGAAGTTCCGTTTAACGATGTGGACGCAAATGCTTACTATGCGCAGCATGTGGCATGGGGTGCGGCACTTGGCTTGATGAAAGGCTTTGAGGACGGCACGTTCCGGCCGGAGGCCAAGATTACCAGAGAGCAGGCAGCTGTCATTTTCGCCAATTACTTAAAGGATAAGAAATTGCCGGAGATGGCGATGACAACCTTTGCCGACGAGGAAAGCATTAGCAGCTGGGCAAAAGCAGCCGTTAAGAAAGCGGCGGCCTTGGGTCTGTTAAAGGGCAAGGACGGCGGCAAGTTTGCGCCGAAAGACTTGCTCACCCGGGCAGAAATGGCGCAGATTTTAGATAATCTTAGCCAGATGCTGGAGAAATAAAAAAAGTCAGCAAAAACAAAAAAGCAAAAGCGTTTGGGCAGGCGGAAAAAAATCCGCCTGCTCAAGCGATGACAAGCAGATAAGCAAGAAAGGTCAAAGAGCGTGGCATAAAAGCTGCGCTTTTTGTTTTTTTGTTTAGAGGGGTGTAACAGTTTAGGTAAGCCGCTTGCCGGAATGGATAAGACATAGAGATTTTATTAACGAAAATCCATTCGCTGCGGGTCTTGACTATTGCTTTGAAATTCCTTATAATAAATTCAGCTTTCTGGTTTTGGCAAAACTAAAACAGTCTTTTTAGGCAGGCTGCCAGTCGAGCAGAGGTGTGCAGCACTTCAGCCAAGGGAAAGTTGAGTAATAAAGAAAAGACAATAGCAGCAACAGAAATAACACGGTGCGAACAGATGGAGGAATAAGATATGGCATTACAATTTACAGATGCGAATTTTAAGCAGGAAGTATTAGAGTCGGAAGTACCGGTATTGGTCGATTTTTATGCGGATTGGTGTGGTCCCTGCAAGATGATGAGCCCGGTGATCAGCGAACTGGCGACCGAGTATGAGGGCAGAGCCAAGATTGGCAAGCTGAATGTCGACGATAACAGCGAAACAGCCAAAGCTTACCGGGTCATGAGCATCCCGACGATGATTGTTTTTGTCGGCGGCAAAGCAGTTGACAGCATTATGGGGGCGGTGCCGAAGCAAAAATTAGTGGAAAAGTTAGATGCGGTGCTATAGGGCACATCGAAATAAATAGGAAACAAAACCGGCATTTTCGGGTTGCTCTGAAAATCGTCGGTTTTTGTGCTGAAATAAAAAAGGGGCAATCTTATCCCGGTCAAAACGCTATCCGTTTCTGCCCGATGAGGCGGCTGTCCATAGTCGAAAGCTACGCTTTCTGCCGGGCGGTCTGCCTTGATTAAAAGCTACGCTTTCTTCTCGGGCAGGCGATATGCACATCCGACAGGAATCAACCGGTCAAGCTGTGCCGTAACCTGCGGAAAAATGAGGCGGGGTGTTAAGCTCTGAAACCGGATTTTCGGCGGCGGAATGAAAAATAAAAAATCGGTAATGGGAGGAAGTTATGAAAACAATAGGATATTATGTTTCGGATACGGGTTTTGGCCATATTACCAGATCACTGGCTTTGATTGAGCGGATTTTGGAGGAAAGTGATTATCAGGTTTATCTGGTCAGCGGTAAAATGCAGATTGAATACGCGAAAATATATTTAATCCCTTACGAGGAGCGGGTGATTTATCAAATCACGGAAACTGAAGCCAAGACGGTTTATTTTGAGAATACTTTAACCACCGATATCAAAACCACCGAAAAAAATGTAGAAAAGTTTATTCATAAACTGCCCGAACTCCTTGATAAGGAACTGGAAACACTGAAGGACATTGCGCTGGACTTTGTGATTACCGACCTTTCCCTGCTTGGCATAGAAGTGGCCAAAGCACTGAATGTCAAAAAAATCGGCCTGTCCAACTATACATGGTATCACCGTTATCGGAAAAAGGGGATTAAAGAGGAATATATCGGTTATTATTTAAATTTGTATAATGAATTGGATATGTTTTATCAACTGGCGATGGCCGATCAGATGGATGGGCTGACCTGTCCGATTGCTGACGGTGGGCATTTGATGCGGCGGGTTAATTTTTTGGCATCGGTTGACCTGAAAAAAATGTATTGGCCAGCGATGTATCTTTCGATTGGCCAAATTGCCCGCAAAAAGGATATGATTATCAATTTTCAGTCCGGTCATGTCTTTGCTGCTGGAGCATTGACCGCCACCGGCGATGCGCATGTCATTAACCTGCCCAATAAAATCAGCCATAGTCAGGATTATCTGATGGCCAGTTCTTTGGCGCTGATTAAGCCGGGCTGGGCGACGGTGATGGAATGTCTGATTTTAGGCAAGCCCTTTGGCATTATCGTATCGGAGGATACCGAGGACGAGGAACTGATTGAAAAACTACGGGCGCTGGACTGCTGTTTTTCGCTGCATGAGGATGCACTGGATTATTTGGATGTGAAAAAATTAAATGTCAAGGCGGTTCATACCAAGCGGGTCAAAGTACCGGATGATACGGTGGCAAC
>CAUUKX010000109.1:0-6527 GCA_963545585.1 uncultured Lachnospiraceae bacterium
TTTATGATCTCCTCTCTTTATGGTTCCGCTTCCCTGCATTTTTCAATTCCTTTTTTATTTATCGGCTAATCTGAGCTGTAACTTTAGGCTCAGTTCAGACCGCATCTTTTCTTTTCCGCACCATCTATGCTGCCGCTTCCATTTGATAAAGCAAACCCGCCAGCGCTTTGGCCAGCTGCGGCAGTTTTTCTTCTATCGCCTTTAGCGTGTTTTTGCCTGTCGTTGCTGCCTCGCCCGCCGTCAACAGCTCCATCCGCTTGACCGGCTCAGCTTCTTTGCCAGCTTCATGAAACGGCGTCAATTCGGCAAAACTACCGACCGCCAAAGAAGTCAGCGGAATCGCCGCATCCCGAAAAATTTGACAAAGCTCCTCCTTTTGAGCCTTAAACGCATTTTCCGTTGCTGCTGAATCCGCCTGCAAAAGTAGCTCGCCCCGATCCGGTGATATTTGCAGAAAACCGGATACCTTGCCCGTCCCAGCCGTTTCAAAAGACAGCAAAGTTCTGAGTTCGCCGCGTTCCTGCGCCTCCACCTGTTTATCCTTGGGATAATATAAATTCACCTGACGAAGATTGCCGCCAACCCAAAGCGGAATCTGAATAAATTCATGTTTATCCTGCAAGCGCTTTCCGTATTCCCATTGTTTTTTGGCCTCTAAGAGCGAAGAAAACATCTCCTTTTCCTCGGCAGTGCTGCCCGCAATCAAATCTGTCTCCAAGTCCTTTAAAATTTGCCGAATTTCCTCATCTTGCTCTGCTGCCGGCTGATTAACTGTCAAAACTTTTTTTAGAGCGTCTAACTTTTGTTTGGCTTTTTCATTGTTTTCCGTCGTTTTTTCCAGTCTGCGCAGAGAATCCGACCATAAAAACGGCATCTTCTGAAACTCCTTATACATTTCCGCATCCCGCATATTCGGCTGCTTAAAGGCATTAAATAACGCCTCCAACTCACGCAGAGAATAGCTTTTTAACAGTTCCAGCCTGTCCTTAGCCGACTCTTCCGGCGCATCACCAAGCAGGCTTTCTTCCGCCGCTCTGAGAGTTTCCCGGATTTCTCTTTTCCGCTCCAAAAAGCCTTTTTTTATCTGCTCTTTTAAATCAATAAAATCATTACTCTCCAGCATCCCTGTTTCGGCTGTAACTTTCTCGTCAATCGAAGTCCGATCCTGCAAATATTTTGCGGCATCATACAAGTTTTCCAAATTGACCGCCCGGCCGTCCTTAAGCAAAAACGCCGCTGCTCCGCCTTCTGATTTTTCAATCGTATGCAAAAGCCGATAAAACAAAATCAACTGCTGTCTGTCCTCGGCTGTTAGCTTGCCCGCCTTTTCCAACTGGTTAATTTTCCGTGCCACCCGGTCACTTAATTTCCGCAAATCCTTGCTTTCTCTTTGATCCGCCAGTGCCGCCAAATCATCTAAACTGGCTTCCAATAAGTCTTGACCAGCTGTTAAACATTCCAGCACTGTTTCCGGCGTTAAACCGCGCAGCACCAGCTGTAATTTTTGATCAATTTCCTTAATCCGGTCAATCGACTGGTCATTGATTTCCGCCTGTCCCCGACCCAAGATTTCAGCCGCCCGCAAATTGGCTTCGGTTGCTTCAATCCCATTAGCCAGTAGGAGCGAGTTCAGCCGATAAAAAGCCTTGTTCATACTATCGCCTAAGGCAGGCCGCACCTGCGTGCCCAAAGCGTCATAGCGATGAATGGCCGCTGCCGCCTGATTGGCCGCTGCTATGCCGCTGACCTGCTTCAGCGAAAAAGCTGTCATCATCTGGGAGATACTGCCGTAGTCGCTCCCCATGATATTCATCATGGCATGCTCAACATCCAGCATTTCCGTCAGCACGGCGTCTTCCGTCTTGCCGCTGCCGCTGACTGCCTGCTCCAGATTCTCCGCCGTCAGTTCTAAGCGCAGGAGTTCTTTTTCAATTGTAATCAGTTCTGCTTTATCAATTGGAATCCCCCGGCTGTTTAAGGTCATTGCCTTTTCCATTGTCATTTTATAACGAATATACTGAAAGCTGATTTGGCTTCGGCTCAGTTCACTGACCGGCTGCTTAACCGCATTCGCTTTATTCTGACGATAATTATCCAGCGCTTCCTCAATCGTGTGAAAGCTGGTACCGATTTTTTGCTGATAACCGTCTTCCAGATCGGCCAGTTCCTCAACTATCTCCTTGACCCGGCTAAGCGCCAGCGGAAAATCGCGATTCCATTCTGCTAAATCAATCTTTTGCACCGCTGCGTACTGTCTGGCCAATTCCTCAACCCGCTCCTGACTCAGCTCCTTATTTTTGGCCTGAATCAGCACATCAATATTGGCACAGACGGTTTCTGACAACTCCACTCCCTTTTCCAAGAGGTTTTTAGCAACCGCTTCATGCTCCGGTGTTGGCGTGATGCCTTGATTTTCAAAATGCTTTTTAATTTGCGCAGCCATTTCCGGCGGTAGCTCTCTGCGCTCGGTTTTGATTTGACCGTGCCGGTACTTTTCCACGTCGCCCAGAGTCAAGTTATCCTTCCCTCTGGCAGCAACATTTTCGATTTCCTCCAGCGTCAATTCTTTCAGCTTTTTCTCTTCTTCTTTAATCTTTTCTTCTTTGTTCTCTTCAAAACCGGCCATTTCTTCTTCCAGCAGATGAACAAAGCTGCCCAGTGAAATCTCTTCACTGGAGGCGGTTAGCTTCAGATTATCCGGAAGCTGGAGACTGTCAATGCTGGCCTTCAGCTTCTGCAAATGTGCCATTTTTTCTTTGGGAGCTTCGCTTTGATGCCCCGAATAAAAATAATCCCTGACCAGCGCCTGCAAATACTCCCGCTTAAAAGAACTGGTTTCCTCTTCCCCCGCCACCGACCAAGTCGGAATACGACGGGAAGTCTTTTGATAAGCCTCACTGGCAATGCTCTGCATCACATTATCAATTTTTTTTAGCATATTCATTCCCTTTTGTCAGAACCAAAATTACTGCCAAAGTCCGCTTTCCCTGCGTTTGCAATCAGAATCCTTCTTACTATTAAATCGGTTAATTCCGGTAAAATCTTTAGTAAAACTTTTTTGCTGCTGATATCAGCCTACGAAAAAAGCTGCCGGACACTCGGCCCAAAGCAGCTTTATTTATTGTTGAGTTATTTACAATAAGTAACCAGTTCCTCTGCCGTCCTTCTGGATGCATGCATCGGTCCGGGTTTACAGTCCGCAGATTTATAACCGATGGAGAGAATCGATACCGGTTTTTCTCCTTCGCCGATACCAAAGGCTTTTTTGGTATCTTCCGGTGAAAAAGCACAAATCCAGCAGGTACTAAGACCAAGGCTTTCTGCCATATACATCATTTGTGTCCCGGCAATCGCACTGTCAACCTCGGCCGCATTCCAGCCGTCAATTACTCTGACCCAAGCTTCTTCCGGTTTAACCGTAATCAAAATATTAAGCGGCGCATGAAAGTTGGCTCTGGTACATTGTTCCATTATCTCTTCCGAACAGTCCGCTCCCGCCACATAAAAGCGAAAAGGCTGACTGTTACGGGCGGTCGGAGCCGCCAAACCCGCTGCCAATATTTGCTGCTGCATTTCTTGGCTGACTGGCTTGTCCTCAAAAGCACGAGCCGAAAACCGTTCCTTCATCAATTCCACGAAATCCATACTTTTCCCTCCTTATGAGACCTGCTACTTTATGCCTACCTAATCCGAAACCGATTCGTTAAGTTTGTTAAATCCTCAGCAATCGCAGCCAATTGAGCACTGGCACTTGACACCTCACCAATCAGAGTCGTCTGCTGCTCAATCGATGCCGCCGCTTCCTCGGTGCTGGCTGCATTTTCTTCGGAAATAGACGACAAATTTTCCAGCATCTCCATAACGGTTTCTTTCTTGCTTTCAATGTTTTGCTGCATCTCATTAATTTGAACAATAATAGCCTTGATGCTTTCAATTGACGCAGCGATTCCTTCAAACTGCCGGCTGGTATCGTCCACACTGCATTCCTGCTCGGCGACAATCTTACCGACCCCGCTCATTGCTTCCACTGCAAATTCAGCCTTTTTCGCCAATTCGGCAATAATATCTTTAATCTCTTTGGTAAAATGAGTGGAATCCTCGGCCAGTTTTCGGATTTCATCAGCTACCACTGAAAAGCCCTTGCCGGCTTCTCCAGCTCTGGCTGCTTCAATCGCAGCATTTAAGGCCAATAGATTGGTTTGATCGGCAATCGAACTAATCATATCTGATGCTGCTTCAATTTTCTTGGTTGATTCATTGGTGCTTTCAATCACTTCATAAATCTGTCCTGCCGCTTCTTTGCTTTGGCTGGTGGTCTTATTCAGTACCTTAATGGTTTCCAAACCACTGTTTTTAAGTTGATTTACCTTCTCGGTACTCTCATTCAAATCCTGCAGGAGCTTCAAGTTGGTCTGCAAAACCGAACTTAAAGTTTCCATCGCCTCGGCTCCTCTTTGCGTATCTTCAGCCTGCGCAGAAGCGCCGTTAGCAATTTCTTCAATCGTCTTGGCAATATCTTCAGCTGAACTGGCCGTCTGGTTGGCTACTGCCGTCAATTCCTGCGACGAAGACGACAAATTTTCGGCATTGCTGCTGATGGAAGCAATCAGCTCCTTCATATTGCCAATCATTTTTGACATAGCTCTGGTCATGCCGCCGATTTCATCCGGCCGATTCAAATATTTTTTAGTCGGGCGGTTTTCCTCCAAGACCAAATTAAAGTCAGCCAAGCGTTCGATTAACTGGCTGATATTAGTAATCGGTACTGTCACCGAATTGGACACCCAATACATGGCCATCGCTCCCAGAACCAAGAATACAAGGCTAATCAACACCAGCGAAATCACCATGGCTTGAATTGGACCAAAGATTTCTTTTTCTTCGACCTGAACCAGTACCGCCCAGTTTGTTCCTTTAATCCGGGAAAAAGCCATTATTTTTCTACCCTGCCACTGGTATTCCGTCACTCCGCTCTGCACCCCGCCGGTGCGCAAGGACTGCATATCCTGCTCAAAAACATTGACAAAAGAACTATATGTGCTGTCGGATGCCGCCAACTCATGGATCGTTTTGTTTTGATTAACCAGAGTTTGATTCGGATGACCTAAAATCTGCCCCTTATCATTTAAAATATAGGCATAGCCGGTTTCTCCGTACTTAAACTCCTTAGCAAAATCAGATACAAAAGAGGCCGCCCGAACACCAGAAATGACACCAGCCGGTTTATCACCATCCATAATCGGAGCCGAAACAACAAAAATCTTGCTGCCGTCTTTCATGTTAATAATCAAATCAGAAATTGTTGCTTTGCCCTGCATTCCCTGCTGGAAATATGCCCGAGTGCTAACGTTCCGCCCATCGGTAAGAGCAAGCCCGTTTTGATCAAAGGTATCAAAATCTATATAATCCGTTTTTTCGATTTCCCGTTTCAGCTGCATACTAACTTCTGTTTTGCTGCTTTTAGCTACATTAAAAACATCTCTTCGGCCCAGTCCGAATAAATACTTTAATTCGCCGTTAATCTTTTCATAAATCGTATCCGACAAGCTATCCGCTGTCATCAGCAGCTTATCCTTGGTTTCCCGTTCAATATTTTTTGTTATGGTCCATGAAGCATAGCCAACTAATACTGCGGTCAATAAAAACATAACTGCTCCTGTCAGCAAAAGCATTTTTACCCGAACACTGCTTAATTTTGATATATTTTCGTTATGTTGATGAGTTCTTTTCACAATTTCTCCTTGATAAATTTTATTTAAAATCCCATTTTGAAAGCTTTTAACTCACCCTTCTCCATCGAAAGGACAAATGCCTTATCGAAAAAAGACTAAGAAATTGCCCGTCCAGATAGAAGTGCGCAGTGCTTCAATTAGGGGAAAGTTGAGTTTGAAATCAAAAGCCGCTAAACAACAAAATATTTAGCGGCCATACTTCTAACACCAACGACTGAAAACTTACTCGGCTTTGATTCCATATTTACGATTAAATTGTTCGATACGACCTCTGGCAGCGGTTGCCTTCTGCTGACCAGTATAGAACGGATGCGAATCCGATGTTACTTCCATGCGAATCAGCGGGTAGCTGTTTCCATCTTCCCATTCCACCTTTTCGCTTGAAGTTCTGGTTGACGCACTTAAAAACTTAAAACCGGAGGTAGAATCCATAAATACAACTGGATGATAATCCGGATGAATTCC
The DNA here is from genome assembly GCA_963545585.1 of uncultured Lachnospiraceae bacterium. Classification (GTDB taxonomy): domain Bacteria; phylum Bacillota; class Clostridia; order Lachnospirales; family Vallitaleaceae; genus W11650. The sequence continues at coordinate 6,198 of CAUUKX010000109.1, forward strand.
CTTTTTCACTTTTTTCACCTCTTTCCTTTTCAATTTTTATGAGAGTTGGAGTCTCCCACAAAGAACTAAGAAAGTATATCACATTTTAAAACAATTTGCAAATACTTTTTTGTTCACCTCTTCCCTTTTCACTCTTCCCTTTTCACTTTTAAAACAATGTTCTCCCATAAACACAACTCCAGTATAGCATATTTCCGGACACGCCGCAAATGATTTTTTTGCTTTCTGTTTACTCCTGAAATACGTCTTTAATCGCTGATTCCAGTTCATGAACCTCGGTAAAATATTTTTCATACCAGAGCAGGAACATATATACTGTCCAAATCTTGC
>CAUUKX010000110.1:0-6217 GCA_963545585.1 uncultured Lachnospiraceae bacterium
AGAACATAAATAAGGAATTGGAGGGCTTGCCCTTTGATAAAAAGTTTCCACACAGCCGGGGAGGTAGCGGCGCCCTGAACCTGCAATCCGCTATAGCAGGGGTGATATTGAACAGAGGCTTGACTTTGTGAAGCAGCCTTGGGGCAATGGTGTTGAGAGTTTGGTCCTACGCAATGGAAATCTGTGAATCGTGTCAGATCTTGACGGAAGCAGCACTAAGCAGAAACTTTCATGTGCCGTGGGGTAGCCGGATTTGAGCTGTTAAGCCAAGAAGCGTTCGGAAAGGCATTGTCGACGGGATATGTGTGGATTTTTCATTTTGAGGAGGAAATCATGGCGTACACCGCGCTTTATCGAAAACTCAGACCGCAGACCTTTGCCGAAGTAATCGGTCAAGAAGCAATCGTTCAGACTTTAAAAAATCAGGTGTGTTCCGACCGGCTAAGCCATGCTTATTTATTTACCGGCACCAGGGGCACCGGTAAGACTTCGACCGCCAAAATATTTGCCCGGGCGGTGAATTGCCTGAATCCGCAGGACGGTGAACCTTGCAATCAATGCGAAAACTGCCGCCGGGATTTGGAAGGCCGGGACTTGAACATCATGGAGATTGATGCGGCCAGCAACAACGGCGTTGATAATATCCGCGAACTGCGCGAGGACGTTCGCTACCAGCCGGCCGGCGCCCGCTATAAAATTTACATCATTGACGAGGTGCATATGCTGTCTACGGGAGCGTTCAATGCTCTGCTAAAGACTTTGGAAGAGCCGCCGGCACATGCCATGTTTATTTTGGCGACGACCGATCCGCATAAAGTACCGGATACAATTTTATCCCGCTGTCAGCGCTATGATTTTCGGAGGATTGCTGGCGGCGATATTCAAATGGTATTGCAGACTTATTTAAATAAGGAAGGAATTGCGTTTGAACAAAAAGCGCTCCGCTTTATTGCTAAAACCGCAGATGGAGCGCTGCGCGATGCGCATTCGATTTTGGATCGCTGTCTGGCTTTTTATCTGGGCGAAGAATTGACTTTGGATAAAGTGCTGCGCTTGCTCGGAGCGGTTGACAGCGGCGTTTATGAAAAAATCACAGCGCATTTGCTGAAAAAGGAAATTACGGCGCTGCTGACGGAAACCGATGAGATGCTGATGCAGGGTCGGGATTTGCAGCAGTTGGTACTGGGGGAAATTAACTATTTACGAGATCTTTTAATTGTCAAGACCATGCCTCAGCCGGACAAACTGCTGGATTTGGCAGAGGAAAATCTGCTGGCTTTGCGGGCAGCGGCGGAACTGTGTACAGAGGACTTTTTAATGTATATTATCAAGTCATTATCGCAGCTGGAAGCCGATATGCGCTATGAAAGCAATAAGCGGATATTGCTGGAACTGGAATGGATTAAGCTGTGCCGGCCGGAGGTGGATCAAAGTGAGGCCAATATCCTGCGGCGGTTAACGGAGGTTGAAAACCGTCTAACTGAGGGGGCGGTGCGTTTGGCTGAGCCGGCACGGCGGCCAGCGGAAAAAGGCGGCGAACCGGTGAAAGCCCAGCCGACGCTGCCGCCGATTGAAACAGCTGCCTTTCCAGAGGATATCAAAGCGGTCATTGCGGCCTGGCCGGGGCTGCATTTTGCCCTGAATCCGTTTGTTGACATTGCCTTGGAAAAAGCGACTCCTTTTTATGCCGAAGCAGACGGCGGCACGCTGCTGATTGTAATTGACAGCAGCGCCGGCGCGGATTATATTGAAAAAAGCGAGTATAAGGAGCGGATAGCAGAGTTTTTAGCAGAAAAGTTTCAAAAAAACTTTAACTTGCAGATTATTTCTGTTCAGGAATATGAAAACCGACATAAACGGGGAGCACAAGAACTGAAAAATGCAGTAGCCGATCTCCGCCGCAACATTGACTTTGAAATAGAAATGAGGTGATAACAGTTCAGGCAAGCAGATATTTAGACGTGCCACGACAAGGGAGAGCTTGCTCTCAATTGTCGTGGCACGTCTAAATATCTATTTGCGGAACGCAAACATGAGCAATTCGTCGATAAAGTGGAATTGTAATTCATTTTAACGAATTGCGAATGGCTTGCCTGAACTGTAATTGCAGCAGGGGATTATGGCTGCCACGACAAGGGAGAGCTTGCTCTCAATTGTCGTGGCATGGATAAATATTTATTTGCGGAACGCAAACATGAGCAATTCGTCGATAAAGTGGAGTTGCAATTCATTTTAACGAATTGCGAATGACTTGCCTGAACTGTAGTTGCAGCAGATATGGTTGATTGCCGGGGAGAGCAAGCTCTCCGGAGGCATATCAACCATAAGCACCTTCAAACCTGTATCCAAGGAGGCGGTACGGAACGGTTATAAATTTGTATAATATTGCTAAAATAGCGAAGTGTTATCTCTTATTTTCATAGAGATAGCACAATTTTTATACCAAAGAATGAAACAAAAATCCAGATACAAGCAATATGATTGACATTAAAGTTTTATGTACTATAATAAAAATGAAAGGGAAAGTTTATGAAAAGTTTATTTCTGCTTTTGCAAAATTATTTACGGCAGGCCACGGAAGCGGAAAAGGAAATCCTGCAATATTGGCTGGAGCATCCCGAGCAAAGCAGTCGTTTCAATGTTCGGGAGTTGGCGGCGGAAACCTATACCTCACCGTCCTCTATTATCCGGCTGTGCCAAAAACTGGATTTTAAAGGCTATAAAGAGCTAAGAGCAGAACTGATTTATGAAACGGCGCTCAGAAAAAAGGAAGAGCAGCGGGAAATGGAAGATTTAACCAAAGAGGACAGCATAGAAGCGATTATTGAAAAAATCAGCCTGCGTAATATTACTTCTTTAAAGAGTACGGCTCAAAACCTGAATCCCAAGGATTTAAGGGATTGTGTGGATTTGCTGGAAAAAGCCAGAGTGGTTCATTTGTTTGGACTGGGCAGTTCGCTGTTAGCGGCCAGGGATTTGAGTTTGAAGCTAATTCGGATCAACCGGCTGTGCATGATTCAGGATGAATGGCATGTCCAGCTCCTGATGGCGAAAAATATTACGGCTCAGGATGTGGCGATTTTGTTCAGCTATTCCGGCATGACCAATGAAATGATTCAATGTGCCCGGCTGATTAAGGAATCAGGGGCAAAACTGATTAGTGTCTGTGGTTTTGAAAAATCAACCATTGCCAAGATGGCGGATTATAATTTGCCGGTTGTTACCAATGAGCATATTTTTCGGAGCGGAGCGATGAGTTCGCGGATTGCCCAACTGAATGTGGTTGATATTTTATTTACGGCTTTTATTAACCGCAACTTTGAGGTTTCCCTGCAGCAAGTCAGCAAGACCCATATTTTAAAAGAAGATGAGAGGGTATAAGGGGAAGAAGGTGGAAATTCAGGGTAAGACTGCTTGCCAAAAGGGGGTATGATTTTTTGACGGCTGCGGGCAGACAGCAAGAAGTAAAAAGTCAAAGTAATCCGATATCATCGAAAAAAACTTATAAAAGGAGAAAAATAAGATATTCGGAAAGGAGCGGAAGAATGATTGATTTATCACAAATGACGACCGAGTGGCAAAATCCAGATACCAAAAACTTGGATCAGATGACGCCGTTAGAGCTGGTCACCGTGATCAATCGGGAGGATGAACAGGTAACCATAGCGATTCGCCGGATTTTACCGGAGATTGCCAAAGCAGTGGAAATAACAACAACCTGCCTGAAAAACGGCGGTCGGCTGATTTATTTGGGCGCAGGTACCAGCGGCCGGCTGGGCGTATTGGATGCAGTGGAATGTCCGCCGACCTTTGGAACTGATCCGGGGCTGGTTATTGGTTTGATTGCCGGCGGAGAAAAGGCTTTTGTCAAAGCGGTTGAGGGCGCAGAGGACAGCCAAACTCTGGCGGCTGAGGACTTAAAGGCTCTGCAGTTAAGCGCCAAGGATATGGTGATTGGTCTGGCGGCCAGCGGCCGGACGCCGTATGTGATTTATGGCCTGGAGTATGCCAGAAAGATCGGCTGCCCAACGGCGGCCATTGTCTGCAACAGCGGTTCAAGTATGGCCGGAGCGGCGGATATTGTGATGGAGGCGGTGGTAGGGCCTGAGGTTTTGACCGGGTCGACTCGGCTCAAGGCCGGCAGCGCCCAAAAGATGATTTTAAATATGATTTCCACAGGTTCTATGGTTGGCATCGGCAAGGTTTACCAAAATTATATGATTGATTTAAAAAGAACCAATGAAAAATTAGTGACCCGTTCCGAGAACATTGTCATGGCGACCACCGGCTGTGGCCGGGAAGAGGCAAAAGCGGCGCTGGATGAGGCGGAGGGCAGTGTTAAGCTGGCGATTACCGCAGTTTTATCTAGATCCGATATCCGCCAGGCAGCTGCTTATTTGGAACAGGCGGGCGGCTATGTTCGGCGGGCATTGGAACTGGCAGCGGAGAAACAAAAATCATAAAGTTATCTAAAAGGAGGAGCAAGCATGAGCAACAAAGAATTAGCGGTAAAAATTGTTGAACTTACCGGCGGTGCGGAAAACATAGGTTCTTTAACCAACTGCATGACCAGAATGAGAGTTACGGTCAAAGATAGCGCTAAGGTTTTGGCCGATCAGCTCAAAGGTTTGGACGGCGTTTTGGGGTTAGTTAGCGAAGGCAATTACTTTCAGATTGTTTTAGGCCCCGGCAAAGCGAAAAAGGTAACGGATGAAGCGGCGGAGGCTTTTCACTTAAAAAGAGATGCGGAGGTAACAGAGGTAACCGAGGATTGGCAGGCCAATAAGCAGGCGATTAAGGCCGGTCAAAAAGTTAGCGGTTTTAAGAAAGCAATCAATACCATTGCCAATATTTTTATTCCGCTGATTCCGGCAATTATTGCGGCTGGACTGTTCTATGGTCTGGGTTCATTAATCGGAACGCTCAATACCGAAAAAGATCAAATGTGGGAAGGCGTCCGGCTGTTCTTTACTTTAATCAGCGGTGCGTTTTTGGGCTATCTGGTCATTTATACTGGCATTAACGCAGCCAAACAATTTGGTGCGACCGAGGGCTTAGGCGGCATGATTGGTGCAATTACCATTGGGGCTAATATTCAGGGATTATCCCAAATGCTGGGGCTTTTCAATGAGGAGGTGCCGTTAAAATCGACTTTGACCACCGGTAAGGGCGGTATCATTGGCGTGATTATCGGTGTATGGCTGTTGTCAAAAGTTGAAAAAGCTTTGCGCAAGAGGATTCCGGATGTACTGGATTTGATTGTAACGCCGTTTTTGACTTTACTGATTACTGGTCTGATTTATGTGTTTATTGTTATGCCGGTGGCCGGATATTTTTCCGACGGTTTGATTTATGTCCTCAGCTTTATCATTAATTCTTCCAATCCGGTAGTCAGCGTTATCAGCGGTTATGTTTTATCGGCTGTCTTTTTACCGATGGTACTGTTGGGCTTACATCACGGTTTGATTCCGATTTATGCGGTTCAGCTTGAGCAGCTGGGCGGCGTGTCGCTGTTCCCGGTACTGGCTATGGCCGGAGCTGGTCAGGTTGGTGCGGCGCTCTCAATTTATCTGAAAGCAAAAAAGACCGGCAATGCCAGACTGCAAAAGGTTGTTACCGGTGCTTTGCCGGCCGGCTTTTTGGGTGTGGGCGAACCGCTGATTTACGGCGTTACCTTACCGATGTTTAAGCCTTTCTTTACGGCCGGTTTGGGAGCGGGCTTTGGCGGCGCGTATGTAATGCTGACCGGAGTTATGGCTAACGCCTGGGGACCGTCCGGCTTAGTTGCTACAGCTGTCATGAAACCGGAATGTATGATTAATTATGTTATCGGCTTAGTTATTGCTTATATCGGCGGTTTTGTTATTACTCATTTGGTAATTAAAGACGAAGAGGTAAAGAACGTTTAGTCAGCTTCTAAGACAGGCAATCGGTCAGCAGCAGGTATGCTGCGGCCATGAGAAGGAGTCATTCCGCTTTCCTGCGGCAGCATCAGCAGGGCGGGAACGATAGGCAAATTGCCGAAAGTGAAGTCCATACAGATCGCCCGCCCGGGCAGAAAGCGGAGCTTTCGATCAGGCAGACTGCCCGCCCGGGCAGAAACGCAGAGCTTTCGATCAGGGTAGGTCGCCCACCCGGGCAGAAGTGCGCAGCACTTCGATTAGGGGAAATATGAGTTAGAAAGTTAAGAAAGGAAACAAGAGAATGAAAACAAGAA
>CAUUKX010000111.1:0-6178 GCA_963545585.1 uncultured Lachnospiraceae bacterium
CCCTTGATGGCTTCATCGGCCTTTTCTAGTGAAGTAATGATGGCTTCACGGTTTTCACCGGCCATTACAAAATCAAGGCAGGCTTCCACTTTCGGCAGCATGCTACCTTTGGCGAAATGACCTTCTTGAATGTATTGATTGGCTTCGGCTGAGGTCATTACATCCAGCGCCTTTTGTTCCGGTTTGCCAAAGTGAATACAAGCCTTTTCGACTGCCGTCAGAATCAAAAGCACATCTGCATTAATATCATTGGCTAATTTGGCACAGGATTTATCCTTATCGATAACCGCGTCGACCCCGACTAATTTTCCGTCTTTGCGGACAACCGGAATTCCGCCGCCGCCGACCGTAATCGGAATCATATCCTGAGCAATAATCTTGTTAATTGCATTTAACTCAACAATTGCTGTTGGTGCAGGTGAGGGCACAACCCGGCGGTAGCCCCGGCCGGAATCCTCAACGAAAGTAAAGCCTTTTTGCGCCGCCAGCTCGTCAGCCTTTTCCTTGGCATAGAACATACCAACCGGCTTGGTCGGATGCGCAAAAGCGCTGTCCTTTGCATCGACTTCAACTTGGGTGACAACACAGACGACATCCTTATCGATGCCTTCTTGGCGGAACTTTTCTTCAATTGCCTGCTGCAAATGGTAACCGATATAGCCCTGCGACATAGCGCCACATTCCACTAAAGGCATCGCCGGTGTCTTGACTTCGCCTTCCGCCGCATAATCCATCGCCAGATTGATGATACCGACTTGCGGGCCGTTGCCGTGACCGATAATGATTTGATTACCGGAACGTACCAGTTTGGCAATGGTTTCCGCTACGAAATCAACAGCATCCCGCTGTTCCTTTGGTGTAAAGCCTAAAGCGTTACCGCCCAGAGCAATGACAACTCGTTTTCCCATAAAAAACCTCCGTGACTGCTCTTAGCATAAGGTAGCGTAAATAACCGCTTTAATCGTGTGCATTCTGTTTTCGGCTTCGTCAAAGACTACCGATTGCGGACCTTCAAAGACTTCGTCGGAAACTTCCATTTCCGGCAGGCCGAACTTTTCGTGAATTTCCTTGCCGATGGTGGTCTTTAAGTCATGGAAAGACGGTAAGCAGTGCATGAAGATTGCTTCCGGATTAGCGTTTGCCATAGCCGCCTTATTAATTTGATAGGGCTTTAAAAGACGAATTCTTTCTTCCCAAACGCTGTCTGGCTCGCCCATCGATACCCAAATATCGGTATAAAGTACATCGGCGCCAGTCGTTCCTTCTTTCACATCTTCGGTAAAGCGAACGGTGCAATGGCTCTGCTTAGCAATTTCCTGAGCCTTGGCTTGCAGTTCTTCATCCGGCCACAAAGCCTTTGGTGCGCAGCCGGTGAAATTAAGCCCCATCTTAGCGCAGGCAATCATCAAAGAGTTGCCCATGTTGTTTCTGGCATCGCCCATATAGGTGAAGTTCAAGCCCTTTAAGCGACCGAACTTTTCTTCAATCGTGAGCAAGTCAGCCAGCATTTGGGTCGGGTGGAAACGATCAGTCAGGCCGTTCCAAACTGGTACGCCCGAATATTTTGCCAAGGTTTCAACCAAGGATTGATCAAAACCGCGGTATTCAATACCGTCATACATCCGGCCCAGTACCCGAGCGGTATCTTCGATACTTTCCTTTTTACCCATCTGCGAACTGCCCGGATCAAGGTAGGTTACGCCCATACCCAAATCCATACCGGCTACTTCAAAAGAGCAGCGGGTACGGGTCGAGGTCTTTTCAAATAACAAAACAATGTTCTTTCCTTCTAAATAGCGATGAACGGTACCCGTTCTTTTTAATTCCTTAAAGTTTCTTGATAAATCAAGCAGATAGCGAATCTCGTCGCTGGTGAAATCCAATAAAGTTAAAAAACTCTTACCGCGTAAATTTTTAGCCATGTTAGCTCCTTTCTTGATGAGTTGCTCCACTTTCAAATAGAAGAAAGGGGAACAGGCAGCAATGCGGCCGCCAAGGTTAAATAATTATAACTGCAATATTGATTATCGTGCTTTCCATTATACCTTATTTCCAATAAAATGTGTAGCAAATCAGGGCAAAATCATTGTATAATTTTGCTTTTCTTGTGGCTGGATTTTGCTCCCATCCAATGCTCAAATTTAAGAATAGAAATTTAAAAAAGGAATAAAAGCAGAGTTGTCGAATAATTAAAAAAGAATATAAATCGAGAAAAGAAAATGTAAAAACAGCATAAATAAAAGAAAAAAGAGAAAAGGAGGGAAATAAGAAACAAAACGTCAAAAAAATATCAGACATAGTAAAATCATACAAAAAATTTAGAATTAAATGTCTTGATTCGGATTATATTACCATTTATAATAAAGAGAGATTCGTCAAAACTCTTAAAACAGAAGTTTTAAAAAATAGGTTGGTGAAAGATGACGAAATACAAAAAGGCTGATATACAGCCAATCGATTATTCCAGCATGAAGCTGGAGGGACTGTTTAGCTTTGATCGTGAAGTGATTGAAGCGCCGACACTGCCGTTGCTGCATCAGGCGGCGCGTTTTCTTCTTATCTTAGAAGGCGAAGGTGTAATTAATATCAATGGTCGGGACTGCCCTCTGACGAAGGGTACGCTGCTGGCCATGATGCCTTGGCATTTTTCGGAGGTGACCAAAGTTGAAAAGCCGCTCCAATATTACATTTTAAAATATAATGTTGATATTGTGAACTGCTTTGTCAAGACTTTGCATGATTTGGATGACAACAGCAATTTTTTAGATTTGCTTTATTCCAAGCATACCATTTCTTGTGACAAATCAGAACTGGAAGTGCTGAAAAGTATTTTTACTTCAATTAAAGAAGAATTAGGCGAGGAATCCGTTTTTACCGAAGGGAAAAAGCGGCCGCTGACAGAAGTTTTTGTCATTTGCAAGATTATTGAGATCATTACCTTGTTTATTCGTAAATCGGAGTGGGATGAAGTGCTCTCGCCGGAGGATGCCGCCGGGGAGACGGAAGAAACAGCTGGCGATGACAAAGCGCTGGTTAATGTTTTTAAATATATTTATTCGCATTTGGGCAGGGGATTAAGCGCTGAAAAAGTGGCCAATGTCTTTTTTACCAGCAAGTCAACGCTGACCAAATACATTAAAAAGACGACGGGCTTATCCTATGAAAATCTGGTCAATGAAATGAAGATTGGCAAGATTATGGAAATGCTGCTGTATACGGAGCTGAGTATTAATGAAATTGCCTTTGTTTTGGGCTTTGTCGATCAAGCGCATTTGACCAAGGTATTCAGCCGGCGGATGGGAAAAACGCCCAATAAATACCGCCAGATTTTTGGCAGCAAGCTGCTTTTGTATAATGAAAATGATATCCGGCTGTTTTATAAGATTTTGGATTATGTCTGCAAGGGATACAGCGGGGATCTTTCGATTGAGGTAGTCAGTAGTGAGTTTGGTCTGACCAATGCCCAATTAAATGAAATGTTTATCTACCATGTAGAAAAGAGTTTTGCTGATTTTGTCAACTTTATCCGAATCGGCAATGCCTGCAAAATGCTTTTAAATTCGGATAAAAACATTACCAGCATTGCGTTTGAGGTTGGCTATAACAATTCCAAAACCTTTTTGCGCAACTTTAATAAGCTGCGGGGCATGGCTCCGTCCGAGTTTCGGTTAAGCGGAAACTTACAGGAGTTTGATTTATAAGAGTTTGTTTTTTGAGTATTGAAAGATTTAAAATTCTTTTGTAAGCAAGCTTGCACCGGATTTTGAAGTTTTTGATACTTTATCTTACAATATTGATTTATCGTAAAAGCATCTGTCAACCAAGACGACAATATTATTTTTATTAGGAGGAAATAATATGAATCAAGTGGTAGATTTGATCACAACCTTTACAAACTGGCTGTGGGGACCGCCTTTGCTGATTTTGGTGGTCGGCGGCGGTATTTTACTGACGGTGCGGTTGGGATTTTTTCAGATCCGATATTTTCCTTATATTATGAAGCAAACCTTCGGCAAGATTTTTTCCAAGGCCGAGGGAGAAGGTACACTGACACCATTCCAGGCGGCAACCGCAGCGTTAGCTTCGTCGATTGGTGCGGCCAATATCGTAGTAGTTCCGTCCATTATTTTCGTAGCCGGGCCAGGCGCAGTTTTCTGGATGTGGGTTACGGCGGTTTTGGGTCAGGCCACTAAGTTTTCGGAAATTGTACTGGGCTTAAAATACCGCGAGAAAAATGCAGAAGGCGAATATGTCGGCGGCCCGGCATATTATATGAAAAAGGGGATTAAGGGTACAATCGGCAAGATTTTAGGCTTTTGCGTTTCTTTCTTCTTTATGCTTGAAATATTGCCGTCGATTACCTTGCAGACACTTTCAGCCGCTTCGCCGCTGGAAACTTTGGGCGTCGATAAAAAGATTGCGGTTGGTTTGATTTTGGCTTTGGTGCTGCTGGTTGTTTATGGTGGTATCAGCCGGATTGGTAAGGTTACGGAAAAATTAGTGCCGTTTATGGCTTTGGCTTATTTTGTAATTGCGCTGGTTGTCATTTTGATTAATATCGGTCAGATTCCAAATGTGCTGTATATGATTTTTGCCGGCGCATTTAATCCGCAGGCAGTGGCTACTGGTATTGTTGGTGCAACGGTTGCCAAAGCCATTCAAAACGGTGTGGCCCGCGGCGTATATTCCAATGAAGCCGGTATGGGTTCAGCGCCGTATGCTCACTCAACGGCAGTAACTGATCATCCTTGCCGCCAGGGGATGTGGGGTATTTTTGAAGTATTTGTTGATACAATTGTAGTTTGTTCTATATCGGCGCTGGTTGTTTTATCCGCTGGTGTCTGGACACCGCAGACGACACCGGATTCCGAATTTAAGGCGGTGGCTGTTACCAAGGCAGTCAGCAGTATTTTCGGTAATTTCGGTTCGGCGATTGTATCGATTTGTTTATTCTTGTTTGTTCTTTCCACCATTATCGTCATTGTCTTTTACTGTGAAAAGCAGGCGGAATATTTGTTTGGCAGCTTCCTTGGCAAGATTATGCGTTTTGCCGCTACGGCTATGGTAGCAGCCGCCCTCTTTATCAGTTTTGATAATGCCGGCGTATTCTTAGACTTTACTTTGGGTCTGGTGGTTGTGCCGAATATGATTGCTTTAATCTTATTGAGCGGTGAAGTGGTCAAACTGAAAGAGGAGTTCTTTAACACTCCCGGTAAGTATTACCTAAAGGATATCGATAAAAACGCCGGTAAAAAATAATGAGGCGAGAGGTTTTTTGGCAGACAAAAGCAAGGTGTGCTTAAAAACGCTAAAAAATCAGGATTAACGATGCAACAAAAAATACTTTCTTAGTGGGCGAAAAGCAGTTGTCTGTTCGGAAGGTATTTTTTGAACAGCGGCATTTGAGGAAAGGATTTAGAAACAGGAATGGATAAGAATCAGGATAAAGTAAGAACCAAAAAAGAAATCAGTGTCGAAGCGGTCGTTTTTTTAGCGGGATTTTTGGCCTTTTTTATTGCGGTTGGCCGTATTATGGGCGGAACCAATATGCTGAAAACGATGATGGCTACTTCCTATGACCTGCTGATGAACGTATGCTTTTATTTAATGGGCGTAGCGGTTTTGGCCGGCGGGATTTCCGGCGTGTTTTCCGAATTTGGTGTCATTGCCTTAATCAATAAAGGATTATCGGTCGTAATGAAACCGATTTATGACCTGCCCGGTGCCAGTTCGCTGGGAATGCTGAATTGCTTTATGTCGGACAATCCGGCGATTTTAACGCTGGCACATGACGACAACTTTCGTCAGTATTTTAAAAAATATCAGCTGCCGGCGCTGACCAACTTAGGTACGGCCTTTGGTATGGGATTGATTATTACCACTACGATGATGGGCTTTCCGGTTGAGGGTGCGATTAAAGCGGCGCTGATTGGCGTTTTAGGAGCAGTCGCAGGCAGTATTATTTCGGTTCGGCTGATGATCATGAAAACGAAAAAGTATTACGGTACAACCGAAAAAGTAGAAACCAAGAGCGCTTCGACGATTCCGGCCGGACAGCGGAAAATTCGGGATGGTTCCATTGGCTCCCGTTTTATTCAGTCTTTGCTGGAAGGAGCCAAAATTGGCGTGGATATGGGATTATCGATTATTCCCGGTGTGCTGCTGATTTGTACGATTG
>CAUUKX010000112.1:0-6122 GCA_963545585.1 uncultured Lachnospiraceae bacterium
AACCTGTGACCCCCTGCTTGTAAGGCAGGTGCTCTCCCAGCTGAGCTAAGCGCCCTTAAAAAACTCTGGGATTAATAAGAAAAACTTCTTATTCACGACCCAAAGGGGACTCGAACCCCTGACCTCCGCCGTGACAGGGCGGCGTTCTAACCAACTGAACCATTGGGCCTCTTTTGCTAACCTCTTCGGTCAAGCAACATAGCAAATTATACTAAAAAACCTATGACTTGTCAAGAAAAACTTTTACTTTTTTGAATTTAATGTATTTTGAATTTTTTATTAATATTTCTTTTAAATTTCTTGTGCCGACAAATCACTGCCACCACTTATTTAACGCCCATTTGAGTAATTCAACTTTATTCCGCCCGGGCGGCGGTCTGCCCTGATCGGATTCCGCACTTTTTACCCACACGAGCGGTCTGCCCTGATCGAAACGCTCCGCATTTCTGCCCGGCAGACGGTCTGCCGCAAAAGACCATTTTGCCGACCAGAGAAAAGTTGAGTAAGCAATCCGCCGAAATACAGAATATTCTCCCATTTCGGCGGATTGTCAAAGCCTTCCCTAAATCCCCGGCAAACGGCCGAATCTATTCGACCGGCACGGTATAGCTTAAACTCAAATCAGCAAAAGCCTCTTCATCAAACTCAATATTGTAATTTTTCTTCATTTCCTCGTACTTCTTCTGAAATTCTTCCATCTTCAGTTCGTCCTCATACTGGGAAATAATCTGTTTCCGCAATTCTTTCGCCTGCTCAACCTGTTCCGGTGTTGAAGCCATCTCTTCTTCCAATTTAATAATATGATAGCCAAAAGTCGTTTCCACTAAACCGCTGATTTCACCCGGCTTTAACGCAAACGCAGTATCCTCAAACTCTTTCACCATTTTGCCGCGGCCAAAAGTATATTCGCCGCCGTTCTCCTTGCTGCCCGGATCGTCGGTGTAGGTCTTAGCCAGCTCCGCAAAGTCTTCCCCAGCCTTGGCTTTGGCCAAAATTTCTTCCGCTTTCTTCTTGGCTTCCGCTTTCTGCTCCTCTGACAGCGGCTTCCGGTCTGCGTCCAAAGTACTGATCAAAATATGTCTGGCTCTGACTTCATCATAATAATGCTCCTCTCCAGTCGCCTCTAACTTCTGATAAGTACTGTCCGCTTCATATTTTTCCTTGAGCTTAGCCTGATCAACCGGATAATCCTTCATTTCATCTTGAAAAACCTTACCGCCCAATGCCTGTGATTGCAAAAAGCGCTCAAAAATCTCTCTGTTAAATCCGTAATAATCCTTTATCTTCTGCGGCAGGGATTCTAAAATCGCATCAATATCGGAAAACGCCTCGGTCTTTTCTTCCTCAGTTAAAGTAATATTCCGTTTTTTGGCTTCTTCGTTTAAAATCGCCACATATGCCAGCGTATCTTTCATCCGCTCTAACTGCAAGGCCTCAAAGGTTTTCCCTTCCTGCACCTCATTCACCCAAATCGTTGCTCCCCCCAGTCTTTCCACGTTCATCTTGGTGGTGTAGACATAAACATTGGCTTCCGCCTTGGTCATCTGATAATCACCGACCGTTAAAACCACCTTATCATTCGGCAGCTTTCCCGGCTCAGGGGTCTTGGTGTCTTGCTTGTCTTTCTCCTGCTTGTCTTTCTCCTGCTCTGCCTGATTTTCCTGTTTGATGTCTTCTTTTGTTTCATTTCCTTCTTTTGTTCTATTTTCTTCTTTTTTTCCGCATCCCGCTAAAATACTGACTGCTAACACTAACACCAGTGCCAGACTCATCCACTTTTTCATCTTTTGCTCCTTTACTTTCTTTGTTTTTAACTCAACTTTCCCATAGTCTTTTTTGGCTCTGTCCCGCTCAGAGAGCGGGTGCATGGACTCCACTCTCGCAATTTGCTTTGCAAATCGCATTCCGTTCCCGCCATGCAACGAGCCTAAAAAAGACTGTTCTGACGAACATGGGAAAGTTGAGTTTTTGGTTATTGTTCCTATGCCATATCCTCCGAGGACAATTTTGTCACCACCCGGATTTCTTCCCCGGCCGGCAAATCAATTCCATCCTTTTGCCAGGAAGGTAAATTAATGCCGTTGTTCCGGCAGGTCTGCGGCTCCGTACAAAGGATTTCGCCGTTTGCACCGCTGTTCCAGACCACAAAATAATGGAAAATATCATCGACTTCATAAACCGTCTGCGCCTTGTAGGCTGGATAGGTGATGATTGCTCCCCGAAAGCCGAAACTTTTCATCTGGTAAACATTATCCAGTACCTCAGTTAGCGGTGAAAAACCGCTCTCGGCCGCCATCGCCGCAATTTGATCGCCGGCCACATAGCTTTCCGTACCCAAAAGCCGGTCATTTAGCTGCACCCGGGCTTTAATCGACAAACGGACATTCATTTCCGCCGACTGCTGCCGATCCGGCATCAGCGGGAAGGCGGTATGATACGCCAGCATTACCGGCATCGTTTGCTTGCTTTGATTGGTAATGGTCAGCGTCGTCTTTAAGCCCTGTCCGGTCAGCTCATAAGCCTTACAAATCCTCATTTTATGCGGAAAATAAATAAAATTAGCGTCATTTTCATCAAAAACATATTCCAAAATGACTTCCGCTCTTTCCGGTGTATGCCGCTCCGCAGCCACCCCATAATCCGCCGTCATAAAGAAGCCGTGAATATGGTTGTTCCGTGCCAGTTCATTGACCGGCAGCCGATACTGGCGGCCATCATAAAGAAAACTTCCGCCGTCAATTCGGTTGGGCGGGAACAGAAACGGCATGCCATATGTCGTCGGCCAGCTTTTCAGTGCTTGCCGGTCATGACTTCCCTTTAAAATCTCTCTCTGCTGCTGATGATCATAAAAATAAATCACATTTCCGCCCAGCTCCGGCAGAATATGCGCTTCATACTTTCCCACTTTTAACGTAATATATTCCATAAATCCCCTTTCATCCTGCCGGACAGCCCTACTTGCCGCTGGTATGGAAACAGGCAAAACACCAAAATCCCGGCCATCAAAGCACCGGAAAAGCCTACCGCTTTCCCTGCCCGGCCGAAATACGCACCCTATTCCCTCAAAAGTCCTCAACAGCCGGACACGCTTCTTAGCTGGTTACTTGCTTTATCATACACAAGCAAGTTCAAAAAATCAAGGGAGTTTCCAATTAAAATATCGTTAGAATCAGAAACAAAGCTCTCAGAAGCAAGGTCTTCCAGCAAGGCTGCAAACGCAAGCTCTGCATTTCCGGGCGGTACAATTTCTCCGAGAGTTCTTATTCCATAGAGAATTCCACATTATGTCTATTATGCCCTTTCATTCCCCACCGAAGAAAAAACCGCCGAAGTTCGGCGGTTCCTTATTAATCTTCAATATACGGCAACAGAGCCACATGCCTTGCTCTTTTGATCGCCGTGGTCAAAGCTCTTTGATCCTTGGCGCATACGCCGGTGATGCGGCGAGGTAAAATCTTGCCGCGCTCGGAAATGAAGCGGCGCAATTTATTCACATCTTTATAGCTTAATTTCTCGCCGTTTTCTTCACAAAAAGAACAAGTCTTTTTCTTCATCGGTCTTTGCTGCTTTTTCTGAAAAGCCATCGTTTGCTCCTCCTTCTAATTTAGAAAGGAATATCATCATCATCGAAGTCGTCTCCGATCGGCGCAAAACCGTCATCGGCCGGAGTGGCCGACTGCGGCCTTGAACTCGGGCGGGAAAATCCGCTGTCCTGATTTCCTTCAAAGCTTTTTTTACTTTCGGCAAAATGCTGCTCCTCGGCAATGATATCGGTGGTATAACGGGTAATCCCGTCTTTTTCATAGCTGCCTGTCTGCAAGCGTCCGACCACTACGACCTTCATGCCTTTTTTAAAGTATTTTTCCGTAAACTCAGCCGCTTTGCCAAAAGCGACAATATTTAAAAAATCTGCCTCCGGATCTCCGTCCCGGCGAAACCGCCTGTCTACTGCCAGTGAATATCTGGCCACCGCGATCGAGTTCGCCCCTTGGGAATACCGCATTTCCGGATCTCTGGTTAATCTGCCCATTAATATGACTTTATTCATACCCCTTATTCTCCTTCCTTCACAATTAAATAGCGAAGAATAGGCTCAAGGATACGGACACGGGATTCGATTTCCGCAGGCGCTGATGATTCCGCTTCAAAATGAATGAAGTAATAAAATCCTTCATGCATCTTTTGAATCTCATACGCCAAACGTTTCTTTCCCCAGTCCTCAACTTCTCCAATCTTGCCGTTAAATCTTTCAACAATGCCTTTTACTGCCTGCAACGCATTGTCTCTTTCTTCATCCGATAAACGGCCGTTGATGACAAGAGCTAATTCGTATTTATTCATTTTACACCTCCTTACGGTCTGCGGCCCCTAATAGGAGCAAGGACAAGTTACTGCCGATTGTATGCCATCTTCCGGCTGGCCTGCTGTACTTATTTCCACGATCAGCACCGATTCTGTCCGGTTAAGGCAAACAACATCCAAACTGCTCTAAAAAGTGCGCAAGCATAAATGAATGCAACCGCACAGCGGGTCTATTCATTTTGCGGCGCTTCACCGGCAGACCATCGTTTTGTGTAACAAAATCCGATGTCCTAAAAGGACTGCGGCAAATGCAAAACATTTGGTCTGCTGGTAAACAGTGTAGAGTTCAACTTGTGAATTATACCATAGCTAATTTTAAATTGCAAGATGCAAATAATTTATCCTTTTGCCTAAATTTTAACATTCTTCTGCCTTTCCGCCATTTGAGCTGACTTAAAGTTTAAAAATTACCTCATTCTCCCTTTCCTGCGCAACAAAATATTTTCCCTTTTCCTCTCAGAAAAGCAAAAACACGGCTCAATTTTTCCATGCTGGCTGTGAAAACCCCAGACAAGGAAAAATCAAATTACGGAATAGCTATCCTTACTCTCAGTCTACCACACTTTTTTCAAAAAGTCGTCCACAATTTGTGGAATTTAAGAAAAAATTTTAAAAAAAATCAAAAGAAAAAATCATTCCTGCTTGGGTTTCCCCAATCGGAACGATTTTTATCCTCTGCTGTATTTGATTTAGATTTCTCTATTCTTTCTATCCTTGCTTTTCAAATATTATAACTCCGCAATCTGCTCCGCCGTCAGGCCAGTACATTTTCTAATCATCTCAACTGACAAACCATTAACTTTCATATTCCTTGCCGTTTGCAGTTTTTCACTGCGGCGGCCTTGCTGTAAGCCGCGTTTTTCACCAATAAGGATTCCCTTATCTACGCCCGCTTCCCACAGCGTTGCCCGGTCGGAGGCATAGCGAACGGCGGCCTCGTACTTCCATCGTTCTTTCTTATCCGCATAAAACTGATTCATGACTTCATTGGCATATTGCATCACTGCATTCCTCCTCCCTAATTCTTCCCGAACCGCTTTATCATCGGTTTGAATAAAACGCAGCCATTGTTCCAGCTCACTTTGCTTTTCTTCCAGCTTTCCCTTCGTTAAATCCAAATTTACCTTTGTTAAATCCAAAAAATGAAACTCCAAATCATCCGAAAATGACTGAAAGCTTTTAACATTCATCACCCGGTAAATCGAATGAAGCTCCTCTGTCAGCGGAAATTTCTCCCCTAAAATATGAATACTGACGCACCTTGCTAAATATTGGTAGGCTTTGCCCGGCTCAAACTTTTCCAGATACCGGCTTGCCCAATAAAAATATGTCCGTTTTTCATAATGCGACTCCCACAGATTCTGCATTTCAATATTAACCTTTTGCCCATTCGGCAAAGTTAGCTTAATATCCAAAATCCCCTGTTTTTCATCGGCATAATAATTCCCCACCGCCGGGTTTTCAATCACGATATCTTTAAGCTCTTCCTTATTCAGTTCCAGCACCACCGATAAGAATTCCCGCAAGATGATAATGTTCTCTGCCCGCCCGAACAGCTTCTTAAAGGCATAATCATTGCGGACGGTAAAACGCATATTGTCAATATCTTTCCGGTGTTCGATGTCTGTTCGGTGTTCCATGTCTTTCCGACTTTCGATGTCTGTTTGGTGTTCGATATCTTTCCGGCCTTCCATCTCTTTTGGCTTTTCAATCTCTTTCCAAGTTTCAATCTTTCCAGTAGCTGTTTCGGTTTCATACTT
>CAUUKX010000113.1:0-6052 GCA_963545585.1 uncultured Lachnospiraceae bacterium
GAAGCGGGAATCCGCAAATAGATTCCCGCCGTTGAGTTATTAACTCAACTTTCCCATAGTCTTTTTTGACTCTATCCCGCTCGGAGAGCGGGTGCATGGACTCACTCTCGCAATTTGCTTCGCAAATCGCATTCCGTTCCTGCCCATGCAACGAGCCTAAAAAAGACTGTTCTGTCGAACATGGGAAAGTTGAGTTATTTATTAAACAAGATAAAAAGAATTGCGCAGAAAATGCCGCCGACCGGAAAGACGAGCCAGCCCGGATGCCAGAGATTAAATAGAAAACCTAAAATCAGAAAAGCGATTAAGGCCAGCAGCATAATTGAGCTGGCAATCCGTCCAATCATGTCATCGCCGGAAGAACGCTCCGAGTGCATGGCTGAAAAACCGCCGACTTCGGTGTAAGATTGGCGTTTTTCATGCAACAGGCGAGTGGAATCTTTAAAGTAGTCGAAGTAGGCCTGATAATTTTCCTGCCGACTGAGAGACAAAATCATTTGTTTTAAATTACTGTATTTCACGCCGCTGACAATAAACAGGGCAACGCCGATACAAATCGGTATAAAGAAGAAGAAAGAGGCGAGCTCCGGATTACGGGCGGCATCCGCAAAAAAACTGGCACCAAACACTCCCAAGGCACAAAAGAAAATACCGAGGCCAATCATTAGGCTGAACTTTTTCTGATAGGCTTGAAATTCGTTCATATAAGCCTGTAAGCGCGGCGAGGGTTCTTTGGCAGGATGCTCGACGGCAGTCTCAGCCGGTATATAATCCGGCATCAGTTCTTCCATTTGGCCGAACTCGGCGGCTACCTTGCCAAAGGCCACATCTTCGGCCAGTCCCTGATTGAGATATTCCTGATATTTACTTTGCATGCTGTCCAGCAGCTGATCCTTTAACCGGGCATTCTCTTCGGTTTTCGGCAGTCCGAAAAATAAGTTATTGACGTAATTTACAATCTTATTCATAGTCTGTCTCCTTAAAAAACTCATTGATAATATCCTTCGTGTCTTTCCATTCGGATGATTTTTCTGTTAAAAACTGTTTGCCGAGAGTCGATAAACGGTAATACGTCCGCGGCCGGCCAAAGGTTTCCGTTCCCTCGTAAGAGAGGATATAGCCGTTTTTTTCCAGCCGGTTTAAAGCGGCGTATAAAGTGGCTTCTTTGATTTGGTATTTCTCTTTTGATTTTTTTTTGATTAAATCGGAAATCATATAGCCGTAATTATCACCGGCCGAAAGCAATAAGCAAATAATAATATCATGGTATCCACGCATGATATCGCTTGAAATCATCGCTTCACCTCCTAACTACTATATCTGATAGAGTAAATGCAGTATAACACAATTACTCTATCAGGTCAAGTAATTTTTTGCAAAAAATTCCCGCCTTCCGAAAGTCTTTGGGAAAGCGGGAATAATCGATTTTTTTTATATCTATTCCAATATTTTATTCAAAAACTTTTTTTCCTTCCAGCTGCGTCAATTTCTCATTGACGATCCGCTTGGTGTTAGCCAGTACCTTTTCGATATCAATCGTCAGATAAGCGCCGTCCCGGTACAGTACCTTGCCATCCACCATATTCAGAACGATATCATCGCTTTGGGCGGAGTAAAGGAGATTGGAAAGCGGTTCGATCACTGGCTGCATATGGGCCCGGTTGGTGTCAAAGATGAGAATATCCGCCCGATTGCCCGGCTTCAGGGCGCCGCAATCTTCCCGCCCCTGGGCCAGAGCGCCGTTGCGGCAGGCCATAGTCAGAATATCAGCCGTACTTAAAAACAAAGGATCTTGCTGTGTGCCTTTTTGCACCATTGCCCCCAAATGAATTTCTTCCAGCATATTCAGATTGTTATTGCTGGCAGCGCCGTCAGTGCCGAATACTGTCCGGACACCGGCCTGACGCAGTGCCCACAGCGGTGCGATTCCGCTGCCCAATTTTAAATTGCTGGAGGGATTATACGATACGGTAACATTATGCTTAGCCAAAAGCGCAATGTCATTATCCTCTACCCAGACGCAGTGAGCGGCGACAGCCGGAACATCAAAAACTCCCAGTTCAGAAAACCATGCCGTCGGTGTCATGCTGCGGTTTCGCTTACAGTCCTCATGTTCTTTTTTGGTTTCGGAGACATGTACCTGCATCCGAAGATGGTGTTCTTTGGCGAAATCCGCAACTTCCCGGCAAAGAATCGGACCGGAGGTGTATTCAGCATGGATGGAAGCATCAACGATAATCCGGTCATGCCCCAGCGGTTTTACATAATCCAGTAACTTTAAAGTGCCGTTATAACCGGATGCTTCTTTAAAAGAGCAATCGGCTTTGCCGCCGCTGGCGCTGCCATGCGACAGATTGGCTTTGATGCCGCTTTCATGTACTGCCCGGGCGACCGACGGCATGTGGAAATACATATCACTGAACGAGCAGATGCCGCTGCGCAGCATTTCGGCAATCCCAAGAAGCGAGCCCCAATAAATATCTTCTTCCGATAAAAGCGCCTCGAAGGGGAACATTTTGTCAAACAGCCAGTTTTGCAGAGGTAAGCCTTCGCCATAACCGCGCAGCAGAGTCATCGGCACATGGCAGTGCAGATTAAATAAGCCGGGAGCGGCAATCTTGCCAGTGCCGTCGTAAATCTCGCCGACCTCGCCCTGCGGCATTTCGCTGCCGATTGAAACAATTTTATTGCCCTCAACTAAAATATTTTGATGCGCTACCGCCTGATAATTTTCGTCAATGACGGTAATATTTTTAAATAGCATATCCTGCTCCTTTCTGAGAAAATTTTTAAAAATCTAAATTTCTATTTTAATAATAGCATCCAGTGCGATTGCAATCTGCTTGGCCTGTGCCTGTTTTAAGGTAGCTTCATCCGGCTGATAGCCTTCTACGCCGACCAGCTCAAAGGCCGGGGCGTCAACGGTTAGGATGGCACCGGCTTTCACTCCGTGCAGGGAAGCGACCACCAGCAGACCGGCAACTTCATTTTCAAATGCGGTTACGCCGGCTTTGGCGTAGAGTTTAACCATCGATTCCAAAAGCCCCGGATAAAACAGAGCGCCGGTTAAGACGATGCCTTTGTGGACGGGGGTTTGATGTTCGGCGGCAGCAGCCAGCAAAGCGGCGACGACCTCACCGTCAGCCACGGCGGGATAAGAAGGCGGAATCATCTTATCGGTGACGCCGTCCTCGCGGCAGGCGGCAGTGGCAACCACCAAACTGGCTGTTCCGATGTTCGGCTGCATGCCGCCGCAGGTTCCGATGCGAATAATGGCCTTGGCACCGGCCCGCCATAGGCTTTCAAAGGCAATAACAGCGCCGCCCTCGCCTACGCCGTGGGAAGTAACGGTTACCGGAACGCCTTTATGTGTTCCTGAATAGGTCCAATACTCGCGGTTTTTAGCCAAACACCGGCTGTTTTCCAGTAAAGAACCAATCCATTCGGCGCGTGCCGGATCGCCGCAGACCAGCACACGCGGAGCGATTTCACCGTCGCCGACATGGATGCATGGATATAACATTTTTTCTTCAGGCATATAATCTACCCTCCTTATATTTTGGGCGGTTGACAGATTTGTAAGCAAAACTGGGCATTGCCTTGTACCAGCAAAACGTAACTTTAGATTATTTATAGTATAGTATCGGTTTTTGTTTTTGTCAACATTTCTTGTGGTAAGAGCCACAAATGTTTGGAACAAAAGCATGATTTTTGGCTAATCTTATAAAAATGACGAAAATACAGAGAAAAACTTGTCATTTCCGTCAATTGAAATCAATAAAAATTTGAGATATATTGAATATAATGATTTGTATTCAACAAGATTCAACATTTATCGGGGGACGCTATGGCACCAATAAATCGCCTTGATTATATTACACATCAGTTGACGCTGAAAAAGTTTGTATCGGTCGATGAATTGAGCCAAAAGCTGAAAGTCAGCGGTGAAACGATTCGACGGGATTTTAAAATTTTGGAGGAAAACGGTATTTTGAAGCGAACCTATGGCGGAGCTTATCTGGAGGGGTCGACCGAAAGCGATGTCAGTGTGCAGGTGCGCAAGGCGATTTTGCTGCCGAATAAGGAGCAGATTGCGGTTCTTAGTGCTGGCTTTATCCAGTCGGACGACACCATCTTTTTGGACGGATCGACCACATCCTTAGAGATTGCCAAACGAATCACTCGGCTGCCGGTAACGGTGATTACACCGTCACTTCTGATTATCAGCTTTCTTTCTAACTATCGAAATATCCGTATTATTTCATTGGGCGGGACTTTAGATACCATTAATATGTGTTTCGGCGGCAAGACCGCAATTGAAAACATGAACGGTTTTTATGCCCGCAAAGGTTTTATTTCCTGCCGCAGTATTTCGATGCGCTATGGGATTATGGATTCCAATGAGCAGATTGCCGAGGTGCGGGCAGCAGCGGTGCAAAATTGTTACAAACGTTATTTGATAGCGGATCATACGAAGTTCGGCAATACTGCATTGTATAAAATCACAGATTTTGCTAATTTTAATGCGGTTATCACCGATCAGCCTTTATCGGCCAAATGGATGGAGTTTTTAAGCGAAAAAAATATCAAAGTATACTATCCGGAGAATGTCGTATATCCGGAAAATCCGGTGGAACCGCTTGAATATGAGGAATAATGAAGGAAAGGTGTGAAAAAATGGACAGACAAGACAAAGGCATGGGTACGCTGCTGCGCTATGAAAATGTCGCCTGGTATGAAGACGGCGCGGTTAAAATCTTGGACCGTCGGGTGTATCCCTATCAGAAAAAGTTTGTAACCTGTAAAACCTACACCGAAGTCGCGCAGGCGATTGCCGATATGGTGACGCAAAGCGGCGGGCCGTACACGGCGGCGGCGATGGGTATGGCACTGGCCGGCTATGAATGTAAGGATTTGCCGGAAACGGCGCAGGTTGAATATTTAGAAAAAGCGGCCTATGTGCTTTCGCATGCCAGACCGACGACAGCGGCCAAAATGCAGGCAATTACCAGCGCCAGTCTGGAACTGGCCAAGCAGGCATTAAAGGAAGGCAAAAGCGCAGAGAAGGCGATGTTTGATTTTGCTTATAATGAACTGCAAAAGCGTTATTCCGTTTATGTTGACGTTGCCCGGCATTTGGTAACGCAAATTCCGCAAAATGGAACCGTTATGACGATGTGTTTTGCCGAAACGATTATCGGCACGATGCTGAATGAGTGCCGGCGAGTCGGCAAAACGCCGCACTTTATCTGCCCAGAAACCCGACCGTATTTGCAGGGAGCGCGCCTGACGGCCAGTGTGATTGCCGATATGGGATTTGATGTCCATGTTATCACCGACAATATGCCGGGTTACATTATGAACCGGGAAAAGGTTGATATCTTTACTTCGGCTGCGGATGTGATTACGATGGACGGCTATGTTGTCAATAAGGTTGGGACTTTTCAGGTAGCGTTGGCTGCGCAGTACTGGGGTGTACCGTATTTTGTAACTGGCTCGCCTAATCAGAGCCATCCGACGATTGGCACCGTAACGATTGAAGAACGCGATCACTCGCAGGTGACGGACTGGATGGGTGTGCGCGTGGTTGAACAGGGAGTAAAAGCTTATTATCCGGCTTTTGATATTGTCCCGCCGAAGCTGTGCAACGGTGTGGTAACGCAAAAAGGAATTTTTTCACCCTATGATTTGGCATCGTATTTTAAGGAAGAAGTGATTGACACTACGCCGTAATAAGATTGATATCCCGGAAAAGAGAAGCAATCGGTATTTGCCGGTGAAAGTTAGTCGCAATAGGGGGCTTTCATCCGGACGGCGGTCGGTACTGTCCGCACCTGATAAATGAGGAAAAGAAAGGAGTAAGGCGTGAAACAAACTTATACGGTCGAATTTTTTCAGAAGAGCGCTGATTTTTTATGTTCGAAGGTGACGATTCGCCCCAAAGTTGCAATGGTATTGGGAAGTTGCTTAGGCGACTTATCCGATTTGATTGAAGAACAGGTGGTGATTGATTATCAGGATATCCCGAACTTCCTGTTGTCTACGGTTGAGT
>CAUUKX010000114.1:0-5862 GCA_963545585.1 uncultured Lachnospiraceae bacterium
TTCGGTTACAGCCTTTTTTAGAAGAATTGGAGTTATGTGAAACGCCGGAGCAAATAGCGGAAATGATAAAAAAATATGAACGCAGAATGTAGCGGAGGGAAGACATGTATACGGAAGGAAAAATTGTTTTAATAAAAAGTATGGCCAAAACCAAAGAAGAAGTTATCAAACGACTGGCAGCGGAGCTTTACGAAAAAGGCTATGTCACGGCAGATTTTGCGGATTGTGTCTTAAATCGGGAAAAGATGTATCCTACCGGCCTCGAGTTTGAAAGCTTAGGAGTGGCAATTCCGCATACGGATGCGGATAAGGTAAAAACTCCCCAGATTGCCTTTGCGGTGATGGAAACACCGGTGATTTTTCAAAGTATGGCGGATATAGAGAAAGAAGTTGAGGCGTCCTTAGTGTTTTTATTAGCAATCAAAAAAAGCGATGAACAGGTGCTGATGTTGCAAAAATTGGTTGAAATTCTTCAAAACAAAGAATTCCTTCATCAGCTGCAAACGGCACCGGAGAAAGAAGAATTTATTGAACTTATTCATCAAGCCGGCATCCGGTAAAGGAGGTTAGTTATGTTAGTTACATCAAAAGAAATGCTTCTGGCGGCGCAGAAAGGGGGATTTGCTTTTCCAGCACCCAATTTTGTTGACCAAATGTCTATTAGAAGCTATGTAGAAGTAGCGGAAAAAAGAAAAATTCCAATGATGCTTTGCTTTGCCGAAGCACATCAGGAATATTTATCTTTAGAAGAAGCGGCTGCCTTAGGCAGATTTTATGGAGAAAAAAGTAATTTGCCTTTGGTTTTGCACTTGGATCACGGACAAAAACTGGATACGATTATTCGAGCGATTGAACTGGGTTTTACTTCCGTGATGATTGATGCTTCTACTCAGCCGCTGGCGGAAAATATCAGATTAACCAGAGAGGTAGTCGGCTATGCTCATCAAAAAGGAGTGGTGGTAGAAGCAGAAATCGGACATGTTGGCGCGGGAGAAAATTATGAGAACCATGCAGCGGATGATTCGCTTTATACCTTGCCGGCGGAAGCAAAACAATTTGCCGATGAAACGGAGGTGGATTCCTTGGCAGTCTCCATCGGAACGGTGCATGGAGTTTATAAAGCTGCACCGAAGATTGATTTTGAGATTTTGCGTCAGATAAAAGAGATTGTCTTGGTGCCGCTTGTTTTACACGGCGGTTCTTCAACCGGTGATCAGAACTTGGCTCGCTGTGCCTGGGAAGGGATTACTAAAATAAATATTTTTACGGATTTGATGAATGCAGCAGCGGAAGAGATAAAAAAAGCAGAATTTAAGAATTATATGGAGGTAGAAAAGGCTGCACAAGCGGGGATGAGAAAATGCTTGGAACATTATTGTGAAGTATTTGGCACGGATAAGTATAAAACGATTTAAAAGAGAAGGAGGTAAAGATGAAGAAGGTTAAAACGCCGTTTTTTGTAATGAATCCCAAATCTTATTTGTATGGGGAAGAACTGAAGCGACTGGCGTTAAAAGCGGAAGAGTTAGCCGAACGCTTTCCAGAGATAACTATGTTTTTTACCGTGCCCTATGCGGAATTAGCATGGGTAGCGAAAAATACCCGGCATCTGATTGTAACGGCTCAGCATATGGATGGGATTAAGCCGGGCAGAGGAATGGGGATGGTTTTACCGGAAAGTTTAATTGAGGTTGGAGCCAGAGCAGTTTTTTTGAATCATGCAGAAAGGCCAATGACGATAGCTTCTTTGACAGAGGCAATGAAAAGGGCAAAAGAGCTTGAGTTAATTACTGTTGTATGTGCTGATTCGGTAGAAGAAGCCAAAGCAATTGCTGTTTTGGGGCCGGATATTTTACTCTGTGAACCGACAGAACAAATCGGTACGGGGGTCACCAGTGATGATGCCTACTTGCAGGCCACCGAGCGCGCGATTCGAGAGATTAGCCCTGACATTTTAATTATGCAGGCGGCCGGGATTTCAAGTGGGGAAGATGTTTATCGGGTCATTGCCAGCGGAGCAGATGGCACCGGTGGCACCAGCGGTATCCTAAAAGCGCCGGATCCCCGGCAAAGATTGGAGGAAATGATTATAGCTATGGAAAAAGCCAGAGAGGAGGCAAAGCAAAAATAATGGCAACTTATGTGGAACAGCTTATTTTAAAATCAAACGGTAACAGGGTGACCTATCATGAGATTACCGATCAGGTGAGGGAAATTGTCAAAAAAAGCGGGATTAAAACTGGAATTTGCGTGGTGTCTTCGCAGCATACCACTTGTTCGGTGTTTTTGGAAGAGTATTCGCATGATCGTAATTTTTGCGGAGATGAATATTTGCAGGTTGATTTAAATAATGGCTTGGAAAAGATTTTTCCTCGTTGCTTGAGTGAGGGGCAATACTATCATCCTGGACCTGAGCATACTCGTTTTGGGTTAGAGGACTGTGATAAGAGCACGGTGCCGGATTTGCGTTCGCTTTTGAATACAGAAGCGCATTTGAAAGGAACGTTGATTGGTTATAGCCAAACGTATATTGTGGATGAGGGGAAGTTAAGCATAGGTTCTTTGGGCTATATTTATTTTGCCGATTGGGATCAAAACAGAGAAAGAGACAGAAAATGTAAGGTTTTGGTTATGGGCGAGTAGAGGGTGAAAGGAGAAAGATATGAAAAAAATTTTATTGGCCTGCGGTGCAGGGATTGCGACGTCAACGGCAGTGAATGCCAAAATTACGCAAATGTTAGATGATAGTGGATATGCCGGGAAATATCGAATTACGCAGTGCAAAATTGCAGAAGTTCCGGCACTTTCGGCGGAATATGATTTTTGCGTGGCAACAACGATGCAGCCGTCGGAGATGAAATGCCCGTTTATTAGCGGTATCAGCTTTTTAACAGGAGTAGGAATGGAAAAGACAGTGCAGGAAATTAAAGAACAAATGGAGAAATAGAGTGGTTAGGTAAAAAATAACACAACAGGAGAAAGGCAGGTTAATAGAATATGGGAGTATTTGATTATATTCAAAGTCTTGGCGCAACAATTATGATGCCGATTATTTTATTCCTTTTAGGGGTTTTGCTGGGTGCTCGCCCTGGGAAAGCGCTGAAATCAGGCCTGACTGTGGGGGTAGGATTTATTGGACTTAACTTGATTATTGGGGAAATGGGTGGTAATTTAGGACCGGCTGTTCAGCAAATGATTAGTCGGTATGGATTGCAGCTTTCTGTTATTGATGTTGGTTGGCCATCAGCGGCGGCGATTGCTTTTGCTTCCCAGGTTGGTCTATTCATTATTCCAATCGGACTGGCGGTCAATGTGGTGATGCTGCTGACCAATACCACACAAACGGTTGATATTGATATTTGGAATTATTGGCATTTCGCATTTACCGGTTCGTTGGTAGCGGTGCTGACGAATGAACTCTGGATGGGATTAGCGGCAGCGGTAATTAACATTGTGATTGTTATGGTGCTGGCGGATTATACAGCGCCTTTGGTGGAAAAGCATTTAAATCTGCCGGGTGTTTCTCTGCCGCATGGTTTTACTACTGCTTATGTACCAATTGCCTGGCTGGTAAATAAAGGAATTGATCTCATTCCCGGATTAAAGAATATTGATATCAATTTAGAGAAAAGCCAAAAAAGAATAGGGGTATTTGGCGAACCGATTTTATTAGGAACCATTTTAGGTATCTTAATAGGGGTAATTGCCGGTTATGATGTCAAGGGAATTCTTGGTTTAGGAATTAAAATGGGGGCAGTATTAGTGTTAATTCCTAAAATGGCAGCGCTTTTAATGGAAGGTTTGCTGCCGATTTCGGAAGCAGCATCCGAATTTATTAAAAAACGGTTTAAAAGCCGGGGCAAGATGTATATTGGACTTGACTCAGCGGTAGGTGTGGGACATCCATTAACCCTGGCGGTATCTTTGATTTTGGTACCGGTAGCGATTTTCTTGGCAGTCATTATTCCGGGCAATAAGGTATTACCGTTTACTGATTTGTCTGTAATTCCGTTTATGTTTGTGCTGATTATCCCGATGGTCAAAGGAAATGGGTTCAGGGCGATAATAACCGGTATTATTACGGTAGGCGTGGGGCTTTTGATTTCTACCAATTTAGCACCGGCTATTACAGAAGCTGCTAAACTGGCAAGTTTTGAAATGCCGGCTGGTGCGGTAATGATTTCCAGTATCTGTGATGGAGCCAATCCGCTAACGTGGATTTTGGTTAAGGCGTATGAATTCCGAATTGCCGGTTTGGTCATTATGGCGGCTTTAAGCATTGGATTAGCTTTGTTGAACCGGCGGCGAATTTTGAAAGAAGCCGTGCAGCTGCATAAAGAAAGTTAAAAGCAAACCGGAAAAAAGCAAGGGAAAGATTAAAAAATAAAGATAAGAAATTGCCAGTGTGTTCTGAGGAGTACACTGGCAACTTTGCATATTAGTGAACTTGCAGGTGGCGCTATTCCAGCGGCTCTAAGTTTAAGTCAAACAGCAGCTCGGTTAGCTGAAAGGAACTGAGTTGCTGCTCAACGGCAAAAATGATGGCGGCATCACGCTGAACCTTGGGAGAAAGCGGGTTGTATTCACTGTAAACCAGTAAGTTTTGTGCTTCTTCCAAAGTTGCTTTGACAGCCAGTGCCATTAAAATCACCCGGTTGCGGGAAGGCGGCCGCCGTTCGCCGCTTAAAATTGCGTAAACATAAGATTTGGACAAACCGGTCTGCAAAACCAATTCTGTTTTGGGGATATTGTTTCGGTCAATCAGCTGTTTTAAATATTCCGTAAAAATTTGGTCGGAAAAAATTTCATAATTGTTTTGCAGATAGCTATAAATGCTCTTACTTTCCTTTAATTCATGTAGCAAAAAAGTAGTGCGGATTTCCTCGCGGTTTCTCATGACGTATGGGCAAAAATGCCCCCCTCCTTAGTTAAAGCATAATTTTACAGCGATACGGCTTAGGTAGCAGACATCCAGATTTGCGGCCAAAGCCTTAGTTATATCATTTCATTCGGCTTTCCTATGCTTGAAATATTGCACGTTTCCATGCGATCATTATAAAATTTTTTCCGGCAGGCAAACGGAGCTTTAAAGGGCGGTTTCGTCTTTTTTTAAGATGGCAAAAAAGATTAGCCCGGCAGCGCCCAAAATTAAAGAAATAGCAGCATAATGTCCCATGATTTGCAGAATGATATCATAAAAAAGTTTTTTCGGCAGCATTTGACTGAGGCGGCTATAAGAGTTTAACAGCCATAAATCGTCGCCAAAAAGAAATCGGTGAAAATAAGTAAAATACTTATTAAAGTTTGTCAGCATCATAAATGTCATACCACCAGTCAAAATCAGGGTAAGCACTGCATTAAATGCCAAAATCTTGGAGATATTCATCCAATACCGGCGCTGCAGCCAAACGGTTTGGGCATTGCGATGCTTACGGCAGGAAAAATACACATAAAGCGAAAATGGAATTAAGACTGTCAGCAGAAGCAGCAAGCCAAACTGCTTTATTTTATCAAGTAAAACGAAAACTACTTTTACGTCAAGCAGATACGCCAACTCCCGATTGTTAAAAACAGGTGTTTCTTTTCCGTTGACAGGGAAAGTTAGATGAACCGAACTTTCCCGGCCGGACAAATATCCGGTCATTTGCCGAATGATTTGAGATAGAGCTGACTCGTTGAAACCGGTAGCGGTGGTGATATTATTTTTTTGAAACTGTTGTTTCAGATAAGTTTCATTACAGGAATAATGCTGGATGACAAATAAAAGCAAAACACCGGAAAAAACAATGCCGAGCGCTAAGCTGAGCAGGTTTGAGAGAATAGAAAGATAATTTATATTTTGCTTGCTTTTCATTGGTTCAA
>CAUUKX010000115.1:0-5627 GCA_963545585.1 uncultured Lachnospiraceae bacterium
TTATGAGGAGGTATTTGCATGCAGGGCAAAAAGGATTACAAACTGACATGGGGAGTTGTGCCGATCCGGCTCGCATTGACGGAGGGGGATATTTTTACCAAATTGACCGCTCTGATCATGGGTTTGGGCAATTTTGCCAGAAAGCAATGGCTGCAAGGACTTTTGTTTCTGGGGGCAGAGATTGCTTTTATCGGCTATATGGCGATGTTTGGCGTACAGTCGCTAATTAATTTTACTACTTTGGGAACGAAGACACAGGCCAAGGTATTTAATGAAGCAACACAATTATTTGAATATCAGGCTGGTGATAACTCCCTGCTCTTTCTGCTCTACGGAGTAGCTACCTTCTTTGTGATTGCGGGTTTTGTCATCGTCTGGAAAGCAGCGCTGCGTTCAGCTTACATGGCGCAGGAAAGAACCCACGACGGCAAGCAGCCGGCTGCTTTTGGCGCAACGGTGCGTGGGCTGTTTGATCAGAATCTGCATAAAGGGCTGCTCTTTCTCCCAATCATGGGCATTGTTGTTTTTATGCTGCTGCCCTTGGTGTTTATGATTCTGATGGCCTTTACCAATTATGATCGGGATCATTTGCCGCCGGGTAATTTGTTTACTTGGGTCGGCTTTACCAATTTCGGCCGGATTTTAAATGCCGGCGGCGATTTGGCCAGCACCTTCTGGCCGATTTTAGGCTGGACGGTAGTTTGGGCGTTTTTTGCCACTTTTTTAAATTATCTGCTCGGTATGATGCTGGCGCTGATTATCAATCGCAAAGGCACGAAGCTCAAAAAAATGTGGCGCTTTATCTTTGCGCTGACGATTGCGATTCCTCAGTTCGTTTCGCTCTTAGTGGTCAATACTATGATTCAGGAACACGGCGTCTTTAACCTGATGCTGAGAGAACTGTTCGGGGCGGGACCAGTGCCGTTTTTAACCAATGTGGCGATTGCCCGGATTACGGTTATTGTCATCAATTTGTGGGTCGGAATTCCCTTTACCATTATTCAGATTACCGGTATTTTGCAAAATATTCCGGCGGAGCTTTATGAAGCTGCGAAAATTGACGGAGCAGGTCCGGCGGTTACTTTCTTTCAGATTACGCTGCCCTACATGCTGTTTGTAACAACGCCCTATTTGATTCAAACCTTTATCGGCAATATCAATAACTTTAACGTTATTTTCCTCCTGACGGGCGGACTGCCGGCGGCGGCAACCTACTATAAGGGAACGGCTGGCAAGACGGACCTTCTGATTACCTGGTTATATAAGCTGACAATTGACAACAAGGATTATAATATCGGTTCGGTCATCGGTATCTTGGTCTTTATCATCATGGCCAGCACGTCGTTACTGGCATATCGCAGTACCGGCTCATACAAGAATGAGGAGGAATTTCTATGAGAGAAAAGCAAGGCTCTGCCAAAACCAAACAGAGAATTACCGATGCGGTGGTGCATATCTTTTTAACATTATTGTCGATTGTTTGGCTTTTTCCGGTGTTCTGGATTGTGCTTTTGTCCTTCCGGGTGCAAAAGGGGCAGTATATCGACTCGTTTTGGCCGAGCGCCTATACCTTGGCCAATTACCAAAAGCTGTTTTTTGAAACCGATGTTTTCAATTTTCCCAGATGGTTTGTCAATACGTTGATCGTGTCGGTGTTTTCCTGTCTGGTATCAACCTTTTTTGTGCTGGCGGTGTCCTATGGTATGTCGCGCCTGCGCTTTAAGCTGCGGCGGCCGTTTTTGAACATTGCACTGGTGCTGGGAATGTTCCCGGGATTTTTCTCGATGATAGCGGTTTACTATATTTTGAAAGCACTTGGACTGACCGAAGGGCCGCGGATTTACTTGGCTTTGATTATGGCTTATTCCGGGACGGCCGGCTTGGGCTTTTACATTTCCAAGGGATTTTTTGATACGATTCCCAAAGCGCTGGATGAAGCGGCGATGATTGACGGCGCCACCAAATGGCAAATCTTTACCAAGGTAACGATTCCGCTGTCTAAGCCGATTGTTGTGTATACACTGCTCAGTGCTTTTATGGCGCCGTGGCTGGATTTCGTTTTTGCCAAGGTCATTATCGGGCCGAGTCAGGACTACTACACGGTGGCGGTTGGACTTTATACCATGCTGACCAAGGAAAATATCATCAACTGGTATGCGCCCTTTGCGGCCGGTGCGGTTTGCATCTCCATTCCGATTGCGACCCTGTTCCTTTATCTGCAAAGCTTTTATGCTGAAGGCATGTCGGGTGCGGTCAAGGGATGATGAAAAAGCAAGTGATGATTGGCTTGCTCTTAATACTGTTTACTGCCTGTCAGCCTGCGAATCCGCAGGCTGATACTGTAAAGGGAGAAAAGAGCGGCATAGAAAAAATCGAAAGCGCACAAGGCAAAGAACATACCGAAAGTACAGAAAATACTGAAAACACCAAAAATACAGGAAACACCAAAAATACCGCAAACACAGCAAATGCAGAAAATCTCCCAAATCCGGCGATAGCAAAGGAAGTGCCCCAAACAGCCGAAGCCCTCATCGGAGCGGAAAAGACGGTTTCCATTCAGAACGTAGAGGACGATTACCGGAATTATTATGAAATTTTTGTCGCCTCTTTTTATGACAGCGATGGTGATGGAAACGGTGATTTAAACGGTGTGCGGGTAAAATTAGACTATATCGCCGATATGGGATTTACTGGTATTTGGCTGATGCCGGTGCATCCGTCGGATACGTATCATAAATATGATGTCAAGGATTATTATGGGATTGATCCGGCTTATGGCAGTATGGCTGATATGGAAGCTTTGCTTGCTGCCTGTAAAGAGCGGAACATTGCCCTGATTCTGGATTTGGTTGTTAATCACACGGCTGACGATCATCCTTGGTTTACGGCTGCCGCTGAATATCTGCAAGGATTGCCGAAAGGGGCAGAGCCGAATCCGGCGGATTGCCCGTATGTGAATTATTATACTTTTACCAAGGATGCGACTAAGGGCAAATCCTATCACCCTCTTTCCGGTTCGGACTGGTATTACGAGGGGGTGTTTTGGGGAGAAATGCCAGATTTAGCGCTGGATCAGCCGGAAGTCCGAGCCGAGATTGAAAAAATCATGGATTTTTGGCTGGAAAAAGGCGTTTCCGGATTTCGGCTGGATGCGGTGAAAGAATATTTCAGCGGCCGGACGCAAAAAAACATTGAGTTTTTAACTTGGCTGGAACAGACCGCACAGAGTAAAAAGACGGATGTATACTTGGTCGGTGAGGCTTGGTCGGCTTTGCCGGAGATTGCCGAATACTATGCCAGCGGTCTGCCGTCGTTTTTTAACTTTGCTCTGGCGACCAGCGAGGGTAAAATTGCACAGGTGCTGAACCGCAAGGCGCAGGCCGATCGGCATAGTGCCAAATCTTTTGCGGAGGCGATGGTGAAGCTGGAACAAAGCTTTGCACCGAAAAATCCGAACTATCGGGATGCTTTATTTATTGCCAATCATGATAATGTTCGGGCGGCCAATTATTTTAAGGGCGATGCCGCCAAAATGAAAGCGGCA
Source organism: uncultured Lachnospiraceae bacterium (assembly GCA_963545585.1). GTDB lineage: Bacteria > Bacillota > Clostridia > Lachnospirales > Vallitaleaceae > W11650. Next base: position 3,545 of record CAUUKX010000115.1, read on the forward strand.
GCCGGAATGTACCTGACCATGACCGGCGTCAGTTTTACCTACTATGGCGAGGAGATTGGGCTGATTAGTCAAGGAACGAAGGACGAAAATAAGCGGACGGCCATGCTCTGGGATGAAACTGGCCGTGGCCGGGCGAAAAATCCGGCGGACGCCGACAGCTTTGAGCAGACGGCAGCACCGGTTAGCGTACAGGAGCAGGATGGAGATTCGCTTCTCCGCTATTATCAAAAAGCCCTGCATTTAAGGCAGGAACTGCCGGCGATTGCCCGCGGCAAAGCCAAAGTGCTGGCGGCCTATTCGGATCAAGACATTGCCTGCGTGGAAAAAACATGGCAGGAGCAGACGCTAATACTGGTGTATAATCTTTCGGCCGAAGCGAAAACCATTGATTTTTCAAGGGAAAAATGGCAGGACAAAGCGCTGCTTGGCTTTTTAACGGTGAAAGCGGAGGAAATACCGGTTTGGCAGGAGCAAAAGCTGATGCTGCCAGCCTACGGCATTGCGGTTTTAGGAGTCGGCAGCCGGTAAAAGCCGGTGCAGCTTCGGCAATAGATAAAGGGGAATATTCCAAATTTGGCCGCTGCGTTGATAGCCCATTTGCGATAAGCGAACGGCAATCGGTGGTTGGCGGTGTTTGATATAGTTTTTAAAGCTGGCGGCAGATTTTTGCTCGCCAGCTTTTACTTCGAGCGGAATAATAAGCTCATTATGCGGCAAAAGAAAATCAATCTCTCCTTGTTTGGTGTGAAAATAACGAGGGCGGACAGGGAATTGTCCGGTTAATTGTTGCAGCACATAGTTTTCGGTTAATTGCCCTTTGAACTGATAAGCAGAGTTCAGCAAAAGAAAAGAATTGTCTAGTCCAGCCATTTGCTTGAGCAAAGCGGTATCAAACAGAAAAAGTTTAAAATGCGCAAGCTGTTCAAAGGCGGCCAGAGGCTGTTCCGGTTTGGAAACATTGCAAATTCGATTGACCATACCGGCAGAAACCAGCCATTCAATCGCTTCTTCAAATTCTCTGGCCCTAGCACCCGGCCGCAGACTGCCATAAATAAATTTTTCGTTTGACTTGGCTAATTGCGAAACAATACTCCGGAAAACAAGCAGCAAACGGCCGCTGTTAATTTTACCGTTGTGTTTGGCAAAATCATTTTCATAAACAGCCAGCAAGTCTTTTTGAACCTGACTGATTTTTTGATAATCTTTCGTGGTCAGCCAAGTATTGATAGCTTCCGGCATACCGCCAATAATTAAATAATATTGATATGCTTCCAATAATTTTTGATGAAAAATTTGTTCAATGGTGGTATCTTTTTCGATTCCGGCGTAGTATTGAAAAAGCATAGGGTCGATAGCTGCTAAAAATTCATCAAAATACATAGGGTACAGTTCCAATAAGTTGACCATGCCGACAGGATAAGACTTTGGCTTTGCCAGCAGAGCGCCAAGCAAACTTCCGGCGGAAATAATATGGTATTCCGGTGCTCTTTCTTTGAAATATTTTAGAGCATTTAAAGCCGAAGAACATTCTTGAATTTCATCAAAAATAATCAAAGTTTCTTGCGGCCGAATTTTTTTTCCGGTCAAAAGGCCAAGTAGTTCAATCAAACGAAAGGGGTCTTTGTTTGTTTCAAAAATAGAAAAAAGACCGGGGTCTTCGTCAAAATTGAAATAGGCAAAATCCCGGTAATACCGTTTTCCAAATTCCAACATCAGCCATGTTTTTCCGGTTTGGCGTGCGCCTTTAAGAATGAGTGGCTTGCGGTGTGGATCTTGTTTCCAGCGGATTAAATCCTGAAAAATATTTCGCTCCAAAATTAACCTCCTTTAGCGGTGGAGTGGTAAAGAACGATTTTATCATATCACAATTTAATCCTTATTACAAGATTGTTTTCACGTTTTTCCTAAAAAAGAAAATCAATTTTACACATTTTTCAGCATTTTCAAAAGTTGATTTTACACATTTTTCAACACTTTATGAAAATAAAATTCCACATTTTACTATTTATAGTCTGTCAACAAAAACAAAAAAAGTATTGCTTTTTTGAAAAAAAGATTGTATAGTAAATGGGTCAACTTTCCC
>CAUUKX010000116.1:0-5609 GCA_963545585.1 uncultured Lachnospiraceae bacterium
AAGAGGAAAACTATGGATAAATCAAAATATTCACAGGCAGCGCTTGATGTGATTAAAGAAGCGCATCAGTCGGCCATTAAAAATCAAAATGCGGAAGTGACGGATCTCCATCTGATGCAGGCGATTTTGCGCCAGCCCGATACGGAAATTGTGCGGGTGCTGACGGAAATGGGTGTGATTACCAAGGCGCTTTCGCTGGATTTAGAGGAAGCGATCAGCCGAATCCGGTCGGCTAAGGGGATTGCCAGTCTTTATGTCAGCCGTTCGTACCAAAGAGCGCTGCTGATTGCCGAGGAGATTTGCCGCAACTTGTACGAGTCTTTGGTAACGGTAACCCATCTTTTTTTGGCGCTGCTGCGGGAAGAGGATATGGCGGCGGCAAAGTTAGCTGGAGTTCACGGATTAAGCTATGATGCTTTGCGCAAAGAATTAGTGCGCCGCTGGAGCAGTGCATTTGCCAATGGGATTTCCGAGGAGTCTCTAAAGACTTTGGCCAAGTACGGGCGCAACTTAAATCAGGAAGCACAGGCCGGCAAACTGGACGAAGTGGTTGGCCGAGAGGAGGAAACCAGTTCGGCCATTCGGGTTTTGTCACGCCGGGTCAAAAACAATCCGGTGCTGATTGGGGAACCGGGGGTAGGCAAAACGGCGATTGTCGAGGGGATTGTTCAGCGGATTGTGAAGGGCGATGTTCCTGACCCATTAAAAGACAAGCTGGTTTTTGCGCTTGATATGACGGCGGTAATTGCCGGGGCTAAGTTCCGCGGCGATTTTGAGGAAAGACTGAAGCAAATTTTAGAAACCATTAAGAACTCGAACGGGCGGATTATTTTGTTTATTGACGAACTGCATAATATTATCGGTTCGGGTAATACCTCCGGGACGATGGATACTTCCAATATTTTAAAGCCGATGTTAGCCCGGGGTGAGCTCCTTCTGATTGGAGCAACCACCATTGAGGAATACCGGCTGCATATTGAAAAAGATGGAGCGCTTGACCGGCGCTTTCAAAAAATATTGGTTGAGGAGCCGTCGGAGGAGGCGGCAATTTCGATTTTGCGGGCACTAAAAACCCGGTATGAGCATCATCATACCGTCCGAATCAGTGATCCGGCGATTATTGAAGCGGTGCGGTTAGCTAAGCGCTATCTGACCGAGCGGCGGCTTCCCGATACGGCGATTGATGTGATTGACGAAGCATCAGCGCTGGTGCGGATGTACCGCGATGAAAGGCCAGCGGCGCTGGAAGAAACACATCGCAGCTTGGTGCAGCTGGAAACGGAGCGGATTTTACTGGCGAAGGAACAGGACAAGGTTTCAAAGTATCGTCTGGCAGAGTTAGAAGAAAAGATTGCCGCTTTGACAGCCGAGTTTGACCGGATGGAAAAGGCCTATCAGGCTGAAAAAAGCCGGCAGACGGAAATGGCACGACTGCGGCGCGATCAGGAGCTTTTGCAACTGCAAATGGAAGAGGCCAAAGCCGAGCATCGCTTTGCTGATTTGGCGGAGCTTTTGCCGGTGCTGGAGAAAACGCAGGCTGCTTTGGTGCGGCTGGAGGAAGCGGGAGAGGCTTTTCCGCTGCCGTCCGAGGTGGGCGTTGAGGAGGTCAGAGAGATTGTATCTAAGTTGTCTGGCAGCCCGAAACAGCGGTTGGAAAGCGATCAGCTGGCGCATATCGCTGAAATTCAGGAAAGTATGCGCCGGAAGATGATAGGCGGCGACGAAGCGATAGACGGAATTATCAATGCCTATATCCGGGCGCAGTCCGGTTTGCTGCCACGCCAAAAGCCAATGGGCAGCTTTATTTTGTGCGGGTCGTCTGGCACCGGCAAATCCTATCTGACCAAATTGACGGCAGATTACTTATTTGACGGGGAAAGAAGCCTGATTACCTTGGATATGAGCGAATATACCGATAAATCGTCGGTTACCAAGCTGATTGGCGCACCGCCCGGTTATGTTGGTCATGAGCAGGGCGGGAATCTGACCGAAGCGGTTCGAACGAAGCCCTACAGCGTGATTGTCTTTGACCATGCTGAACGGGCGCAGCGGGAAGTGCAGGGCATTATCCGCCAGATTATGGCGGCCGGTGTGTTGACCGATAACCGCGGCCGGCGGATTGATTTTAAAAATACCATGATTTTTTTAACGACAGAGCCATCCGCCGAAAGCGACAGCGGCTGGATATCGCTGCCGAATGACTTGGTGCAGGCCGCAGACAGCGAGTATACGCTGAACGCTTTTGACCTGCCCAAACTGAAAGAGTTAGCTGAGCTTCAGCTCCGGCAGTTGGCGGAGGAGCTGGCGGCCGGTCATATCCGGCTAAAATGGGAGAAAACATTACCCGGCTTTTTAGCGGAACGGGTCTATGCGCAGGGCATGGGTGCGGGACTGCTGAACAGGATGATAGAAAAGGAAATTATTACACTTCTTTCCATGCAGAGCTTTGCCGGCGGGCTGACCGCTTTTGCGGCGGTGCGGCTGGCGCTTGATGGAGAAGGGATGATTAAAATGGAAAGCGATTGTGCCGATTTGTCGGCTTCGTAAAATAAAAGGAAACTTGTTAAGAAATAATCAAGGAGGTTAAAAAATGGGATTTAAGTTACCAGAATTTGTGTATCCGGATTTTACCCGAAAAGAATACGCAAATGCGCCGGAAGTTCACTTTGTGGCAGCGGAAATGGATGGTGTAGCGCCGGATGAGTTTTATCTGACGTCGCATATGCCGACTTTTTATAAGGTAAACGGCGAATGGATTTTACCTGATCATAATTCTCTTAATTGTGTAGCGGTGAAAGACAACAAAGGCGTTCGCATTACGGAATTGCGCGATGTAAAAAAAGGACAGGAAGTGGCGGTTGGTCAGAAAACGGACGGCAGCGAGGGGATTTTAGTTTACCGTGAAGGTTTCCCGGATTGGGTATATTCTGCGCCGGGCAAGGCAGTAGAAACTTCTTTTTCCGAGGATTATGATTTTCTGTTTCAGCTGATGGAATATGAAAAAGAGCATAACGGCAAAATCGTATGGGTTTTGGGGCCGTCAGTGGTGTTTGACTACGATACCCGGGTGGCGCTCAACCGCCTTGCAGAAAACGGTTATATCAACTGTCTGCTGGCCGGGAATGCGATGTGCACACATGACTTAGAGGGCGGCTTTTTGCGGACGGCTTTGGGGCAAAACATTTATACTCAGGAAAATGTGCCGATGGGTCATTACAACCATTTGGACTTGTTAAATGAAGTGCGGACAATTGGTTCGATTAAGGATTTTATTGCGTCGGGCAATGTCAAGGACGGTATTATTAAAACCTTGTCGGATATGGATATTCCCTTTGTGCTGTCTGGTTCGATTCGTGATGACGGGCCGCTGCCGGAGGTTTATAAAGAGGTTACAGCAGCACTGACGGCCACGAAGGAACAGCTCAATGAAGCCACCCTGATTATCGGGCTGGCTACTATGCTGCATAACATGTCGGTCGCAAATATGGCATCGGGCTATCGGAAACGACCAGACGGCAAGGTAACGCCGGTTTATATGTATGTAATTGATGTTACCGAAAACGTAGCCAATAAAGTTGGCGCAGCTAGGGAAAATATGGCATTTGTGCCGATGATTACCAATGTTCAGGATTTTGTGGTCAACTGCGAAAAAGCTTTGGTCAAGCCGGCCGATAAGAATCTGACGGCGGCGATGGAGCTGCCGGAAATGGAATATGCCGGTTTGGATAAAAAAGAAGAAGCAAGGAAAGGAGAGATGGGACGATGAACTTTGAAATGCCAAAATATCACCATCCTGATTTTACACAGGAGTTTTTGCAGAAAGCGCCGAACATTACCGTAGAAGCGGTGGAAAAAGATGGGCTTAGTCCTCGGAATTATCATGCCCTGTCGGTTTTTCCAGAATACTTTAAGATTAACGGCAAATGGGTTTTGGCGGAGCAGTCGCGGATGGATACGGTCTGCGTAGCGGTTGACACCCCCGGACAGGAAAAAGTTGATATTGTTGAATTCCGGAATTTGAAGAAAGGCGATAAGGTCGTTATCGGTCGGACGGAGGATGCCTCGGAAGGAATTTATGTTTGGACGCAGGGCTTTTTGGAAACAGACGCCGAAGCCGATACCTTTGCTTTTCGGGCGGGACGTTCCAGAGAAACCGCATTTTCTATCGACTATGATACCTTATATGAAGTGCTGCGTTATGAAAAAGCGCATAAGGGCTACGTTACCCTGATTGTCGGTTCGGCACTGGCGCTTGATCGGGATTCGCGGGCGGCCTTAGAGCGGCTGATTCGTGAGGGCTATGTGCAGGCGATTTTCTGTGGCACGGAAACAGCGGCGTTTGACTTGGAGCGCGGTATTTTTGGAACGACCTGGGGACAAAAGCACTTTACCCGGGAACAGAACACGACCAGAAATATGTACGCCGCTATTAATTTAGCCAGAAAATACGGCTCAACCAAAGCGTTGGTTGAATCGGGGAAAGTTAAAGATGGTTTTATCAAGGCTTGCGTTGAAAAGAACGTGCCTTTTGTTCTGTCCGGTACGATTCGCGACCGTTTTGGCCTGCCGGAAACGATTGACAATGTGTATGATGCACAAAATGTCATGCGCAGTCATGCCCGCAAGACTTCAACCATTATGATGATGGGTGCAATCCTGTTTACGATTGCCACCGGCAATATGACCCCGTCGTATAATGTGTTTGACGGCGTGGTTCGGCCGGTTTATATGTATACGGTTGATATTCAGGAATTTGCTGTCAATAAGCTGTCCGACCGTGGTACTTTAACCGCCGTGTCAATGGTTACTAACGCACAGGACTTCATCCGCAATGTTGACCGGGCGCTGAACGGGTAAGAAATAGGAAAAAATAAAAAAGGCGGCGGCAAGCGATGGAATAATCGCTTGCTGCTGCTTTTTGCTTTTCATTTGATTTAAGTTTTACTTTACAATACCTCGTGTGAAATGCCAAATCTTTCTATGGCAATCGCACGTGCTTCACTTCTGGTTTTAGCTTCAATCCATACCGTTTCTGTTTTACCAGTTTGCCTGTCTCTAATCGCAATAGACCATTTACTCATTAGCTCACCTCCTTTCATAATTTATTTTTATTGACAATACCATTATATATATATATATATAATGTCAATCCCTTTTTTATTTGAGTTTCCCTGTTTTTTTTTACCCCGAACAAACAAAATCCAAAAAATGCAAGATAGTTATCCCCAAAATGCAAAAAACACAAAATAAAACGAGCAAACTGCGCAATCTTTTGGTATAATTAATTCATCACAAAAAACCAACACAAAAGAAAGGGGTTTGCTCATGAATGATTATACCAGAGTTTCCAGAAATAAAAAAGAACAAATTTTTCGTTTTTGTAAAACAATTTCAAAAAGGCTATCTACCGGTAATCGCAAAGCCAAAGGATATTCTTTCTTGCATCAAACCTACTGCATTTTGTTCACCCTATTTCCAGCAATTGACCCGTTCCTGCTTGGCTTCAACAGGATAGTTGGACTTGTTTTAATATACGGTAGCATAATCTAAATTAAAGATTGCTGATGCACTCGAAATAAAATCCTATATGCTACTACAAGAAAGTGAGG
>CAUUKX010000117.1:0-5571 GCA_963545585.1 uncultured Lachnospiraceae bacterium
ACCCCGGCCGTATGCTTTTGCGTTTCACCGCAGTAACGCAGGATGCGCAGCAAATTATTTTTTTCCTCCGCCAAAAACTCTTCCGGCGTAAAGTCGGCTAAACGCCGCAGATTTTCCGCTACCTGCCGGGCATAAACATAGCAGGCCGGCAAAATCTCTTTGCGCGCCATTTCAATCATCGTCTTGGCTTCAATATTGATGACCTTGCAATAATCTTCCAGCATGATTTCCGCTCTGGCCAGCGTTTCCTTGGGCGACATCACGCCGTTACGGTCAAACACTTCAATGAATTCCGGCCGGCACATTTCCAGAAAAGCATCAACCGACGTCCGCAGCACCGGCAGACCGCGCCGTTTGGCCTCCTCCGTCCACTCTTTGGAATAACCGTCGCCGTCAAAAATAATGCGCTGATGTTCACGGATATTCTCAGTAATGACCGCTTTCAGCTCGGCCGCCACATCCTCTGCTCTTTCCAGCCGATCGGCAATCCGCCGCAGATGTTCGGCGACAATGGTATTGAGTGTAATATTGGGCCCGGCAATTGAAGCCGATGACGAGCACATCCGAAACTCAAACTTATTGCCGGTAAAGGCAAACGGCGAAGTGCGGTTGCGGTCGGTCACGTCCTGAAAAATCGTGGGAATACTGTCAACATGCAGCTCCAGCACATCTTTCACCTTCGACGCCCGCAAATCACCCTCTAAAATCTGGCGGATAATATCGGACAGCTGATCGCCCAAATAAATGGAAATAATCGCCGGCGGCGCTTCATGCCCGCCCAGCCGCCGGTCATTGGCAGCGCTGGAAATCGATGCCCGCAGAAGCGGCGCATATTCGTCAACAGCCGCCATCACCGCCGATAAGATCAAAAGGAACTTGGTGTTTTGATGCGGCGTTTCGCCCGGCTCTAAAAGATTCCGTCTTTCCGTGCCCAGCGACCAGTTGCAGTGCTTGCCCGAGCCATTAACACCCTCAAATGGCTTGGGATGCAAAAGGCAAACCAAGCCATGATGATTGGCCACCTTAACCAAAGTGTCCATTACCAGCTGATTATGGTCAGCTGCAATATTGGCCACCGAAAAAACCGGCACAATCTCATGCTGAGCCGGAGCAACCTCATTGTGCTTAATCTTGGCATAAACGCCCATTTTCCATAGCTCAATGTCCAGCTCTTTCATAAACGCAGCAATATTTTCCTTAATGCTGCCAAAATAGTGATCTTCCATTTCCTGCCCCTTGGGCGGATTGGCCCCAAACAGCGTCCGGCCGGTCAAAATCAAATCCTTGCGCTTTTGGTACAGGCGCTTGTCAATTAAAAAATATTCCTGCTCAGCCCCGACCGAGGGGGTGACTTTTTCGGTTTCGGTATCGCCAATCGCCCGCAGCACCCGCAGACACTCCCGACTGACTGCCTGCATGGAGCGCAGCAGCGGAGTTTTTTCATCGAGCGCTTCGCCCCAGTAGGAGCAAAAGGCGGTTGGAATATACAGCGTTTTATCCTTGATAAAGGCCGGACTAGTTGCATCCCATGCCGTATAGCCCCTGGCCTCAAAGGTCGCCCTAAGGCCGCCGTTGGGAAAAGAGGACGCATCCGGTTCGCCCTTAATCAGCTGTTTGCCGGAAAACTCCATCGAAATCCCGCCGCCGATAAAGGGTTCAATAAAGGACTCATGCTTTTCCGCCGTCCGGCCGGTCATCGGCTGAAACCAATGACAGTAATGGGTCGCCCCCTTTTCAATCGCCCAGTCCTTAATCGCACTGGCTACTACATTGGCTACGCCCGCATCCAGATCTTCGCCGCTGTCAATCATTTTCTTTAACTTCTTATAAACGTCTTTCGGCAGCCGCCGCCGCATAGTCAAATCATCAAACACATTTTGTCCGAAAAAATCCGTTACCTTCAAATGATTCTGCACTTCCCCGTTATATTCTGCGTTCATTACCATTCCTTTCCTGTCTGCCAACAGCCTTCTTATGTACTCAACTTTCCCCTGCTCGAAGCGCTGCGCACTTCTGCCCGGGCGAGCAGTCCGTATAGTCTTTTTTTGTTCTGGTCCAGCTCACCCGTTTCCGCTATCCCAACCACCAAAACTTCTTTTTCATCGCAGAGCCTGCTGCTCAAAGAGGCTGACCGGCTATTCTATTAACTCAGCGGAAACGAAATTTTTACTCAAAAAATCCGCTGTCCGGCTTTTGATTTTTGGGTTTTTCTTGGCTTGGCGTATTCTGCCGGTGTCCATTTTCAGAAGAATTGGGTTCTTTATGCCCGGTATTTACATTCGGCTCTGGATTCGTTCGTTCATTATTTTGGTTACTCGGGTTATTGGTACTATTGGTACTATTGGTGTTATTTCCGCTACTGCTGTTATCGTGATTTTCATCGGAAGAATCTGGGTCAAAAAAGCCGTTACCCGGCTGCTCATTGGTATGCGGGCCATGCACCGTGCAATATTCGCCAATCATGGAAAACGGAATTTCATAAGCGGCATCGGCTACTGGCAGCGGCACTGACGGATCCCAGCCGCTGGGCATATCCTTTTCCCGCCTTTGAATCATCACTTTTTTCTGAACCAGTTCCGGCGGACAAAACTCGGTGGCAAAAAGTCCCGATACGCTGCAAATTTCCACCGCCTTATGCACATCGCACGGCTCGGTCGGTTCTGTTCCGACCGCAAAATATTCCTCAATCACCGTTCCGCCCCGCTCGTCCAAATTACAAAGGTCCTCAACCGGCATCAAACCCGACTCGGCGCAAACCGGACGGCGAACAATACCGGCCGGCACTTCAAAGCTCTTATTCGGCAGTCCTTCATGTACCGCCGCCATTACTTTGGCCCAAATCAAATTATGCGTGCTCTGCGAAATATGGTTCATACTCTTGGGCTGGTCATAACCCAGCCAAATCGCCGCTGCATAGTAGGGGCTATATCCGACAAACCAGAGGTCATTTGAATCCTGCGTCGTTCCGGTCTTACCGGAGATGGTCATACCCTTGACCGCTGCCGTCGTACCGGTTCCCTTGCGGACAACGTCCAGCATTGCATCCGTCAGCAGGAAAGCGGTTGTTTCCTTAATTGCCTGATGGCTTTCCGGCGTTTTATCAATCAGCACATTTCCCTTATCGTCTAACACCTTGGTATAAAAAATCGGTTCAATATACACGCCTTTATTAGCAATCGCCCCATAGGCGGCTGTCATTTCCAGCGGTGTCACACCCGTCCGGATACCGCCCAGCGGCATGGCGTAAACCGCATCGCCTTCGGCTTGCAGCTTACTGAAGCCCAGTTTTTTCAAATATTCAAAACCCAGCTCCGGCGTAATATCAGCAATTGTCCGAACCGCAATGATGTTCATCGACTGGGCAATTGCTTCCCGCACGGTGGTCAATCCTTTATATACTTTGTTCCAGTTCTTCGGCGTATAGCTTTGACCATTCGATAGCTTAATCGCCACCGGCGCATCGTTGATCGTCGTTGCCAACGTATAGCCCTTGGCATCCAAAGCAGCCGCATAGGCAGCTACCGGTTTAAAAGTCGAGCCCGGCTGACGCTGCGCCTGCGTTGCCCGGTTAAAGGTCAGGTTGCCGGACTTATCGCCCCGGCCGCCGGTCAGCGCCTTGACCTCGCCGGTATGATAATCCATAATCACCATGGCCGACTGCGGCTGCGGCACATAAACCGCCTTTTCCGCTAATATCTCACTTTCGGCAAAGCCCAGCTCCTGCTTATATTGGACAATAAAGGCTTCAGCCGCCGCTTTATCCTTAAACTCCCCTTCTTTGTAGTGATGGGTTACTTCCTCGCCGCGTTTGGTCGAGAGCGAATACATCAATTTGACTTCGTTGTGATTGCCGTTCGGGAAAAAGTTCTTATCGTCGGCATAAACATCGTCTAACTTTTTTTGAATACTGAGGTCCTGCGTTACATAAATACTTAATCCGCCGCTGTGAATCAAACGATAGGCCTGCGCTTCGGTATAATTCTTTTGAATTTGCAAATCCTCGGCCAGCCGCAGGATGACCTCGTCCACAAAATAGGTGTAATTGGACAGATTGCCGGATAGCTGCTGATTAATGCTGCGGATATTGCCGTACACGTCCTCATTGATGGCCTGATCGTATTCCGCCTGAGTGATATATTTTTGCTCCAGCATTTTCTTTAAAATCCGCTGCTGCCGCTCCCGGTTGTTTTCCGGCTTGCTAATCGGATCGTACCGGCTGGGTGCATTCGCAACGCCGGCAATACAGGCCGCCTCCGCAACGGTCAGTTCCCAGGCATTTTTGTTAAAATAGGTCTGTGCCGCAGTCTGCACGCCGTTACTGTTCTTGCCGAACGGCGCAGAATTTAAATACAGTTCCAAAATCTTCTTCTTGGCATATTCCTTGCCCCGGCCGTCCTCGGCCAGCTTTTTTTCCAGCTGCACTGCCAAATACTGCTCCTGTAGCTTACGTTCAATTTTTTTACCCGGGTCTTTTAAGACATTCATCTTAACAACCTGCTGCGTCAGGGTCGAACCGCCCTCAGAAAAGCTCCGGCTCTTGACATTAGCTACGATCGCCCGCATAAAGGCATACATATCAAAACCGTTATGCCGCCAGAATCTTTCATCCTCAACTGCTACCACGGCGTCAATCATACATTGCGGAATCTGTTCATATTCCAGATAAATCCGATTAGCATTGGCTGCGGACAGCTTTTGAATTTCATTGCCGTTCTGATCATAAATAATCGAGGCATAACCAACTGGCACTACCGTTTCCAAAATATTGTCAATGCTCGGCGCTTTATCAATGATTGCCTTATAAACACCGATTGCCGCCGCACCGCCCAGCACGCCGACAATAACCACCGCAAAAACAATTACTTTCAAAACCAGCGAATTAATTAAATTGGTTGTTTTTTTTGTTTTTGAATGAAGCTGCTCTTTTTGTTTTTTTCTTCCTTGTTTCCCAAAGTTCATTTTTAACCTCCTGATGCCCGCCTGTCCGGTATCTTTCAGGCTTCTATCTCTATCAAGCCGAATGCCTGCTTTTTCACTCAACTTTCCCCTGAGCGAAGTGCCGCCACTTCTGCCCAGACAGTGCCTTTATTATACCAAATCTGAAAATAATTAGGAAGTCCCTCTTTGCGAATTTAATGGTTTTATAATCTTGCTAATTTCCATTTTAAGCAAAGAAAAAAACAGTAAACCTTTTTTGATTTACTGTTTTGCAAGCTGCTATTTTCAATTAAACAAACTAGGACTTATCATCCGGTTTTCACCATCAGATCAAATGCTGCGCATTTGCCGCTCTTTCAGGCTTTGAGAATATCAAAATATTTTTTGGTATTGAGCCTGTGTTAGAGCTTATCATCTAGTTTTCACCGCCAGATTTCCTGCCAGCGTTCAAATCTTTCATATAATCTTTTTATCATAGTCCCATTTGGCTTTTGAGGTGCAGGTTGTTCTTCTTCGGTTTTTGCTTCATCGATTAAAACTTCTGATTTTTCTTGACGACATACAAAAATTCATATATAACCTGACTTTCGTCGTTTCTCTAAAAACCTAGTACTCAGAGGCCAAGTAACATAA
>CAUUKX010000118.1:0-5571 GCA_963545585.1 uncultured Lachnospiraceae bacterium
CTTAATTTTTTGATACAATGTTGTGTAACAAGGCGTGAGTGCAAGTTGGGAGCAAAAGGAGCGGAGCACGCTGGCGTGCGCGAGCGGATTTTGCGAGCAACTTATATGAGCGCTGGAGCGGAGAGAAAATCCGCAGGATTTTCTCTTGCACTCACGCAAACCCGGTGCAAGTTGGGAGCAAATTTATTTTGTTTCCTTAAGGTTGAACAAAAAAACATCATTGAAAAAAGCGATAAAGGGGGTTAAAATGGTAACAGCAGCAATTGAGCCGAAAAAGCAAAGCGGGCTGAAACGGCAAAACAGAAAAGAGTTATGGAAATATATAAAAAGGCATAAATGGCTCTATGCCATGCTTTTGCCGGCGGCGGTATATTATATCATTTTTTGCTATATTCCCATGTACGGCGCCACCATTGCGCTGAAAGACTTTAACCCGAGACTGGGGATTTTAGGCAGTCCCTGGGTTGGCTTTGAAGTTTTTCGGGAGCTTTTCGGGATGGAAAAGTTTTATTCCGTTTTTTGGAATACCATTTCCATCAGCTTCACCCGGCTGATTTTTGGATTTCCTTTTCCGATTATTATTGCGCTTCTCCTAAATGAGCTGCGCTCGCATAAGTTAAAAAAAGTAGTGCAAACCAGTATTTATATTCCCAATTTCATTTCGTGGGTTATTTTGGGCGGTATCCTGACCAATCTTTTGTCTTCGGACGGCGGAGCAGTCAATGCTGTTATTACGGCGCTGGGCTTTGCTCCGATTCCGTTTTTGACCAGTGAAAAGTTTTTTATTCCAACGATCGTCGCATCCATGATCTGGAAAACCTTTGGCTGGAGTACCATCATTTATTTGGCGGCCTTGGCCGGGGTTAATCCGCAGTATTATGAGGCGGCAACCGTTGACGGCGCCAATCGCTGGCATAAGCTGTGGTACATTACCCTGCCGGCAATCCGCTCGACCATTATCGTTGTGCTGATTACCAGAATCGGCAGCCTGATGCAGGCGGGTTTTGAACAAATTTTTGTGCTGTATCATCCCGGCGTTTATGGGGTGGCCGATATTATTGACACCTATGTCTATCGGGTGGGTATTTTTGAGGGCAAGTTTGAACTGGCGGCGGCGGTTGGTCTGTTTAAGTCGATTGTCAACTTCCTGCTGCTGGTGATGGCTAATCGAGCCGCTCGGCACTTTGGCGAGGAGGGCATTTTCTAATGAGAAATAAGAATAAAATTCGGCGCTCGGTTGGCAGTCATATTTTTGATACTGTAAATATTGCTTTTTTGGTGTTGTTGGCGTTTTTGACGCTGTATCCGTTTTGGGATTGCTTGATTGTATCGGTTTCTTCGGTCAAAAGTTATTTAAGCTCCGGGATTCATTTGTGGCCGGGCGAATGGGCTTTTGACGGATATTTGTATATGCTGGGCAAAAAGGAGCTGTGGCAGTCCTATGCCAACAGTATTTTCATCACTTTAGTGGGAACATCCATCAATATGCTGATTACCACGATGGCAGCGTATGTCCTGTCCCGAACCTATTTAAAGGGGCGGCGGGTACTGATGTTTTTTGCGGTCTTTACCATGATGTTTTCCGGCGGTATTATTCCGCTGTATATCGTGATTCAAAAGCTGAAATTAATGAACTCGCTGTGGGCAATGATTTTGCCTTCGGCAATCAATACCTATAATTTGATTATTTTAAGAAACTTTTTTCATTCCCTGCCGCGCGAGTTGGAAGAATCGGCTTTCTTAGACGGCTGCACCGATATCGGTGTGCTGTTCCGCATCATGCTGCCGATTTCCAAACCGGCGCTGGCTACGATTTCACTCTTTTACGCAGTGGCTAACTGGAATGAGTTTTTTGCGGCGGTTATGTACATCAATGAAAAGAAAAAATGGCCGCTTCAGCTTTTCCTGCGCTCGATGCTGTTTGAAAACGATGCGGCGTATTCGTCCGGCGGTGAGAACCTGTTTTTGCTGGGACAGCCGATGAAGATGGCGGCGGTGATGATGGCGATTATCCCGATCATGTGTATGTATCCGTTTTTCCAGAAATACTTTACCAAGGGGGCGCTTTTGGGTGCAGTGAAGGGATAAAAATTGAAAAGCATGGCAGTTCTTCTTTTGACAAGAAAAAATCTCGGTTTTTATGGTTTGCTTGATTTTATCTATAAAACAAGAT
Organism: uncultured Lachnospiraceae bacterium; assembly: GCA_963545585.1. Taxonomy (GTDB): domain Bacteria; phylum Bacillota; class Clostridia; order Lachnospirales; family Vallitaleaceae; genus W11650. The sequence goes on from CAUUKX010000118.1 coordinate 2,174, forward strand.
AAAATAACAAAAGAAGCAGACAAGTCAATGGAGCACAAATCCAAAACATTGGTTACTTTAATTACTCGGCTTTCTTCCGTTTGTAGGGCAGCCCTTATAGGCTGGCGCTGGCTGAAAAGCGAAAAGCATTTTATCTGGAGAAAGTAGAGTGATAAAACAATAAAAAGGAAGAGAAAGAGGTGCAAAATGAAAGTTAGGGGTAAAAAACACGGAAGCCAAATAATCGGTTTGCTGTTGGCCTTGGTGCTGCTGCTTTCGGCCTGTGGCACGACTGCGCCGCAAGAGGAGAAGAAGAAAGCTGAAGAGCGGCCAACGCTGCGCTGGCTGACCACGGGTGACGCGGCGGCCAAGCCGATTGAGGAAAATGACCGAGTTATTCAAGCGATTGAAGACAAATTGGGAATTGATTTGGTAGTGGAAGTAGTACCGGAAGGATCGGTTGAGAAGGTCAATGTGGCTATGGCCTCCGGATCGCTCCCGGATATTGTTACCGGCGCTTTTGGCACCAGTGCCACTCAGCAATGGGTGAAAGATGGCATGGTCATTGCTTTGGACGATTATTTAGCGGCTGCGCCGGCTTTGAAAAAAAGACTGGATGAGGATTATGCCTGGGATTTGACCGATGGCAAGCACTACGGCGTGCCTTTTATCACTCAGTTTAAGAGCGCCAATACTTTAGTCGTCATGCGTCAGGACTGGCTGGATAAGCTGAACCTGAAATATCCGACCACTTTAGAGGAAATGAAGGAAGTGCTGCTGGCGTTTACCAAAAATGACCCGGACGGCAACGGCAAGGACGATACTTATGGTTATACGGCTACTAAACCGGGCAGCAACGGCAGCCCCTTTGAGTGGGTATTCTTTGGCTACGGCATACCTTATGCCGATTACTCGCTGGACAAAGACGGCAATGTTATTCCTTTCTTTGAAGATCCGGCCTATGTGGAAGCCATGAAATATATCAAGGAATTGTGGGATGCCGGAGCAATTGACCCGGAACTGATGCTTAACACCAACCCGAAAAAAGAAGAAAAGTTTTATCAGGGTAAGACCGGCGCAATGCAGGCGGCTCTGTTCCGTCATGTCAATCGGATTGAAAGCAGCTTAAAGCAGCTTTATCCGGATGCCAGCATTGCTTATGGCATGGCTCCGAAAGGTCCGGACGGAAAGTTCGGCTTGAGTAAACAGGGCAAGAACGGAATGTATACCTGCGTTACTGCGGACTGCAAGGCACCGGAAAAGGCAGTTGCTTTGCTTGACCTGCTTCTGTCGGAAGAAGGTATCGATCTGGTGCGTCTTGGCATTGAGGGTGTGCATTACACCAAGGACGGCGATAAGATTGTTTTAAATGAAGAAGAAAGAGCCAAGGATGCTTTTTCGCCGAACGGCTGGGCGCACGCACTGGCTTGGGGCGTATTCTTCTGGCCGCTGGAAAGCAGTTATTTGCCGGAAACCGAACCAGCCAGAGACCGGGCACTGGAGTCGGTGGAACTGGCAACCGCCTGTCAGGTGAAGAACTTAATTTCCACCAAGACACCGCTGGAAGTGAAAAATGGCGGTATGCTGGCGGATATTGAGGTTCAGTATTTTTCGGATATGCTTCAAGGCAAAATCGGCATTGAGGACGGCATCAAAAAGCTGTCCGAAGAATGGCGCAAGCAGGGCGGCGAGGAATTGCTGAAAGAAATCAACGAGATTTATAAAAGCAGCAAAAAATAGAAAAAAACCGTGAAATTATAAGCCGGCTTTCCTTTTTGGCGAGAGCTGGCTTATGGTGAGTTTAGTTGTGGAGGAAAAACATGAAAAAACCGAATATTTTATTTATATTATCCGATGATCAGGGTGCATGGGCGTTTGGCCGAGGCGGCACGCCGGAACTGCATACGCCCAATTTAGATAAAATCGCCGAACAGGGTATGCAGATGAACAGCTTTTTCTGCGCTTCGCCGGTCTGTTCACCGGCCAGAGCTTCGCTCCTGACTGGCCGGATTCCGTCGCAGCATGGGGTGCATGACTGGATTCGCTCCGGCAATGTCGATGCTGACATTTTTAGGCAGCAGGGCGAGCAAAATCCTTATGGCGGTTATGCCGATGAACGCAAGCCAATTCAGTACTTGGCCGGTCAGACAGCGTACACCGATATTTTAGCGGAGCATGGCTATCACTGCGCACTGTCCGGTAAATGGCATTTGGGCGACAGTATTACGCCGCAGCACGGTTTTCGGGAGTGGTATACCATCGGCAAGGGGGGCTGTCATTATTACCGGCCGGATATTGTGGAAAATGGTAAAATTACAGTTAAAGAGGGTGAGTATGTAACTGAACTGATTACGGATAAGGCACTGTTGATGTTGGATCAGCTGTCGGCCGATGCGGAAACGCCGTTTTATTTAAGCGTTCATTATACCGCGCCGCATTCGCCGTGGGGAGCCGAACACCATCCCAAGAAATGGATTGATTATTATGACAGCTGTGATTTTGCCAGTATCCCGGACGTGCCGGATCACCCCGATATGGCGGTCGGCAAGCAAAACGGCCGAGCGAAACGCCATGAAAACCTAAGAGGCTACTTTGCCGCAGTCAGCGCAATGGATGAGCAGATTGGCCGGATTTTGGCGAAATTGGAGGAAAAAGGGTTGTCAGAGAATACCGTCCTGATTTTTGCCGCCGATAACGGCATGAATATGGGGCATCACGGCATTTGGGGCAAGGGCAACGGGACATTCCCGCTTAATATGTATGATACTTCGGTTAAGGTGCCGTTTTTGATTGCGTATCCGCCATTGATTCAGGCAGGCAGCGTGTGTGAGGAAATGGTCAGCGCCTATGACTTTTTCCCGACTCTGCTGGACTTGCTGGGACTTTCATCAGAATTGCCGGCGGGTTTGCCGGGCAAGAGTTTTCTGCCGCTGCTGAAAGGCGAAGAGGCGGACGGCCGGGAGTCGGTGGTTATTTTTGACGAATACGGTCCGGTCCGGATGATTCGGCAAAAGGAGTGGAAGTATGTCCATCATTACGCTTACGGACAGCATGAGCTTTATCATTTAGCGGCCGATCCGGGTGAGGAGCATAATTTGTACGGTCAGCCCGAATATGAGGAAAAAGTGCTGGAACTGCACCGGCAGTTGGATCAGTGGTATGAAACTTATGCCGATCCGAAAAAAGACGGCTTGAAAGAAGAAGTAACCGGTCTTGGCCAGCTTTGTCTGGCGGGCAGTGCCGGAACCCGAGTGCACCGCTATTATCCGTGGGGGGATCAGACGGAAGGCGGAGCGTAAAAATATAGTAACGAATCGCCCTTGACTGGGATAGAATTGCGGTCAAGGGCGGTTTTTTAATAAAAAAATTTGAGGGGATGTCAAGAGTCGATAAATCCTTTGGCCGGGCGGCCTTGCATT
>CAUUKX010000119.1:0-5515 GCA_963545585.1 uncultured Lachnospiraceae bacterium
AATTTAAAAAAAGCTGCCGGTCAGATTATGGCAGAGTATAACGGGCGCTTGCCGGAAACCAAAGCGGAGCTGCTGCAATTAGCAGGAATCGGCGAATATACGGCGGCAGCGATTGCGGCGATTGCCTTTGGTCAGCCAGAGGTGGCGTTAGACGGCAATCTGATTCGGGTATTTAGCCGGATTTGGGCGAGAGCAGAGGACTTTAGTCGGCAAACGGCCAAAAATGAACTGCGCGCTATGATTGCTGCTTATTTACCGGAAAATCGTGCCGGCGATTTTAACCAAGCGGTGATGGATATCGGGGCGCTGATTTGTCTGCCGAATGGGCGGCCGTTATGCGGAGAGTGCCCGGCGGCGCATTTTTGCCGGGCGAAGGCGGCCGGCGAAGTGATGCGCTATCCCTTAAAAAAAGAAAAGAAAAGCCGAAAAGTTGAGACGAGAACGATTTTAATTATTCAGCAGGGTGAAGCGGTCAGACTTTGTCGGCGCAGGAACAAAGGCGTGCTGGCGGGGTTATGGGAATTTCCGGGGTTATTGGGTCATTGCAATCAGGAAGAGATTCGGGCACAGTTAGCCGAGGAATTTTCGGTACTGGCGGCGGTAACTGCGGAAATAGAGGCGTTGCCACCCGCAAGGCATATTTTCAGTCATTTGGAATGGGATATGACGGCATATTGGATTCGTTTGCCGGAGCCGGATTTGGTGGCGGAAATGGGCGGAGATTATCATGTGCAGGCAGGTGAAGTGGCAGCTATGGCGGTAGATGGTCAGTCCTTTGAATTGACCGGGCAAGCGGCAGTCTGGGCGGATAGCCGGATGATTCGGCAGGAGCTATCTTTGCCCTCGGCTTTTAAGCCTTATCAGCAAGAAGCGCTGAAACGGCTGGACGGGTAAGCAATAGAAAAAAACGGCAATCCGGTAGTTATGGGCTAAGCAGCGGAAAACAGGCGGAAAGTCTTAAAAAGGACTAAAGCTGAGCGGCAAAATCGAAGGACAAAGCAAAAACGGCAGCCGGATAAGCAAAGCCGGTAAAAAGCGGCGGATAGAAAGGAAAGTAATGAGCAAGCAAATTCGAGAATTAGACGCACTGACAGTCAATCAGATTGCAGCCGGCGAGGTAGTGGAGCGTCCGCTGTCGGTGGTGAAAGAGCTGGTGGAAAATGCGATTGACGCAGGAGCTACGGCTATTACCGTGGAAATCAGAGAAGGCGGGCTGAAGCTGATTCGCGTGACCGATAATGGCAGCGGGATTGATAAGGAACAGGTCAGAATGGCTTTCCGTCGGCATTTTACCAGCAAGCTGCAAAAAATTGAAGATTTGTATGCGATTGAAAGTCTCGGCTTTCGGGGTGAGGCTCTGGCGGCGATTGCCGGGGTCTCGGTCAGTGAAATTATTACCAAAACTGAAGAGGCGCTGACTGGTGTACGACTGGTTCAGGAAGGAGTCAGCGAAACGGCCTTTGAGGAAATCGGCGCTCCGAAAGGAACAACACTGCTGATTAAGGAGCTTTTCTTTAATACACCGGCTCGCAAAAAGTTTTTAAAGTCGGAAAAAACGGAAGGCTCTTATGTGATTGAGTTTATGCAGCGAATTTCATTGGCCTATCGCCAGATTGCCTTTAAGCTGATTACCGACGGCAAGGTCAGGCTGCAAACAAACGGCGACGGTGATTTGCGGGCAGCGATTCTGTATATTTTCGGTGCAGAAACAGCCAAAAAATTAAAGGAAGTCCAATATTCGGAAAAAGGTGTTAAAATCAATGGCTTTGTCGGTACGCCGGAATTAAACCGGGGCAACCGCAGTTATGAGATTTATTTTGTCAATGGCCGCTATGTGAAAAGCAAATGGATTCAGGAAGGCATTGAAGAGGGCGCATTTGGCTATGTGATGCAGCATCAGTTTCCGTTTGCGGTTTTGGAAATTGAAGTTGAGCCGGAGAAGCTGGATGTCAATGTTCATCCGCAAAAAGCCGAGGTGCGGTTTGAAAACGGCTATTTGGTTAAAGAAGCAGTACGGCGGGCAGTAGCGCAGGCATTTGCGGAAAAAGAAGTTATTCCGGCAGTTCGGCTGGAAGACCGGCCGGCGCCGCATTTTCAGCCGGATCAGGCGCAAAAGGCGGCCTATAATCGAGCAGAGCCGTTTGAAATCAATCGCCTGAAAGCGGAAGAAACCAAGACAGATTTTGCACCAAATCAGAGCAATGCGCCAGCTTTTGGCAGAGAAACATTTTCACTGCCAGCGGAAGGAAAACCAGAAGCACCAAATAAAGCGGGTGCTTTTATCCGCGAGCCAGCAGGAAACTTTGTGCCTGCATTTTCGGAGCATTGCGTGCGGCCAGTAGTTATACCGACCGAGCGGGGCACCGACCTGCCTTCCAGAGAGAACCAAATGATGCTTTCCGCACCAGAGGCGGATCAGGAATTCATTGATTTGAGCAGTGTCAAAAGCCACAAGGTAATTGGTCAGTTGTTTGATACCTATTGGCTGATTGAGTTTCAGGGCGCTTTATATATTATCGACCAGCATGCGGCTCATGAGAAGGTGCTGTATGAGCGGTTCGTTAAGCGCTTTAACGAGAGTGATATTCATACGCAGCAGCTGCTTGAGCCGTTGGTGATTGAAGTCAGTGCCGGAGAAATGCAGAACTTTTTGGCGGCGCAGCCCTTTTTTGATCGGCTCGGCTTTGAAACGGAGCCGTTCGGTGCGGGGGCAATTAAAATCAGCGGTGTGCCGTATTTATTCAATCAGGCTATGAAAAAAGAGAACTTCATTTATTTGCTGGATCAAATGGAAGAAAAAAACTTTAAGCTAAGTGCCGAAACCATTGACCATGAGCTGGCGACAATGGCCTGCAAAGCGGCGGTCAAGGGCAATGACCGTTTGAGCCGGCAGGAATATGAGGGCTTAATCAGCGAGCTTTTAACTTTAAAAAATCCCTATCATTGCCCGCATGGGCGGCCGACCCTGATTAAAATGACAAGGTATGAGCTGGACCGGAAGTTTAAACGAATCCTGTAACAGAAAGCGGAGAGATTATGGCAAAACAACCATTGATTATTATTGCCGGACCGACGGCGACCGGTAAGACCAAGTTGGCAGTGATGCTGGCTAAACAATTAAACGGAAGTATTATTTCCGCTGACTCAATGCAGGTTTATCGCGGCATGGACATTGGTTCGGCCAAAGCCAGTGCCGAGGAACAGGCAGCAGTGAAGCACTATTTGCTGGATATTCGTGAACCGGAGGAGAGCTTCAGCGTTTGGGAGTTTCAAAAAGCGGCCAAGGAAGCAATCGCTGAAATTACGGCGGCTGGGAAGATTCCGATTTTAGTGGGCGGAACGGGCTTTTATATTCAGGCGCTGCTCTATGATATTGCTTTTGAGGAAAGCGGGCCGATACAGGTCAGGGAAAAATGGGAAAAAATCGCAGCCGACAGGGGGTATGAATATTTATACGAAGAGCTAAAGCGGGTTGACCCGGAATCAACGGCTAAAATTCATGCCAATAACCACAAGCGGATTTTGCGGGCGCTGGAATATTATGACCTGACCGGCGAGAAAATCAGCCTGCACAACCAAAGGGAAAGTCAGAAAGAAAGCAGCTATCAGGAGTTGTTTTATGTTCTTACCATGGAGCGGGCACTGCTGTATCAAAGGATTGAGCAAAGAGTGGATGCGATGTTGGCTGGCGGGCTGATTGAGGAAGTGCAGAAGCTGTATGACCGGGGCTGCCGCCGGGAAATGACGGCAATGCAGGGTCTTGGCTATAAGGAAATTTTAAATTACTTATCCGGTGAGTGGAGCTTGGAAAAGGCGGCTGAGGAACTCAAAAAAGGGACTCGCCATTTTGCCAAGCGGCAAATTACTTGGTTTAAGCGGGAAAAAAATGTAGAATGGATTGATTTAAACAATTATACATTTGACTATCAGCAAATATGTGATAAAATAAAAAGAGATTATGCAATTATTAACAGATAGACTAAAAGAAAGAGAGAAAAACTATGAATAAAACAGTTAATTTACAGGATATATTTTTAAATCAGGTCAGGAAGGAAAAAATTTCAGTTGTGCTGTATTTGACAAATGGCTTTCAAATGAAGGGCTATGTCAAAGGCTTTGACAATTATATTGTGATTTTAGAGGCGGACGGCAAGCAGCAGCTTATTTTTAAACACGCAATTTCAACAGTTATGCCGTCGCGGGATATTCATTTATCCCTGACGGCTGAGGACGGAGAATAATAATGGGGCAAGCGATGAAATTTCATGAATTGGTAGCGAATCCGAAGCTGTTAAGAGCAATTAAGGAAATGGGATATGAGGAAGCGACGCCGATTCAGGAAGCGGTAATTCCCATGATTGCGGGCGGCGGTGATGTCATTGCCCGGTCGCAGACCGGTACCGGCAAGACAGCAGCTTTTTCTATTCCGGTGTTGGATAAAATTGACGAGAATTTATCAAGGCCGCAGGTTTTGATTTTATGCCCAACCAGAGAATTGGCCGTGCAGGTGGCTGGAGAAATTCGAAAGCTGCTTAGCTTTTCCCATAATATTAAGGTTTTGCCGGTTTATGGCGGCGAGCCGATTTATAAGCAGATTATGGCGCTGAAAAAAGGCGTGCAGGTGATTGTCGGCACGCCGGGGCGGGTTATGGATCATATGGAGCGGAAGACCTTGCGCTTTAGCGAAGTCCATACCGTCATCTTAGATGAGGCGGATGAAATGCTGAAAATGGGATTTCGGGAGGATATTGAGTTCATTTTAACGGCAGTTCCGACCGAGGTACAAAAACTGCTCTTTTCGGCCACCATGCCGGCGGAAATTATTGAACTGGCCGGCAAATATTTAAAAGAACCGGGCGAGGTCAAAATCGAGGCCAGCGGCATTACTACCGATACGGTGCTGCAAAGCTACTGCGCAGTGAAAAAAGAATTAAAGCCAGAGGCACTGTTTCGGATATTGGATGATAAATCACCGGAGCGGTGCATGGTGTTCTGCAATACGAAAAAAATGGTTGATGAGATTACCGATGCTTTGCAGGAAAGAGGCTTTTGGGGCGATAAGATTCATGGTGATTTAAAGCAGGAACTGCGCATGGGCGTGCTGGAAAAGTTTAATAAGGGTATTTTGCATATTTTGGTCTGCACCGATGTGGCGGCCAGAGGGCTGGACATTCAAAATGTTGATCTGGTGGTTAATTATGACGTGCCGGATAAGGAAGACTACTATGTTCACCGGATTGGCCGTTCCGGCCGGGCTGGCAAGGCGGGTGAGTCGATTACGATTGTAACGCGCCCTGACCGGATTCGTTTCCGTAACGTGGAGATTTATATTCAAAAAAAGATTGAGCGGATGGAGATTCCTTCCAGAGTGGAAGTGCGGGAGAAGCAGATTACCCGCTTTACTGAAAACCTGCTGACTAACATGGAAACCGAGCTTTTGTATGATTATGAAGAAATGGTGGAAAAGTTACAGGCCAAGGGCTATTCGGCCAAGCAGATAGCAGCTGCGCTTTTG
>CAUUKX010000120.1:0-5463 GCA_963545585.1 uncultured Lachnospiraceae bacterium
GACGATGGTTGCCGTCAGTCATAACCACGATTTTGACCGTTACAGTAATAAAATAGTAGAGTTAGGGGAGAATTTTGTTTAATTCTCCCCTTTTTTGTTAAATCTTAAACTTATTAATCATTTCAATCATATCCTGCGCCAGAGTTGATAAGTTGGCACTGGCACTGGCTACTTCCTGCGCCGAGGATAGCTGCAAATTAAGAGAATCAGAAGATTCCTGAGCGGCTGCGGCATTTTCCTCGGACAGGGCAGACAGATTTTCAATGACGCCAACCAGCGACTCTTTGGTCTCCTCTAATTCCTGAACGGAATGATTTAGGTGATTGACTTCACTCATATTTTTATCCAGTTCAGTGGAAATGATATCGAACAATTCTCGGGTTTCGTTAACCTTATCGTTTTGTTCGGTTATCGTGTCGCCAACCACTGCCATGATAGCAACTGTTTCGCTGACCTTTTCGGTTAGACCCTGAACAATTTCCTGAATTTCCTTGGTAAAGAGATTGGATTGTTCGGCCAATTTTCGGATTTCTTCGGCAACTACAGCAAAGCCTTTTCCAGCTTCTCCGGCACGGGCAGCTTCAATTGCAGCATTTAACGCCAATAAATTGGTTTGATCAGAAATGGATTGAATCATATTGCTGGCCGCAGAAATTTGCGAGGCTCGGTCATTGGTATTTAAGATTACCGAATGAACCTGTTCTGAGGCATCTTTTACTTTGTTGGTAGCAGTAATCAACTGACTGACAGTAACAATGCCTCGTTCCTTGGCGGAGGATACTTTTTGAATGATGATGTTTAGGGTTTTAATAATATTTTCATTGGCACTAAGTGCTCCGTCCATGACCTGCATTGACTCTGCACCCTTTTGCATATCTTCGGCCTGCATAACTGCTCCGTTTGAGATTTCTTCAACGGTTCTGGCCAAATTCCGGGAAGTGTTGGCGGAATGTTCGCTGGAAGAAGTCAGTTCTTCCGAAGAGACGGAAACTTGATTGGCGATATTGGTAATTTGTACAATAATTTCCTGAATATTTTTTTTAACTGTAATCAAGGCTCTGGATATAACACCGATTTCATCTTTATTTTTCGCATAAAGCAAAGATGGAGAAGTATCCGACAAAGTAAAGTCATATTCGCCCATTTCTTGAATTGCTTTGCTTAGGCGAATAATTGGCCGAGCAATGGAATTGGCAATCAAATAAATAATGAAAAGCAGGATTAAAACAGAAAGCAGTCCAATTACTGCCATAAAAGTAGCTAATTCATACGATACCTGAATTACTTCTTTAACTGGCGCTTCTAAAACAATCGCCCAGTTGGTGTTTTTAACTGGGCAAATGGCATAAAAACAAGCAATGCCGCTGCCCTTATGCGATAAAAAATCGGGCTTATTAGTGGAAAGTTTTTCGGCCACGGTTGACAATGCACCGTTTTTAACTGTGGCCATATTGTCATTTAAGGTATACTCGTCATGAATAATAAAATTACCATTTTTATTCATCAAATAGGCTTTGCCGGTTTCTTCCAATTGAATGTCTTTAATTAAAGTTTCAAAATCTTTCATGGAAATATCACCACCCAAAACACCGACTGACTTTCCATTATAGTTTAGTTCATGGCTGATGGCAACGACGGTACTATTATCAATGGCATTGATATAGGGATCAGAAATAAAAGTTAAATTTTTGCCGATAGCACCTTGATACCATCTGCGGCCGGTTGGGTCAAAGCTGGCATCCGGAACCCAGCCGGAACCGTCCAAAAAGGTTTTGTCGGCAAAACCGGCATAAAAAGTCAAAGCGCCGTTAACATGATTGGTCAAATAGCTTAAATCACTTAAAAGTGCCTGTCCTCTTTTTTGTTCTTTGGAAATTTGATTGGCGGAGAGTTCGACATAAGTCTTTTTTTCAGAAATGATGGTTTCAATGTCAGAAGCATATTTTTGGACGTAAGCCAACATGGTTTCCCGGCTTTCACTGACTAACAGAGATTTGGAATAAATGTAGGAAACAATGGTCAGAACAATTATAACCAGCAGCATCGGAACGCCGATTAAAAATAACATTTTGTTTTTTAGTTTCATTGGAATCCTCCCGTGCATGAGCGTAGCGGAACAAGTATATTGAATGTGTGGTTTTGACAAGGTGTTTTACTTAAAAACAACATTATCATTTGATAAAAGATTCTGCATAGATTTCCAGTATGACTTAATTGTAGCAATTTAAAACTGTCTTATCAATATACTGCAACACCGGAAATAACTTTTTCACGTTACCTAAAAAATTATATTTCTATGTAAAATTTGACAAATAAAAAGTAAAATGATATAATCTATATGTGGAAAACAATAAGAAACTTTTTAATCAATTACTCAACTTTCCCATGTTCGTTAGAACAGTCTTTTTTAGGCTCGTTGCATGGCGGGAACGATAGGCAAATTGCGAAGCAAATTGCCGAAAGTGGAGTCCATGTACCCGCTCTCCGAGCGGGATAGAGCCAAAAAAGACTATGGGAAAGTTGAGTCAATTAAAAAAATGATTTGTTTGAGATATGGATTTGTTTTGCATAAAAAAATAGGAGTAAAATAATGGTTGAAATAGAAAAAAAATTAGGAAAGAAATGGATTTTCCTTTTAGGATTTATCGTAGGGATTCTTATGTATGTGATTATTAGTTTTTTATTTAATTAAGAAGGAGATATTAAAAATTCCCCAAAAATTCGATACCAACCGAAAAAATAACTTGACGAAGTAGCATTGCTTTATTATAATAAAAGCAGTGCTTTTTTTCAAAGCTTTCGATGAAATCCGATTTTCGGAGCATTGCAATATGAGAACAACTTCTTAAAGCCTTATTGGAAGAGCAATCGGAAAATAAGCAAAAATAGAAAAAGAGGAGGTGCGCCGCTATGAAAATGACTTATCAGCCGAAAAAGCGTCAAAGACAAGTAGAACATGGATTCAGAAAAAGAATGAGAACCAAAAACGGCAGAAATGTTTTGAGCCGTAGACGGGCAAAAGGAAGAAAGAAACTTGCGGCATAAGGACCACATTCGTGGTCTTTTTTCAGCAGGAGAGACTTGCAGTGAAGTCGGTTTGTTCACTCAAAAAGAATCAAGAGTTTAAGCAGGTTTATAATCATAGTTGTTCTTGTGTTAATAAGCATTTGATTGGATATTTCCTAAAAAATCAAACGGCGGAAAATCGGATCGGTATTTCGGTCAGCAAAAAGGTCGGCAACAGCGTTGTCCGGCATCGACTGAAAAGATTAGTAAAAGAAGCCTATCGTTTAAATCAACAGAAAGTCAAAGCCGGCTATGACATTGTGATCGTAGTTCGGGCGGCAGCAAAAGGAAAGAATTATCAGGAGATAGAAACCAATTTATTGCATTTGCTTGGTTTGCGTAAAATATTAATAGAAAACGCAGAAGAATAGGCAAAGGTGAGATATGTTAAGTCGTTTGGCAATCGTTTTGGTGAAGTTTTATCGTAACTATATTTCGCCGCTGAAAAGGCCAAGTTGTATTTATGTTCCGACTTGCTCCGCTTACGCTTTGGAAGCCTACCGACGGTTTGGCTTTTGGAAAGGAACCTATTTGTCGGTCAGGCGGGTTTTGTCCTGTCATCCTTTTCATAAGGGTGGGTATGATCCTGTGCCTGACAAGGAGGAAAAGAAATGTTGTTAGTTTCGTTGACCCAGTCGACGGCACCGATAATCGGACCGATTTCCCGATTCTTCGGTGTAGTAATGGACTATATCTATAATATTTTAAAAAACGGCTTAGGGCTGGAATCGATAGGTATGTCCATCATCCTGTTTACCATTTTTACCCGGCTTTTGCTGCTGCCGCTGGCCTTTAAACAACAAAAGTCCATGCGCGAGATGCAGAAACTTCAGCCGGAAATGAAAAAAATTCAGGATAAGTATAAGAATAAAAAAGATCCGGAATCGCAGCAAAAAATGCAGATGGAAATATCGCAGCTTTATCAAAAGCACGGCACCAGCCCTTTTTCCGGCTGTCTGCCGCTAATTGTTCAGCTGCCGATTATTTGGGCGTTGTTTCAGGTATTAAGAAATTTACCGGCTTATATCGGAAGTGTCAGGGATATTTATTTGGGAATTGTGTCTAAGATTTCGGGTATTTCCGGAATCAGTTCGGTTTTGTTGGAGATTAACGAAGGTCTTAAAAGTTTGGGAGTTCCCAACTTTGATCCGACCTCGGAAAATCATTTGATTGATTTGTTCAGTAAGTTTACCACCGATCAGTGGAACCTGTTGTTTGAGAAAATGCCACAGCTGTCTACCGTTTTAGCGGACTCTTTGGCGCATATTAATAAGATCAATTATCTGCTGGGCATTAATTTAGCGGATAATCCGAATCTGGCCAGCATCGGTGTTTTGATTCCAGTGTTAAACGTAGCGGCTCAGTTTTTGGTATCGAAGCTGTCGATGGATAAAAATGCTGGCGGAAACGATCAGGCAGCGCAGACCAATAAGACCATGATGTATACGATGCCCTTTGTAACCGGTTTTTTTGTGATTAGTATGCCGGCTGGTTTGGGTCTTTATTGGTTAGTTGGTACTTTATTCCAGTTAGTACAGCAGATTGTGATTAATAAGTATTTGGATGAAAAAAAGAATTAAGCAATACTTCTTTCCTATACTCGTAAAAAACACAGTTTAGGTATGACAGTCAATAAAGAAAGACTTTGAACAGGGAAAGGGAGTAATTATTTTAATGGAGGATAGAATGGAATCGCTTGAAAAATCGGCAAAAACGGTTGATGAGGCAGTGACGGACGCTTTGGTAGAACTCGGTCTGACTTCGGATCAAGTCGATGTGGAAATATTAGACGAAGGTTCCAAAGGACTTTTGGGACTGTTCGGTTCAAAATTGGCAAGAGTCAGAGTAACAAAAAAGGTAAACTTAAAAGATATCGCTGAGAACTTTTTAAGCAATCTTTTAAAAGCAATGGATATTTCTTCTGAAATTACGCTGACGGAGGAAGATAAGAATACCTTATCCATCAATTTAGAAGGCGAAGAGATGGGCGTTTTAATTGGCAAAAGAGGCCAGACTTTAGATGCCGTTCAGTATTTGACTTCACTGGTAGTCAATAAATATTCCGATCATTATGTTCGGATTAAGATGGATACAGAAGATTACCGCAATCGTCGGTGCAAGACTTTGGAATCCTTAGCAAATAATCTGGCGATGAAGGTCAAGAAAACCGGCAAAAAGTTTACGCTCGAGCCGATGAGTTCTAATGAAAGACGGATTGTTCATTCTACGCTGCAAAAATACAAGTTTATTGAAACCTACAGCGAGGGAGAAGAGCCGTTCCGCCGGGTGATTATCGTTCCTAAAAGAAGAGAAAGTGAATAACTCAACTTTCCCATGTTCGACAAAACAGTCTTTTTTAGGTAGACCGCCCACCCGGGCAGAAAGCGAAGCTTTCGA
>CAUUKX010000121.1:0-5418 GCA_963545585.1 uncultured Lachnospiraceae bacterium
GCGAGCCGAAAAAGAAAAATGCAAATAATCGAAACAAAAACAAGTAAAGAAACGCAGGATTTAGGCCGCAAGCTGGCGGAAAGCGCCCAGAGGGGGGCAGTATTTGCCTTGGTGGGAGATTTGGGCGTGGGCAAAACGGTTTTCAGTCAGGGTTTTGCGGAAGGTTTGGGGATTAAGGAGCCGGTGTCATCACCGACCTTTACGCTGGTCAATGAGTATCATCAGGGGCGGCTGCCGTTTTTTCATTTTGATGTCTACCGATTGGAAGAAGCGGAGGAGCTGGAGACGATTGGCTTTGAGGAATATGTTTATGGCCGAGGCGTCACCCTGATTGAATGGGCGGATCGTTTTTCTGAATTGCTGCCGGCGCAGACGGTATGGATTAGGATAGAAAAGGACTATGCTCAGGGCGAGGACTACCGCCGGATAATAATTGATTAGACGGTGTCACACTGTGTGTAATTGGGCGGAAAAATTTCGAAACAGGCACAGCGAAAGGACGTTTCGGCTGAAAAATCAGGATAAAAAATCCGGCGCAAATTAATCTTACGCCGGAAAATGTTTGATTTTGCTATTAACTGCCAGATGAAACTTGATTTTCAGCAAAAAATAAGAAAAATAAATTGTCTGTTATTTAACAAGCTCATAAGGCCAAGTGTTAAGGCCGCCAAAATCATAAACGTTTTGATAGCCAATTTTCAGCAGCTTATTAGCGGCGGTTCTGCTTCGGTTGCCGCTGCGGCAGTGAATCAGCAAAATGGCATCCTTATTTGGCAGTTCGGCTGGTGCTTCGTCACCGATAGTTTCATTCGGAACTAAAACGGCATCAGCGATATGGCCCTCGGCGTATTCCGCCGCAGTGCGGACATCGACGATTACGACATCCTGCTCATCCATCATTTTTTTGGCTTCTTCAGCCGAAATTTTATGGTATTCGGCGGTTTTGGCAGTCTGATCGCTGCTTGCTGGTGCGGAGTCATTTGCCGCGGAACGGTTGCCGGAGTTATTATCCTGCGCAGATTGGCAGGCGCTGAACAGCAACACGGCCATCAGCAGTAAAATATTTTTTTTCATGATGATTCCTTTCTTTTTCGCAGACAGAGCATGTTTTTGAGGCAAAAGCACGGTCTGCGATAGGGTTGATTGATTCGTGTCAGCCTATGATTTTTCATAGGAAAACACGGAAACTACGTTGCCTTCCTCAGTCAAAGAAGGCTGAGTCTATAGTATACCAAGGTGGGGTGAAAAAGCAATCTTTTTATGCAAGTTTAATAATTATATCAATATTTTTATATAAAATTTGCAAAAGAAAAAATATATAAGAATTCTTTAAGTTGATAAATCGGTTGGAATCTGGTATCATAAAGAAGAAAGTGTTGCTATTCTGGCGGATTATTCGTAATTCGCTGAAATACAAAATAACGGGACTTTGATAACGTCATAAGGAGGGCTTATGTTAAAATATAAAAGAGTGCTGCTCAAGCTGAGCGGCGAAACCCTGTCTGGCGGAAATACTGGTAAGTTTGACGAGGCGGCGGCTTTCAAGGTGGCTGAACAGGTCAAAAAGGCGGCTGATGAGGGCTTGCAGATAGGGATTGTCATCGGCGGCGGCAATTTTTGGCGGGGGCGCAGCAGTGAAAACATGGATCGGTGCAAGGCAGATGCCATTGGGATGATGGCAACGGTGATGAATTGCCTGTACGCAGCGGCGGTATTTCAGATGGCAGGCTTAGAGAGCATAGTCATGACACCGTTTCCGGTCGGCACGTTTACGGAAGTTTACTCGAAGGATGCGATGCTGGATTATTTCAATAAAGGAAAAATCATTTTCTTTGCTGGCGGCACCGGTCATTCTTATTTTTCGACCGATACGGCGGCGGCGCTGCGGGCAATTCAAATGAAGGCGGATATGATTTTACTGGCTAAAAATATTGACGGTGTGTATGACAAAGACCCCAATCAGTACCCGGATGCGGTTCGCTACGACCGGCTGACGGTTTCAGAGGTAGTAAAAAAAGGCTTAAAAGTCATGGATATCACAGCGGCGCAGCTTTGTCTGGAAAATAAAATGCCGATGTCGGTCTTTTTCTTCGGCGGGGAGAATGCGATTTTAAAGGCGGTTAGTGGCAGTGGCGACGGAACTTTTATTGCGGCTGAGTAGTGCGTTTGCGGATTGAGCCGGAGCAGCCAATCATGAGCAGCAGTCAAAATCAAAATAATGAAAACAACAGCAGATAATAATTTTTGACTGCGGATTTGACCGGCAGTCAGAAGCCGAATCCTTTAAAGGAAACAGAGCCAACGACAAGATAATAATAACGGAGGAGAAAAATGGATAGTTCAGTAAAAGTTTATCAGGAAAAGATGACCAAGACAGTGAGTGTTTTAAAAGAGGAATTTAACGCAGTTCGAGCCGGGAGAGCCAATCCGCATATTTTGGATAAGATTACGGTTGATTATTACGGACAGGCAACTCCGTTGCAGCAGGTCGGCAATATTACCGTGCCGGAGGCAAGAATGATTCAAATTCAGCCGTGGGATGCCAGCGTCATCAAAGCGATTGAAAAGGCAATCAATATGTCCGATATCGGTATTACGCCGTCCAGTGACGGCAAAGTCATTCGCTTGGTATTTCCGGAACTGACCGAAGAAAAGAGAAAGGAACTGACCAAAAAGGTGAAGCATTTAGGCGAAGAGGCGAAGGTCGCCGTTCGCAATATCCGCCGTGATGCAGTGCAGGATTTTAAAAAGCAGGAACAGGACAAGCTTTTGACTGAGGATGACCTGAAAGATTTGGAAACCGAGATTCAGGAGTTGACGGATAAGTTTGTGAAAGAGATTGACAAAGCGGTGGAAGAAAAAACCAAGGAGATCATGACAGTTTAAGCGCAGTCAAAGAATAAAATGATTCAGTCAATGAAGGGTATAAAAATGGAAGACCTGCAGCATATTGCAATTATTATGGACGGAAACCGGCGCTGGGCAAGGAAAAGGCTCATGCCGCAAACACTTGGTCATCAAAAGGGAGCGGAAACTCTGGAAAAAATCAGCCGGCTGGTGTGGGACAAGGGAATTCGCTATCTGACGGTTTATGCTTTTTCCACTGAAAACTGGAAACGCTCGGCTAAGGAAGTGGAGTATATCATGGACTTGGCGCGGAAGTTTTTAAAGACCAGCATTCGTGATGCGACTCAAAACAATATGCGGGTCAGGGTGATTGGCAATAAAAAGGGCTTGGCCGAGGATATTCAGGTGCAAATTGAGGAATTGGAGCGGGCGACGGCTGGTTTTACTGGTTTAAATTTGCAGATTGCTTTAAACTACGGTGGTCGGGATGAGATCATCCGGGCCGCAGAGAGGCTTTTGCAGGCGGGCCGGACAGCGGAAAACCTGACAGAAGAAGCCTTTGCCAGTTATTTAGACACGGCCGGGATTCCCGATCCGGAATTGCTGATCCGAACGGGCGGGGAAAGCCGGCTCAGTAATTATTTACTGTGGCAGGCGGCTTACAGTGAAATTTATGTGACCGATGTTTTTTGGCCGGACTTCGGGGAAACGGAGCTGGATCGGGCGATTGGTTATTATCAGACCAGAAACCGCCGGTTCGGAGGAGAATAAAATGAAACAGAGAGTGCTGTCGGCTGTGGTAGCGCTGCCGCTGGTGGTGGCGGCGATTTATTTCGGGGGGCTTTCTTTATTTTTATTGCTGGGCGCAGCGGTGATGGTCGGTATTTTTGAATTTAACCGCGCTTTTGGTTATGAGGATAAAAAGCTGCTGCTGAGCATGACGATGCTGGCGGCGGCGGTTTATATTTTTTTGTTTTATATTAATAAGGTTGGGATGGCGCAGACGGTTTTCGGCTTTATGCTGATGACGGAATTAGCGGCGTATGTCCTTTTGTATCCGAAATTACAGCTGCGGCAGGTGTTCATTAATATTGTTGGCTTTTTGTATATTCCCTATATGCTGACCCATGTTTTGCTGATTCGACAAAATCTGGTGCATGGTAAGGTTTTGATTTGGCTGGTTGTCTTGATTGCCTTTGGCAGTGATAGTTTTGCATATTTTACCGGGGTAACGCTGGGGCGGCATAAATTAGCGCCGATTTTAAGCCCGAAAAAAACAATAGAGGGAGCGCTGGGCGGTATTGTAGGAAGTATGCTGATTTGCCTTTCCTATGGTCTTTTTTTGGAATGGCGCGGTTATTTTACTCTGCCGGGTGTGGCCTATGTCAGCTTGGCGTTGTTAGGTGTTTTAGGCTCGCTTTTTTCTCAAATTGGCGATTTGGTTGGCTCGGCGATTAAGCGGGAAACGGGCATCAAAGACTTTGGCCGGCTGATTCCGGGGCATGGCGGGATACTCGATCGGCTCGACAGTATTTTATTTGTCGCACCCTTTGTCTATTATTTTATGCTGCTTTTGCACCGCTGGAATTAAATAGTCTGCCGGGGAAAGTGCTTGGCGGCTTGGTAAAACAGGGCTGCGGTGTAAGTGCCATTATCTTTGGTGCGGTAAGATTTGATTTGCGGTGTTTTTGGCTGACTGCACTCTATGAGAAAAAGCGGCTTCGGTGGTTTGCGGCAAATCATTTAGCGCAGAAAATTAAGCTTTGACCAGAAAATCAGTTAGAATACGAAAATAAGAAAAGAAAGAAGGAATTTTATGAATCAGGCAGTGGGCATTGTGATTGCCTTTTTGGTATTTAGTTTTATTGTATTTTTTCATGAATGGGGGCATTTTCTCTTGGCTCGCCGGGGCGGAATCGGCGTGGAGGAGTTTGCCATCGGCATGGGGCCGAAGTTGTGGGGCAAGAAAAAGGGCGATACGCTCTATAGTATCCGGCTGCTGCCGATTGGCGGCTTTTGTGCTATGCTGGGTGAGGATTCGGCCGGCAGTGGATTAAGTGGAGCAGAAGCGGCGGCTAAGGCCGAAGAGATTGCAAGTGACCCCAGAGCGTTTAATAATCGGCCGCTAAAAGCCAGAATTTTAGCGGTGTTAGCCGGTCCGGTCTTTAATTTTATTTTGGCCTTTGTTTTTGCCGTGATTTTACTGCTTGCCGCCGGAGCGGTAACGACTACCGAAATCAGCAAGGTTGATCCGGAATACCCGGCTTATCAGGCGGGGATTCAGGTTGGTGATAAGCTGCTGGCGATTAACGGCCATCGGATTTTAGATCCGATGGAAGCCTCGACTTATCTCGTCGTTGAGGGCGACCAGCCGGTTGAGGTCGAGGTTTTGCGAGGTGCGGAGAAGCTGAAGTTTACCCTTACGCCCAAGCCGGTTGACCGGGGCGGACAGACGGTTTATATGATTGGCATTGGTTATGCTTATATCCAGCCTAATTTTTTGGAAGTGTTTTATTATGCTTTGATTAAGCTGCTGAGTATGATTAAAATTACGGCTTTCAGCTTGTTTGC
>CAUUKX010000122.1:0-5348 GCA_963545585.1 uncultured Lachnospiraceae bacterium
GTTGCTTTGACTGCTTTTGCTGCTTCAATTGCCTGTTCCAGTTCGGTCTTATCCGGCTGCTGTGGCTGCGGGCTCCACTTCTTGTAGTCAAATTCTACCTCTGCAATTTTTGTCCAGTTCGGTTTTTTCTCGGTAATCCGAATCCGAACCTGTTTCACTTTTTTCTTATCCATCATCATGGGATTAACCGGCTCTTTTCCGAAAATATCCGCAACTTTTTCCCAATCGCCATCGCCTTTGACTTCCAGTACAGCCTTGCCGATATAATCCTGACCAACGCCATTGATATCACTTCCCTGCGGATAAATTAGCGTTACCTTAGACAACTCTACCATGGAACTAAAGGTAAAAGTAAAGGTCTGTCCCACTGTCTGATTTTGGTTTGTCCAAGCAAAAGTCTGCCGGTCACCATCCAGCATTTTATCAAAGGTATAGCTTTTATATTCGCCTGCATCTTTAACCTCTACACTGATTTCAACCTCGCTGCCCAACTCTTTTAAACCTGCTTCTGCTTCATCTATCTGCTTCATGTAGTCTGCCAGTTTGGAGATATTCGTATTTACTCCCCGAATCCGCATCCATAGGTTTTTCACCAGCTTACTATACGGCTCATAAGTTTTTTTGGTATATTGATCTTCCGGTTTCGGATTTTTCAATCTGTCATAAAGCGGCTGCCATTCTTTTTTTACTAACTTTCCGGCAGCTTCCGTCATATCGTTGACTGCCCTGGTGATTTGAATTTCGGTTACACTGCTTTCCGTCAGCAAAGCCTTGGCTTTCTCGACAGCTTCCTTATAGCCTTGATAGGTTTCAGCAATATAATCGTTCTCGTCAAACACCGTTTTCAGCGCTTCTTCCAAAGGCTTGCGCGAAACGAACCGTTTATAGGTTAAGGTAATCGTTTCATTAGTATCAAAGACACCACTTAGAGACGGCGCGCCTTCCGCCAGCTTAAAGCCCTTAAATTCCGGTGCTGTAAAACGATAGTTTTCACCTTTTTTTCCTAAACGTGCTTCCGTCAGACCTAATGTCTGCCCGCTCTCTGACTGGCAAACCAACCGTACTTCAATCAAATCCTTCAAGTCCATTGCGCCTGCGGCCGGCAGCGGCTTTTCTGTCCCCGGCGCTTTGCCTATCCCGTTCAGTACTACTTTAAATTCGTCGTATTCGCCTTTCTCCTGCTTACCGGCCCAACTCTTTTCTGCCATTGCCCGCAATGAGTAGAAAATACCTTGACTGACTTTTTCTTCCGTTTCTACGCCCGGCACGTCGCACCAAATGGCATAGCAAGCGCCTTTTATCTTATCATTTGGCAAGTCATAAGTCTGCGGCCGACTGTTATTATTGCCGGAGAATACGCCGCCATCCCAGCTATTATAAATTTTCTTTGGATCAGGTTTTTTATAATATGCCTTGCCAAAAGTCGTCAACACATAATACATCATGTCATTGACATTGATCAGGTCATGGCCTTTTTCCATAAACGTATCGACTGACGCCATATTTCTATCCCAGCGTGTCCAATAGCAAACCTGAATATAATCATGCAAATTGATATGCGGCTGTAAGTTCAGACGGTAAACACCATCGTTCCAAATCCGCGGCGTAAAGCCCAAGCTCTTGGTATACTCAGCAATCTCATTGATATACGCCATATAGCCGTCCTGACCATTGGCTTCAACGCCCTGTGGCACATGTTTTTGTCCAAACTCTTTCAGACTTGGATAACGGCTAAACTTATTAAAATCAATAAATTCATCCCCGCCGATATGGAAATAGTGGCTATCCACAAACAATTCAGCATATTCTTTGATGATGTTTTTAATAAACTGTCTGGCTTCTTCTTTATTGATATCCAAAGCACCAGTATCTTTCACGCCCCATTGATCGACCAAACATAAGTCCTGATAATTCCGCAGAGCCGTTCTTAAATGTCCCGGATTATCAAAGGACGGAATGATTTCCACGCCGTATTTCTTCGCCTCTGCAATAATCTCACGCATTTCATCTTTTTTGATATAATCTTCCGACATCACATCTGGATATGTTTCGCACTCCAACCGATAGCCCTCATGTTCGGAGAAATGAAGCTGCAAAGCATTTAACCGGCTAAAGGACAATTCTTTAATCAGCTTCTTAATCCAGCCCGGTGTAAAATACTTTCTGCCCATATCTAAGTGCAGCGCTCTTTCGTCCGTTTCTGGATAGTCAATAATTTCGCCATAGGGCATTGCTTTTTTTAAGTGCAAATACTGCATGACCGAACGCAGTGCATACATTGCACCATTTGCTGTCCGTGCCTGCACTTCCACTTTTTTGCCGACCTGAATCGCAAATCCCTCCATCTTCGGAACATCCTTGACTTGATCTTTGAGTTCCAGCACAATATCACCATCGGCTGCATCGGATTTATCCCCATAAACCACCGGCAAAGCCGTTTCTTTCGGAATTCCGTACGCACCAAATTCCTGACTGACGAGCTGCGCTACTTCTCTTAATCTGGCATCCTTGTTGGCCTTTTCTGAAGCAACCACAACTAATTTCATATTTGAATCTGCTTTAAATTTGCCGTTTTTCGCCGCATACTTACGCAGGCTGGGAAATACATTTAAGTTGAAATTTTCCTCTGGATCCTGCGGCACAACTGCTCCGCCCAGAGAATAGCCATAGGCCTGCATCTCCGTTGCCGCTAAAGAAACATTCGGCTGCGGCATCATCACAATCCGAATCGCATAGGTTTCTACCGGATCAAAGGTTAATTCATTAACTCCCTCTGTCCGAATCGTATCTTTCGTCGTATTGCCGACTAAGTTCATAACATCCTGCCAGTTTTCGTCCTTGGCCAGCGGGTTATCCTTCCCGTTCAAGTGCGCCATTTGGCTTTTTGGCCACATCGGCACAACATCCGGCTTAAAGTACTGCACCTTATAGCTGACCGGCAGCAGGCAGCCCCCATCCTCAAAGAAAGCAATGCCTAATTTGGTAATCTTATGTTTAACCGCCGTCTTGCCTTGGCCAAATAAGATACCCACCCATTGCTCCCCAGTCATTGCCGGATTATTCCAACTGGTCCAGCGATTTTTAGGATTATCGGTATAACTAAAGATTCCGTCGTTTAAGTGCGTAACTTCATCACCATTGCAAGTAAAGGACGCAAACGCCTGCGGCAGAACACTGCTCTTGGTGTTCTGGGAAATCAGTGCACTTTCTTGCAATTGATATTGTTCATAAACATTTTGATTCTGCCCGCCTGCCGAATTGCTTTGAGCAAGGGACACCGTTCCCCACGCACTCAGTCCTACATTAAGTGCCAGCCCTAATGCTAAGAACTTCTTTAATATTCGCCGTATTTTCGCTTCCATAATGACTCCTTTTAGATGTTTGTTTGCTTGTTGCCTTTACTTAATGAAAACAAAATTATTAACATTTTTGTTATATTTATTCTACACTATCGGCAATCATTTTTCAAACCTTTTCTATTTTTTATATTTTTTCAACAAATCAAGTGTTAAAAATTGTGCAATTTGTCTATTTATTTAGAAAAGCTCAAGTTAACAAAGTTAAGAATTTCTCTTAATATTTTATAACACGAGAATCCTGTCTACAATATATATTCTTCACATTCTTCTTTATTCTTCTTGCTTTCCCTATATTTTCCATTCAAATTCTTGCTCAAATTTTATAAAATTGTTTCTGTTTAATCTTTTTCTTATTATTTTTTAGCTAAATATTGACAAATCATTTGTTATGTTTTAAAATATATTTGACTCTAATTTAAGATTTTTTTATAAATCTTAAATAATATTAACATTTTACTTAACAGGAGGTTGCTTTATGAAAAAACAATTGCAACGATTAGGCCGTTCCTTGATGCAGCCGGTAGCCGTACTGCCGGTAGCGGCCTTGCTTTTGGGACTTGGTTACATCATCGACCCCGATGGCTGGGGCGGCGGAAGCCCGCTGGCTGCATTTTTAATCAAATCGGGAGCAGCTGTTTTAGACAATCTTGGTATTTTATTTGCTGTCGGTGTGGCTTATGGTATGTCGAAAGACAAAAACGGCGCAGCTGCTTTAAGTGGTCTGGTCAGCTTTATGGTGATTACCACCTTGCTTTCGCCGGGGGCAGTCGCTCAGCTGCGCGGTGTTGAACCTGATATGGTTTCTGCTGCGGAAGGCTTTAACAAAATCAACAATGCCTTTACTGGTATTTTAGCCGGTGTTTTGGCTGCCGCAGCATACAACCGTTTTTATCAGGTCAAACTTCCGGCTTTCCTTGCTTTCTTTTCCGGCCGGCGGCTAACCCCAATCATTACTTCCTTCTTTGCAATTATTGCTTCTGGTATCTTATTCTTTGCATGGCCTTTCATTTACGCCGGCTTAGTCGGCTTTGGAACAGGCATTGTCAGCCTTGGTGCTGTCGGCGCTGGCATTTATGCTTTCTTTAATCGGCTTTTAATTCCGGTTGGTCTGCATCATGCTTTAAATCAGGTGTTCTGGTTTGACATTGCCGCTTTAAAAGATATTCCGCTCTTCTTAGGCGGACAGAGTACGATTGATCTTTTTGCTCAAGGACCGGATGCTGTAAAGGCTGCCGGTTTGGCGGTTCGTGATATTTCTACCGTTGGCATGTATCAAGCCGGATTCTTCCCGATTATGATGTTTGGTCTGCCGGGTGCGGCTTTGGCAATGTATCATACTGCTAAAAGCAACAAGAAAAAAGTCGCTGCTTCCTTGCTGATGGCTGGTGCTTTGGCTTCTTTCGTAACTGGCGTAACCGAGCCTTTGGAATTTGCTTTTATGTTCCTTGCACCGGGCTTATATTTAGTTCATGCTCTGCTGACTGGTATTTCAGTTGCACTTTCTTCTCTTCTCGGTTTCCGGGCTGGCTTTGGTTTCAGTGCTGGTTTGTTTGATATGATTTTAAGTGCCAGAAACCCACTGGCTAATCAGTGGTATATGCTGCTGGTAATGGGACTTGTATTCTTTGCCATTTACTACTTTATCTTCCGCTTCATTATCTTGAAGTTCAACTTAAAGACACCGGGACGGGAAGATGACGATGAAGCCAATCCGGATGAGGGTGTTGTTTTTGATAAGAATACCGACTTTGCCGAAATGGCTAAAATCATCTTGGCCGGATTGGGCGGCAAAGAAAACATTGATGAACTTGACCACTGCATCACTCGTTTAAGAGTAGATGTCAAACAATACGAACTGGTCGATGAAAAGAAAATCAAGCAAGCAAAAATCGCCGGTATCATTCGGCCTTCGCAAAAGAATGTCCAAGTTATCATTGGCCCGCAAGTTCAAGCTGTATTTGATGAAATAAAGAAAATGGTATAATACTC
>CAUUKX010000123.1:0-5228 GCA_963545585.1 uncultured Lachnospiraceae bacterium
AAGGAGAACTCATATGGGCATGATTATTGCTTTTTTATTATTTTTTATCGGTATTTACGGTTTAATTGCCCGGCGCAATATCGTAAAATCCATTATTTCTTTTGCTATCATGCAGTCGGCAATTATTCTTTATTTTTTAAGTGCCCATCATCAAAACGGGGCGATTCCGCCGATGCTTGAGACAGGCGCAGCGCTCCCTTCCATGGCTGACCCGCTGCCGCAGGCACTGATGATTGCTTCCATCGTCATCGGCGTCTCCATCACCGCCGTTGGCCTGACTATGTTTATGAGCCTATATTATCACTACGGAACAACCAACTGGAAAAAAGTTGCTTTGAAGCGAAAGGAGGAGAAAGAATGACCGTCGCTCTTTTTTGGCTGGTACTGCTGCCGGTCTTATTCGGCGTAGCTGCTTATTTATTGCCCTTAAAAAAAGCTGTCATTCCGGCGCTTTTGTTTCAGTTGGTCTTTCTGTTTCTGGCGGTGCAAAACTTTTTGGCGGTCAGAGCCGAGGGCATCCGGCTGGAAGTTCTGGGCGGCTATCCTCTGGGCGTCGGTATTTCTCTCAAATCCGACCCGATTTCGACGGTCTTAATTGTTCTGACAGTATTTTTATTTACCAATATGATTTTATTCAGCTGCCGCAAAACTTATTTTGACCCGCTCTTCCGCCTGCTTTACTTTATGCTGGAAGGGCTGATTTGTGCTTTCTTCCTGTCCAATGACTTATTTAATATTTTTGTCCTGATTGAGGCTTCGACTATTATTGTCAGCATTTTGATTGTTTTTAAAAAGCACAGCCGCTCGATTTATGACGGCATTATTTATCTGTTTACCAATTTTACCGCCGCTTCCTTCTTCCTGTTTGGTATCGGCGTTTTGTACCGTTATTTTGGGGCTTTGGATATTGACCTGCTGAGTGAACAGATTCCGCAGTTTGCGCGGCCGCAGGCGCTTTACCTGCCCTTTGCCCTGATTGCCACTGGCCTGAGTCTGAAAGCAGCGGTGCTGCCGCTCTTTAGTTGGCTGCCCAAGGCTCACGGCTCGCCGGCTTCGCCCTCGGTCGTGTCAGCCGTTTTATCCGGTATTTATATCAAGGGCGGCTTATTTCTTTTTGTCCGGGTCAGCGCCATATTTTCCCCGGTCATTCCGGTCGGACAAATCTATCTGGTATTGGGGGCGCTAACCTGCATTGCCGGATTTATTCTGGCACTGAGCCAAACTGATATCAAGCTGATTCTGGCGTACCATACTGTCAGTCAAGTCGGCCTGATGATGCTGGGGATTTCTCTGGGAACAAAATACGGCTATTACGGTGCTTTTTATCATTTAATCAATCATGCCGTCTTTAAATCAACCCTATTTTTGACCGCCGGTATCATGGTGGAAGAATACCATACCCGAAACTTATATCAAATCAAGGGCTTTTTTCAAAAGCAGCCGGCCGCTGCCATCGCCACTTTAGTGGCTATGCTGGGAATCACCGGCGCACCGCTGTTTAGCGGCTCTTACTCGAAGTACCTGATTGCCAAGGGCGGGGCGGAGATTGCTTATTTTTCAATCTTGATGCTGATTATCAATCTGGGAACGCTTTCTTCCTTTGTCAAATACGCCAATATTTTTCGGCGGCCGGATACGCCAGTAAGACCCGAGCGGCTCCCTTGGAATCAAACATTGGTGCTTTTGCTTTTGTCGCTTGCCACTTTCTTCGGCGGCGTTTTCGGACCGGTTCTGACCGACTTTTTCTTTGGTGTGCGCAAAGACCTGTCTGCGGCCGATTATCTGCATAAGCTTTGGGTTTATCTGGCCTGTACGGCGGCCTGCTATCTCTTTTACCGCTTTCTCTACCACCGCATTCCGCTGTTTAAGAAGCTCCGGCAAATGGAGTTTAGCTTTAATCAAATTATTTTTCTAATGCTCCTATTTTTCTGCGGTATGTATTTTTACTTAACTGTTTTTGTCAGCTGATGCGGCAAGTTGGCTTGACAAGTTAATTTGTCCCGGGGCAGCGGCTTATTTTGGCAGCGGACGAGCTGCCGCACTGTTACCGGCAGACACAGCTGCTCTGACCAGCAGAAATGCGAAGCGGAGTTTCGCTAACGCCGAATGATTTATAGCACCTTGTAACAATTAAATCCTCAACTTTCCCATGTTCT
This sequence comes from uncultured Lachnospiraceae bacterium, assembly GCA_963545585.1. Classification (GTDB taxonomy): domain Bacteria; phylum Bacillota; class Clostridia; order Lachnospirales; family Vallitaleaceae; genus W11650. Next base: position 2,157 of record CAUUKX010000123.1, read on the forward strand.
GCCAAACTATAACCATCTTTTTAGGCAGACCGCCCGCCCGGGCAGAAGTGCGAAGCACTTCGATCAGGGTAGGTCGCCCACCCGGGCAGAAAGTGCAACTTTCGATTAGGGAAAAGTTGAATTAGATATCATAAGGAAAAAAACTCATGATGCTTAAACTATGGGGAAAACTAATAAAAAATCATAAAATTATCCGTGATGTGGTCTTGGAGACGGCGCTGACCGATGATTCCGCCCAGACGGTACGGGCGGCGTTAAATGATTTTGCGCTGGCTTTGGATATTGCCCGGCCGATTTGGCTGCCGAAAAACGAAGCGGATTTGACCCGGTTCATCGTCAGCCGCTTTTATCCCGATCAATTTATGGAAAGCGTTGATTTTGACTGGCTGGAAATCGAAATCATCGGCGACGACCTGAAAAAAAATTAAAGCTCGGACTGCCTTTCTCCCGCAATCTGGGAAAAAGGCAGTCCGAACTTCCTATTTTTTACCGTATTTATTCCAATTCATATAAACTGCCAAAGCGGTACCCCGCTTCGTCCAAACTGGTAATGATATCCGCCAGTGCTTCGGTATTGGAACTGCTGACAGCATGCAGCAGGATAACCGCACCGGGATGGTAATTGGCCATCACATGCTGATAGGCATAGTCCTTCCCCGGCTGATCCTTGGTGTCCCAATCCTTATAGGCCATGCTCCAGAAAATACTGCGAAACCCTAGCTTGCGGACAATATACAAATCTTTTTCGCTATACCGGCCGCTGGGAAAACGGAAAAACGGATCCATTTCCGTGCCGACCACTTCTTTAAACTTGGCCGCAACCTGACTAACCTCAGCAATGACCTGCTCATCGGTCTGGGTAGTAAAATCTGGATGCGTCTGCGAGTGGTTGCCGACGACATGTCCTTCCTCTTTCATTCTTTTAACCAGCTCAGGACTATGTTTTAAATAAGAGCCGGTGATAAAAAAGGCGGCTTTGATTTGCTTTTCTTTTAAGGTGTCCAAAATCGCCGGCGTAAAGCCGTTTTCATAGCCTTCGTCAAAGGTCAGATAAACCACCTTTTCCTCGGTATTCCTCAAATAATATGCGCCGTACTTGGCCAAATCAAGGGAATAATAGCCTGTAACCGGCAAATGCTCTTTGTTGCGTTTAAAGCTCCATGATTGAGCCTCCGTGCTTAATTCCTCAATATTATTAATCGGCGGGTTATATTCGGCCTGATTGCTGAATTGGTTGACAATTTCCGAACCGGTATTTTTAACCGGTTCCTTTTTCTTGTTTTCTATTTCCTGTTCCGCCGCCGCAGTTTCTTTGGTTTCCGCTTCTTTTTTCTCCGTTTCTGCCGGCTCTTTTTCCTCTGCTTTTTCTGGCTCGTCTTTCTGCTCCGGTTTGGCCTCCTCTGTCTTTTCGGCTGCGGTTTTATTGCTTTCGTCCGCTGTCATTTTATCTTCCGCTGCCTTCTTATCCGGTTTCTTTGTTTCCGCTGACTGTCCGCTGTCAGTTGTTTCTTCGGGCTGCAAGGTCTTGGCCTTATCCTGCGGCAACTCCATAGAACTACAGCCGGTCAGCACCACCCATGCCAACATCAGTGCCAAATATCGCTTCATCTTATCCCATCCTTTCCTGCATTTGCCTGCTACTGAATATTCTCCATCTTTTCTTTAATAAACTCCTTTTCCGCCGCTCCGGCTATTATCGACACCAAAACGCCATCGCTGCCAATAAAGGCATTGGTCGGAAAAGCGCTGATTCGGTAAGCCTGCATAACTTCTCCGCTTTCATCAAACAGAACCGGAATATCCTTGGAGTAGCCCTGCTCGTCATACCAGCTTTTAAAATCTTCTGCCGACTGCTCGCCGCCAATCCCCGGTGCCACAATGGTATAAATCTCAAAATCCCGTTCTTCCGCCGCCAGTTCACCTAAAGACGGCATACTTTTGCGGCACGGCGGACACCAAGATGCCCAAAACTTTAAATACACCTTTTTGCCCTGTAGGCTGCTCAGCGAAACTTCCTCGCCGTTCCTATCCTTTAAGGTAAAATCCGGCGCCGCTACGCCTTTGTTTTTGGCTTTGCCGCTTTCCTTCTCTGCCGTCTCCTGCCGGTCAGCTTTTGTTTCCGCCATGCTTTGGTCTGCTGCTTTTTCCTGACCGCTGTTTGCTTCTGTTCCAGTATTTTCTCCGTTTTCACCGCCGCATGCCGTAAACAGCATAACCGCCAGCAAAACGCTGAAATATTTAATCCCTGTTTTTTTCATAAAATTTCTCCTTTTCGGTAAGTCTAAACTTCCAAATCCCGGCATCCTGCTCAGAGCTTTCTTTTGTCCTGCAAAAACATTCGCCTATTGCAGCCATCTTTGCAGATAAGCCGTGATTTGATTCAAACCATTGCTCATCAACAGGATTCCCATAAAAATAATCAGTCCGCCGCCCAATTTTTTTAACAGCGGCAAGTGTTTCCGCAGGCCGCTGATTTTTCCCAGAAAAATATCGGAAAAAACCGAAATCACAAAGAAGGGAATCATCATTCCGGCCGCATAAATCAGCATCAAAAGCACTGCCCGGATTTCCTGCCCGCCAGCTGAGGACAGCGCCAGCACCGAAAACATAATCGGCCCGATACAGGGTGTCCAGCCAAAACTAAAGAGCAATCCCAGCAGAAAAGCCGACAGATATTCATTGCCAAGACTCCTTTTCATGGTCAGTTTTCTTTCTCTTTCCAAAAAGTTCAGCTTCAAAATCCCGACCTGATGAAGTCCCAGCAGCACTACCACGCCGCCAGCCACCGGGTAAAAATATTTGCCCCGCAAAAGCTGCCCCAGTATCCCCGCACCAAAGCCCAGCATCAAAAAGGTAAGGGAAATACCAAGGACAAATAATATTGTTTTAATTAATTTGCCGGTTTGGATTTTTAAACGACCAATCGCCAAACTTTTTCCTCGCCCGCTCTCATCCGATAAAATGCCGATATAAACCGGCAGCACCGGCAAAATGCAGGGTGAAAAAAAGGAAAGCAAACCGCCCAAAAAAACCGCTCCGCTGTTAATTGCCTGATTCATATTCTTCCTTTCT
>CAUUKX010000124.1:0-5137 GCA_963545585.1 uncultured Lachnospiraceae bacterium
CCCCAAACTGTTTCAATGATTTTCGGCTTGGCCGGATTTTCCTCTAACTTTTTGCGCAGTTTTTGAATATGCACCGCCACCGTATTGATATCGCCAAATTCATCCTCGCCCCAAATCTTTTCAAACAACTTTTGCTTGGAATGGACAATATCCGGTGTTTCCATAAAAAAGTTCAAAAGATCAAACTCAGTTGTGGTCAATTGTACTTCCTTGTCATTTAAAAATACCTTACGCGACTCCGGAATCAGACGCAAACCCGACACTTCCAGCACTTCCTGCCCTTTGTCCTTACCAAGCAGACGGTCATAGCGGGAAATCTGGCTCTTTACCCGGGCGACCAATTCATTCGGATTAAAGGGCTTGGTGATATAATCATCCGCTCCCAAGCCCAAACCTTTGATTTTATCAATATCATCGGTTCTGGCCGATACCATCAGGCAGGGAATATCCAGCTTATCCCGAATCGTCATCAGCAAATCGAAGCCACTGACCGTTGGCAGCATAATATCAATGATAATCAATGAAAAATCGCCTTTCAGCGCCGTTTTCATGCCGCGCAGACCATCGGATTCAATCACCACCTCAAAGTCATTGCTCTCCAAAAAATCTTTTTCCAGATTAGCAATATTTTTATCGTCCTCAATAATCAAGATTCTTTTTTTATTTTCCATATCAATCCCTCATTTCTACAATTGGCAGCTTGATTGTCATGACCGTTCCCTTATCCAACTCACTTTCCGCCGTAATCTCTCCGTGGTGCGCCTCTACCAGCTGCTTGGCAATGGAAAGACCCAGTCCTGAACCGCCGATATCCTTACTCCTGGCGGAATCCGCCCGATAAAATACATCAAAAATAGTTTGCAGATCACCCGGCTGAATCCCCATTCCGTTATCCGCCACCTGAATCCACAGCCAGTGCGAATCATTCCATATCCGAAAGAGCAGCGTCTTATTTTCTTTATCGTTATATTTAATGCCGTTTTGAATCAGATTAGACAACACCCGGGCAATCATCTTCGTATCCAGCATCACCCAGCAGCTTTCCTTAATCCGATCCTCAACCCTTACCTGAATGCCCTGTTCCTCCAACTCCAATTGCTTTTCCAAGAAAAAATCCGCAAAAATCTCATTGGCCAGCATTCGCTTAAAATCATATTCCTGTTCGTCAATATCAAGCTTGGAAAAAAGAAACAAATCATTAATCAGGTCATTGGTATAGTGTGCGTTTTTGGAAATAATCTCCAAATACTGCTTTTTCTTCTCCTCATCCTTGGCCACTCCGCTTTGAATCCCATCAATATAACCGATAATTGAGGTAATCGGCGTTTTCAAATCATGTGAAATCCCGGCAATCAGGCGTTTGCGATTCCTTTCGTAGCGGAGCTTTAATTCATTGGCCTCTTTTAACTCCCGGCTCATGTTATTAAAGGAATCAATCAAATCCTCAACCATATTGGAATCAAAGTCATCAATCGTTACCCCATAATTGCCCTTGGCAATCTCCTCGGTGGCCGCCTTCATCTTCTCCAAAGGTACCAACAACCGCCGCCGCATCTGAAAGGTAAAAAACAAAGTCCCGATTTCTTTGGTCAGCATCGTTACCACCACTGCGACAATGATAAATACTGGCAGGTCTAAACGCAAAACCAAATAAAAAAAATAAAACAAAACAATAATCGCCGCAAAAAATACAATCGGAATCCATTTCAGAATGCGCTGTATTTTTTCAAAATCACTGACCTTTTCCTCTTCCGGCACGGCCGGACGAACCAGTCCTCTCTCTCGAACTTTTCCCGTCTCCTGCGGCTGCGATTTTCTTCTTTCCATGTTTCTCTCCGCTCTGTTTTTCTGCGGCATACATAGCCGCATTTTTACCGAGCCTCGCTGTTCATTCTTTTAACCCTTTAAAAATAGGTTTCCTCCAAATCAACATACTCGGCAATATCAGACATGATCTCCGTCACGTCACCCGCTGTCATTTCCAAGACTTCCAAACTGTTTTCATCAAAATGATACGCCAGGCCATCCGCACCGATATTGACCCCCATCATCATAATCAAATCATCCGCCAAATGGCAAATCATCGCCAGTTTCGGATTCAGCTCCGCCTTAGACGGTTCATGATGGTAACGAATCACCTCGACAATTTCCGGCGGCAGGTTCCAGCGCTCGGCAATCTTGGCTCCGACCTCGGCATGGGTAAAGCCCAAAACATCGGATTCGGCTTCGATAAAGGCTACATTCTTTTCTTCGACTTCTTTCATCACTTCGTCAAAATTATTCTTGACATATTCATCCAAAACGACCTTGCCGACATCCTTTAAGAGGCCCGCCGTATATGCCAAATCCACTTCCTTAAACTTACATTTTTTGGCAATTGTCTGTGCCGTCATGGCTGACAGTTGCGACTGCCGCCACAGCGCTTCTTTTCCAAGATCATATCCGCTTAACTCCTTGGATAAAATAGGGCTGACCGTTACGGAAAAAATCATGGATTTGACTGTTCTAAGGCCCAGCACGATTACAGCATCTTCAATTGTTTTGATTTCCCGCCGCCCCCGGTAAAACGCCGAGTTGGCGACTCGAAGCAGCTTAACCGTCAAACCTTCATCTGTTCGAATCACTTCCTTGATGCTGCTGACCGAAACATTCGGATCGTCCATCATTTTAATTAACTTAATGACCGTTGCCGGAAAGGCAGGAATCGCGTTCACCTTTTGTAAAATTTCTTCCACTGTTATCTTACTCATTTTACACCTCATACTTCGTCAATACAATGAATCCCGGCCGCGTGCCATCCGCCGGATGATCCGTCTGCTTCATACTCTATCATAGCCTTTTACATTCACTGCGCCTGCTTTAAATTCATAAGCTTAACTATCGCTTCTATTTTACTTTATTTATCGGCTGGTTTCAAGTATTTTATTTATATTTTCTTATTTTCCTTTACATTTTCTGTTTCATACTATATAATGGCAAAATCAAAGGAGAAAATTTATGACAAAAAATATTTTAAAAAAAGAGTTTAAAAATCAAAAAACACCGTTTTTCCGTTGGGCTGTTTTCATTTTTGGGCTTTTTCTGTTTTCATTTGCTGTTCAGGCGCAGGCACCAGCACAAACAACCGAAAGTCCGGCACCGACAACCGTTTCCGAAGGCAGTGCTGAAAATACCGAAACACCACAGCCGGAGGCTTCCGAAAACAGCGCTGCTTCGGCAGAGGAAAAGGAAAACACCGCAGAAACCCCGGTTCAGCCAGAACCGAAGGGCAGTCCTGAACTGCCCGCCGAACTGCAAAGCGTGTTAAATAATTTTTTGGCCTCACCCTATATGCCGGTCGATATTTTAGTAGGTGACTGGTATTTACGCAATGAAACAGACGCTTTTGAGTTCGGCGGAACCATCTACGTCCCGCTGCGCTCCATCATCCGGCTGATTCCGAACTCCGTTTTGACATGGAATCAGGAAGCCCTGCGAGCCGATACTGTTTTTACTATCAACGGGGTTGAACGGAAATTATCTTTTTTTGCCAATTCCAAGCTTTATCTGGATAATGACGTACTTGGAGAAATGCCGGCTTTCTCGTTGCAGCAAAATAGAACAATGATGGTTCCTTTATCTTTTATAGCAAGCCTATTGGATATTACCACCACCTATGATTCCCTATATCATACAGTTTCACTTAACTGCTCCGTTTGGGCATTTGACCCGGCAGCCTCGGCTCCACGTTTTTACAGTCATCTGGAACTCAAAGATTTGGCTCGGTTAATTTATAAGGAGGCCGGCGGTACTTCTTATGCTGCTGTTCATGGGGTTGCCAGTGTGATTTTAAATCATGTCCGGCATCCGTATTATCCCAATACACTATGGGAAGTGATTTATGCCGTTTCCCCTTCGGGTACGCCGCATTATACTCCGGCACACAAAGCCGGTTTTTCTTCGGTTATTCCCGACTATGCCAGCATTCTGGCCGCCAAGCGGGTACTGCGCGGTGAAAACTCAATCGGGAGCTGCATTTTCTTTAACACCAGACCCTTTAAAAACAAAACCATTTACACCAAAATCAACGGCATTTATTTTTGCTATTGATACACAGCTTCTTTTAACGATAAAAGCGAAAGCATTTTCTCTGCTTTCGCTTTTGTTTTGTCCTATTTACTTTGCTTTTCCCTGATTGGCAACCGACTCCATCTTCTTTTTCAATTCTTCCTGATCGCCCAGATAATATTTAGCGGTGACGTTAAAATTTGCATCAAACTCATAAACTAAAGGCACACCGGTCGGAATATTAACCTTCATAATTTCTTCGGCTGTCATCTTATCAAAATACTTAACCAGTGCCCGCAACGAATTGCCGTGTGCCGCAATCAATACTCTTTTGCCGGCCAGCATATCTTTCTTGATGACATCTTCAAAGAACGGAACTGCTCTTTCAATCGTTTCTTTCAAACTTTCGGTCAGCGGTAAAAGGCTTGCATCTTCATTCCGGTAAGCTGCCTGATTGCGCGGATTTCTCTCATCCTGCTCCTCCAGTGCCGGCGGCATAACATCAAAAGACCGGCGCCAAATCGTGACCTGATCCTCACCGTATTTCGCAGCTGTTTCGGACTTATTCAATCCCTGCAGCGCCCCGTAATGTCTTTCGTTCAAGCGCCAGGTCTTGTAAACCGGAAGCCATTCCCTGTCCATTTCTTCCAAAATATGATTTAAGGTATGAATTGCTCTCTTTAAATAACTGGTATAACAAACGTCAAAATCATATCCGCCTTCCCGCAGCAGCCGACCGCCTTCTTTGGCTTCCTGAACGCCCAATTCCGTCAACTCAACGTCCGTCCAGCCGGTAAACAGATTTTTCAAATTCCATTCGCTTTGACCATGTCTGACTAACACTAATTTCATTCCATTTTCTCCTTTTGTGTCCGGTTTTTTCTATCGGTACGATATAGGTGCCAAAAGCACTTGACACCCATAATACAGAATTGCTTCGGCTCTCACCACCGCAAATCCTGCCAAAAGATGCTAAACCCCCTTTGCCGGAAAACTCCGCATCGGATTTCCATACTTTTGCCACTTGTGCTATCAGTATATCGAAATTTCCGGTAAAAATCAATGATAAATTTCAGACTTTCTATTTTTT
>CAUUKX010000125.1:0-5113 GCA_963545585.1 uncultured Lachnospiraceae bacterium
CATTTTTTTTAAAATTGTCTATGAAAAGATTAGAATTTCCTAAAAAATACATCGGCAAAAAAGCCGAAACCTTAACAAGTCGGCTTCGGCTCTTTTATACATTCTTTTTCCTGTTTATTTTTTCTTCAAGTATTTTCTAACATCAATCGTTACCGCCATGATAATAATCAAACCCCGCACCAGATATTGCACGTTTGGATCAACATGAATATAATTCAGCCCGTAATTGATAAACTGAAGCAGCACCGCCCCCAAAAGCACGCCGGGAATCGTTCCCACGCCGCCGGAAAAAGATACGCCGCCCACTACACAGGCTGAAATCGCATCAAGCTCATAGGAAAACCCAGTATTCGGATTGACCGAACCTAATCGGCCGCCCTCTAAAAATCCGGCAAAGCCATACAAAACTCCAGAAATAATATAAACTATCATAATTGTCCGTACAATATTGATGCCCGATACCTCTGCTGCTTCTGGATTGCCGCCAATCGCAAACATATTTTTGCCCAGCGTTGTCTTATTCCAAACAATCCACATAATAACTGCCGTAATAATCAAATAAAAAACTACATAGGGAACATTCAAAAAACGCCCTGTTACAAAGTTGCTGTACTTAGGGTTGAGCGTTCCCAGCGGCTGCGCTCCCGCTCTTTGGCTGCTGATATATAAGTTAATCAGGCCAAAAGCAATCAACTGCGTACCCAGCGTAATAATAAATGCATGCACCTTCAGCACCGCTACGCCAATCCCGTTGATTACACCAAACAAAACGCCAACCAAGACCGCCGCCAAAAGCGGAAGAAACAGTCCAATATCACCCAAATCTGGATACATTCGTGCGGCATATGTAGTTGATTGCAGAAGCGAGGCAGCAAAAGCCGCCGCCAGTCCCATAATCCGGCCAGCCGAAAGATCCGTTCCCTGCAAAACAATCAAACCCGCCACACCCAGCGCCATAATTGCCCGGGTCGAAGTCTGCATCAAGATATTGATAAAATTACTGATTGACAAAAAAGTCGGATCATAGATAATAATCCCCAAAATCAGCGCGCCTAAAATAATATACAAGGCATAGTTGATTAAAAGCTCTTTATAATTGATATCTGCCGTTTTCATAACTCCTCCTACAAATATTTGGTCGCTAATTCCATAATTCTTTCCTGACTTAGATTTTCCGTTTTATCAATATCTGCAATCCTGCCGTTGGACATCACCATAATCCGGTCGCAAATCCCAAACAGCTCCGGCAGTTCCGAAGAAACCACAATAACGCCCTTGCCCTTTTTGGCCAGTTCAATAATTAACTGATAAATTTCATACTTCGCACCGACATCAATTCCTCTGGTCGGTTCGTCCAGCAGCAAAATCTCCGGCTCTGTCAAAAGCCACCGCCCGATAATGACCTTTTGCTGATTACCACCAGAAAGACTGCGAATATGTGTTTTTTGTGCCGGTGTTTTGACCTTCATCGAATCAATCACCCATTTGGTGTCCCGCTGAATACTTCCATCGTTTAAAAAAATGTGTTTTCTATGCTTTTTCAGGCTTGCAATCACTGAGTTAAAACGAATATCCAGCATGGGAAAAATCCCCGTTGCCCGTCTTTCTTCCGTTAAAAGGGCAAAACCGCCTGCAATAGAATCTTTCGGCCGATGATTTTCCACCTTTTTGCCGTGCAGCCAAATCTCGCCGCTTTCTTTGGTGCGCAGCCCAAACACCGTTTCCAGCAGTTCCGTTCTTCTAGCGCCAACCAAACCCGCCACACCCAAAATCTCACCCCGATGCAGCTCAAAGGAAGCCTCTTTAACCCGAGGTTCATATTTCCCGGTTAGCGCCTTGACCTGCAAAATCGTTTCTCCAACCACATTGTCTTTCGGCGGAAAACGATCCGTCAACTCCCTGCCGACCATTAAATTGATGATTTTTTCCGTGGTCATATCCTTGGAATCCTCGGTGCTGACCCATTTTCCATCACGAAAGACGGTAATCTGATCGGATATTGTTAAAATTTCTTCCATTTTATGAGAAATATAAACAATCCCCATTCCCTTTTTTTGGAGCATACGAATGGTCTTAAATAATACTTCTACCTCCTGATTGGTCAGCGAAGAGGTCGGTTCGTCCAAAATTAAAATCTTCGCATCATAACTAACCGCCTTGGCAATTTCCAACATTTGCCTTTGAGAAACGGACAGCTTTTCTGTTAAAAGTCTGGGATTTATTTCCATACCAATCGCTTCAAAAGCCCGCTTGGTAAAATCATACATTTTTTTATGATCAACAAAAATTCCCTTTTTCGGAAATCTGCCCAGCATCATATTTTCCATTACCGGTCGTTTCATCACTTGGTTCAGCTCCTGATGCACCATCGCAACACCGCTCTCCAAAGCCTGCTTGGGATTATGAAACTCTACTTTTTTTCCCTCTAAAAAAATCTCGCCTTCGTCTTTTGCATAAATACCAAATAGACATTTCATCAGCGTTGATTTTCCCGCTCCATTTTCCCCCATCAGCGCATGAACCGAACCGGGCTTTACTTTCAGCTGAACCCGGTCAAGCGCCTTTACTCCCGGAAATGATTTGGAAATTCCTATCATTTCCAGCAAATATTCCATATAACAGTCCTCTCTTTCTTTTCTTTTCAAAAAAAGAACCGCACTAAATCAGTGCAGTCCTTTTCAAATTTAGCTTCTCCGTTTTATTTCTGTTTTCCTAATTTCCCCAGTTTTTCGCTCTCCAAAAACTGCCGCTCGACAAAACTCTTTTATTTTTGCTTCGCCAACAACTTTCAAAAAACATCCATCCCTGCAGAAAGATGAAACAATTTTATTTATTTTTCTTGCACCTCGGCATTTTACTGGTAAAATACCAATCTGCCAAACCGCCTTATTTTTCAAACTTCTTATATGGAATCCGAACGGCAATTCCCGACTCGTCATACTTATAATCGGTTCCATCCAAATATTCCTTGCCGTTTAAACCATTCTTAATCAGCTTGTGCATTGCTTCGGCCATCGCCACCGCATCCTGCATGACCGTACCGTCCATAGAACCGGCAGTAATCGCTGCCTTGGCTTCTTCGGTTGCATCAACGCCAAATACGCCGATATGCTTGGCTTTGTCCTCACCATTATATCCCAGTGCTTTCAGGGAGTTAATCGCACCGATTGCCATGCCGTCGTTATTGGCGATAACGATATCAATATCGGCTTCATTTTTCGCTAACCATGCATCCATTGCCTGCTTGGCTTTTTCCGTATCCCACAGTGCAATCTGCATGCCAATTTCATTTACCTCAATGCCCGCTTCCTTAATGGTCTTGACTGCATATTCGCTTCTAGCATTTGCTTCTGCATTGTCCAGACCGCCATGCAGAAGAACATAATCAAGCTTGCCGTTGCCGTTTCTGTCAACGGTATCTTTGTTGTTTTTCCAATAGTCAGCAATCAAATTGCCTTGAATCACGCCGGCTTCTTCCTTTTTGGTGCCGACAAATCTAGCCTTGTCATACAGCTTATACGAATCCAAATTATCTGGCTCGCGGTTAAAAAGAAGTGTCGGTTTGCCAGTCGGAGCTAACTTTTGCAGCACTGTCTGCGCTGCGCCAGTATCAACTAAATTAACCAGATAAGCGTCCGCTTTTTCCAACTGTGCATCAATGGAATCGTTTTGCTTTCCCTGATCATTCTGAGCATCCTGAAAAATAAATTCAATCTCCGAATCAGCATCGTCCAATTCTTTCATCGCATTTCTGACCGTTGACAAATAGGTGTCATTAAACTGATAGAAAAAGACCGCTACTTTTTTAGCCGAGCCGTTTTCCGCTTTCGACTGATCCGCATTCTTTTTTGAATCGCTGCCGCAGGCCGCCGTTGAAAGCAAAAGCACCGCTGAAAGGCAAAGAGCCGCCGTTTTCTTAAAAGTTAATTTCATAGTATCCCTCCTAAAATGATAAATTGATAAGGTCATAAATCCTTTTGCAAGCAAACTTCCATCCGATTTTTAACCTTTTTTCTTGTCTTGTACATATTAGCAAATCATCTGCCGGTTGTCAATGTTTTTTTATATAATTTATAGGTTTTTTTAAAATTATCTATATAATTTCACTGTGAAAATTATATAGATAATTCATCTTTTTTATATCCAATTAACCATAGCACCGAAAGGGCGCAGCGATTTCCCACGCCCTCTCTTTGCGCTTGGCTTTTTTGCTTCTTCTGCTTGGCTTATTTGCCCAAAGTCGCCAGCAAGCGATAAATGATAGCTACCACTTCATCTCTGCCAACCGATTTTGCCGGTGCGAAGCTCCCATCTTCATAGCCCTTTAAAATTCCTTTTTGGGTCAGATAAGCAACTGCTTTCCGGTAATTTTCGGCAATTTTTTCCTTATCGGTAAACTTTATACTATTTTCATCGGCTGTTATTTTCTCCAGCATACTCATGATAAAGTTATATGATAGTGCCGCTATTTCTTCCCTTGATGCCTCTTTCTTCAGTTCAAAAGAAATGTCGTTTAACAGACCCATCTTTTGCGCCGTCTTTTGATATGGGGCAAACCAGTTAGTATCTTCACTCTTTTCCAGCTCCCATTGTCCGGCTCTGACCAAAATTGCCAGATATTCCTGACCGGTAACCGGACTTCCGCCTCGGAATGTTCCGTCCTCATACCCGGTTATCAAGTTCAGCATCCGCAGTACGCCCAGTTCCTTGGCGTACCAGCTGCTGCCGGTTTCGTCCTTGAAGTGATTTTCGATATTAGCCGCTAATTCTTCCAGCGCCTTATCACTTAGCTTTTGAACAAATTCAGGATATTTGATTTGTTTTGTCAGTATTTTTTCAACCAGTTTTTTGTCTTCTTCCTTCGACATATCCTTCGTCAATTCCTTAGCCAAAGCACTCTCTGCCGAGGACAGGGCAACCTGCTCTTCCTCAATTTTTACTTCCGGCTGTGCCGGTGCCGGCGTCGGTGCTGGTGTCGGTTCTGACGGCTGTTCCGGTACATACGGCGCCAATGGTAAATCATACTCTGGCTCCGGCTGTGGATTTGGGTTCGGATTGGGGTTCGGATTCGGGTTCGGTGTCGGCGGCGTCATGCCGTTTAACTCGTCCGCTG
>CAUUKX010000126.1:0-5112 GCA_963545585.1 uncultured Lachnospiraceae bacterium
AAACGGATTTTGCACAAAGGATACCAAAAATCATACAACAGATAAACTTGAAATTAGGAACAGATAACCCTTTTGAAATCGTTTTACAAAAACGAAAAATTTGGTCTTTTTTATTTCTGGAAACTCTGGTATAATCATTCATGAGCAAACCCCTTTCTTTTGTGTTGGTTTTTTGTGATGAATTAATTATACCAAAAGATTGCGCAGTTTGCTCGTTTTATTTTGTGTTTTTTGCATTTTGTGGATAACTATCTTGCATTTTTTGGATTTTGTTTGTTCGGGTAAAAAAACGGGGAAACTCAAAAAATAAAAAAAGTTGTTTTTAACAATTGTGTGTTATTATGATATTAACATGAAATTACAAAAGTTAATAAATTAATTATCCTAAATTAGAAATAGGAATTTTTAATATAAAAGTAGAAGACATATTAGAATATAAAGAAATTGTAGATCAAATAGTAGAAAATGGTAAGTTAAAATATTTGTGTGTAATGAGTCAACATGTTAATCCAAGAATTTTGAAACTTATGAAAAGAACGGTTTTTTCAAAGAATTCTTTTGTAGCTCTTATTAATGAATATGGTAGTAAAGATGTACAAGTAGAAACTTTTACCATTGTTGGATTTCCGAGTGAAACAGAAGAAGAGTTTCAAGAGTTGATAGAATTTATTTGTGAAGTAGATACACCTCATTTTGCGAATTATAGTGCATCTTTTTCTTTGAGGTATGGAACAGCTGCATGTAAATATGATAATAAAATTTCTGAAAAAGTAATTATGAATAGAATGAAAGTATTGGAGGAAAGATACATTGAATCTTCTATTAGGCGGTTTGGCAAATTGCCATATAATTTGCAAAAAGATTTATATGATATGCTTTGTACTTTAAGAGAACATGCAATAGATTATGATGAATTATATAGAAATTAATTTACAGAAAGAGGGAGATTAAGGAATGGCTGCAATAAAAATTGAAAACCTATGCAAAACATTTGAATACTATGAAAAAGGGCAGGGGCTGCAAGGCTCGGTTCGGAATTTGTTTTTTAGAAAAAAATTAAAAAAAGAAGCAGTTAAAGATTTGAATTTTACGGTGCAGCAAGGGGAGATTGTCGGCTTTTTAGGGCCGAATGGGGCGGGCAAAACGACCAGTCTGAAAATGCTGTCGGGGATTTTGCACCCATCCAGCGGCCGGGCGGAGGTGCTGGGCTATACGCCGTGGGAGCGAAAAAATGATTTTAAACGCCGGATTTCAATTATTATGGGGCAGAAAAACCAGCTATGGTGGGATTTGCCGGCGATTGACAGTATGAATTTAAATAAGCAGATTTATCAAATTGATGAGGGAAAATATAAGCAGCGGCTGGCGGAAATGACGGTGCTTTTAAATGTGGAAAAACTGCTGAATATTCAAGTTCGGCGGCTTTCGCTGGGTGAGCGAATGAAAATGGAGATTATTGCGGCGCTGCTGCATCAGCCAGAGGTTTTGTTTTTAGACGAACCGACGATTGGGCTGGATATTATTTCGCAGAAAGGGATTCGGGGGTTTCTGAAAAAATATAATGCTGCTACGGGAGTTACGATTTTGCTGACCAGCCACTATATGGACGATATTAGTGATTTGTGCCGACGCTCGGTGGTGATCAATCATGGCGAGGTAATCTATGATGCTGAAACAGAGCAAATAAGGGGACGGCTGGGCAATAAAAAGCTGGTTAAGCTAAAGCTGGAAGCAGCTGCGGAAATGGATTTTTCAGAATACGGTATTGTCAGGGAAAGGCAAGAAAATGAAATAATCCTTGAAGTGGAAAAAGAAAAAGTCAAGGAGATTATCAAGGAGCTGCTGACGAAATATATGGTTACTGACTTTTCTGTTGAGGATGTGCCGCTGGAAGAGGGAGTGGCGGCTTTGTATCAAGCCGGCTGAAAGGAAGAAAAGGAATGCGTAAGTATACAGCGTGTTTTATGATGGGAATACAAAAGGCGGTGGAATATCGGGCCGACTTTTTGGGCGGGTATTTCAGTGCGGTTTTTCCGATTATTATTCAGGCGTCGATGTGGACGGCGATTTATGGAGCGTCCGGAAGCGGGCTGCTCTATGGATATTCTTATCAGCAAATGATATTATATACCTTTTTTGTCGGGGTAACAGCCAAATTTTTATCAACCGGCTTTGAATATGAAATGAATGACGATATTAAGAGCGGGGGCTTGAATAAATACATTGTGAAGCCGGTCAATTATTGCGCTTATCGGGGAGCTTGCTTTTTGGGCGAGCGCTTTTCGGTATCGGGTGTCTTTTTGGGGGTGTTGGCGGCGCTTTCCTTGCTGTTTAAGGCAATGGGCTATTTTGAAATCAGTGTCGGCAAAATAGTTTTATTTTTAACGGCCTTGCTTTTGGCGCTGCTGCTTAATTTTGCCCTGTATTTTTGTATTGGCATATCCGGGCTGTGGCTGACGGAAATTTCAAGGCTATTTCCGGCGCTGACAATTATTATTTTAGTAATCAGCGGCGGGATTTTTCCGCTGGATATCTTGGGAGAAAATATTAATAAAATTATTTTTTTCCTGCCGTTTCGCTATTTGCTTCAGTTTCCGGTTGATATTATTACTGGCAAGGAGCTGACGACTTCCCTAACTGCGGCGTTTTTGGTTCAGCTTTTTTGGGTGGCGTTTTTAAATATTATAGCCCAGCTTCTTTGGAAAAAGGGCTTAAATCAATATACAGCGATTGGAGGGTGAAAATGCGTGATTTTTTGCGGACGATTCGTCGATATTTGCGGCTGCTGCTTACCTTTGCGCAAAACTCGTTAGCCGGACAATTAGAGTATCGAATTAATTTTTTGGCCGGTCTTTTTGTGGAAAGCGGCTTTATGCTGGCCAAACTTACTTATGTGGCGCTGATATACAGCGCGAATGTCGAGATTAACGGAATGAGCCCGGATTATATTTTGCTGTTTATCGGCACCTTTGCCATTATGACCGGCATTTATATGTCATTTTATCCTAATTTCTGCAATATTGCCGGTTATATCAAGGACGGCACGCTGGATATTTATTTGACCAAACCGGTATCACAGTTGTTTTTGATTACCTTTCGCTATATTGATTTTGCAATGCCGATTCCGAATATCGCGGGCGGCCTGATTATGGTGGTAATTGCGTGGAGCCGGTGCGGGTTTCCGGTTACGCCGGGAAATGTTTTGGTCTTTATGGGCGGTCTGGTGCTGGGAACGATTTTGATCTACGCCATCTTTTTGCTGCCGAGGCTGGCGGCTTTTTGGATGGTATCGACCAATGCCATCGTACAGGTCAGCGATTCGATTTGGGATTTTAATAATATGCCGATGAAAATTTATAACCGACTGATTCAGGAAGTGGGCTGCTTTATCTTTCCGGTGTTTTTAATTACCAATATGCCGGGACTGATGATTGGGCAGGAAGCGGGAACGGCGCTGGTGATTTGGTATGTGGCTGCGCCTTTTCTGCTGCTGGCGGTTACACTCTTGGTCTGGCGGGTGGCGTTAAAGAGGTATTCCAGCGCCAGCAGTTGAATGAAATGTTAATCATCTAATTTTATATTGTTTCTTTGATTTATGATTATTGAAAAAGAAAAAAGAAAAATTTTCACTATGCGATTTGTAGAAGGTGAAATTTTGATGAAAGGATAGGGGAATTGAATTGTTTAAAAAAGGCTTATGTAAGGGTGGCTAAAGATGAAGCAGTTAAAAGTAAGACTTCGAACGGTATTATAAAAAGTTTCAATATACTCAAAAACAAGTTGATAGGCGTGATCATAATCACGGATTTTAAACCGATGAATCCATTCACGCTTCAAAAGAGCGTGAAAAGACTCCAAGCATGCGTTGTCATAGGGCGTTGCTTTGCGACTGTAATATCTGTGCACCAAACCGCATTTGGCGAGTTAGGATGAAAGCGTTGTTCTAAAACATTATGGAGCTGTTTGCTAAAGTCAGAATCTTTGGCCGTCGCAATCCAAGGCTTGACCCATTGAGCTCGGATGCCCATTTCTTTCATATATTTGCCGACGGTTCGTGTTGCAATACAAGTTCCCTCCTTTCGCAGTTCTTCTGCAATTTTTGGCACGCCATAGTTTTGTTTGGATTGATCATAGATTTGTCGAATGTCTTGTTTTAAGTTTTCTTTCCGCTGCTGCATTTGAGAAGGTTTTTGCTGAAGAAACGAACGATAGCCGCTACGAGAGACACCAAGATACTTCAGCATTCCGGAAGTGGAAATACGGTGTCCGATTCCTTGGGATGTTTCCACCTTAGCAGAGAGCTCAATGTAGATTGCCTCTGTCAGTTTTGTCCCAGAATGCTGATAGCTTTTTTTAATACATCGAGCGCATCTTGAGCATCACGAAGGTCTCGCTTTAGTCGAGCAATTTCTTTCTGTTCGTCAGAAGCATAATTTCCGGAGCCACGAACAGGAATATCTTCCTCATGATCTCGAAACTGTTTTAACCATTTGGAGAGAGTGATTACACCGATTCCGAGATTTTTGGCACATTGTTCAAGAGTGAGTTCCGGGTGCTCTTTTCGGTATTTTACGACATCAAGCTTAAATTGTTTATCATGCTGTTTAGAATGGGGCATCATGAGTTTCCGCCTTGTATTCTTTACTATAAATATCATACCACAATGAAGGGGGATTCTCTTTTTAATTTGATCTATTTTTATTCTAACACTAAAGCTCATAAGAAGATTTATCAAGAAAGGAAATAGAAGAGTACAGTGAAAAAGAGATAAGA
This sequence comes from uncultured Lachnospiraceae bacterium, assembly GCA_963545585.1. Classification (GTDB taxonomy): domain Bacteria; phylum Bacillota; class Clostridia; order Lachnospirales; family Vallitaleaceae; genus W11650. The sequence continues at coordinate 4,774 of CAUUKX010000126.1, forward strand.
GAGATAGAACGCTTTATTAACAATATGCCGCGTAAAATGTTTGGTGGACAAACCAGCGAAGAATTCTATCGACAAGAGATAGTAAATATACACAGAAAGGCAGCATAAAATAAAAGGGACAACACGTTCATAATTATTCGTTTTTAATTATTATTACTCATTATTATTGATTATTGTTTTTGAATCCAATAAAATTATAGGAATTAGAGCAGCCAATTTTTCTTTAAAAAAAGAGGACATTTACTATTGCAATTTACCTTTTCAAAAAAAATCAAAAAAAGGTATTGACAGACCATGATATCTTTGCTATAATAACTTTCGTTGCTCCGCAAGGGAGCG
>CAUUKX010000127.1:0-5109 GCA_963545585.1 uncultured Lachnospiraceae bacterium
TCTTGCATTTTTTGGATTTTGTTTGTTCGGGTTAAAAAAACGGGGAAACTCAAAAAAATTTACTATTTGCTTTTTTGCCCAAAAGCGTTATAATAGGAATGGTTATGTTTGTCAGCGGAAACGATTGGAGGAATGAATGATTACGATTCAAGAAGTTGTGACCAAAGCGCAATGGCGAATCTTTGCAAGCTTTGCCAATCAACTTTATAAAGAAAATCCCTATTATGTACCGGAACTGCCGGACGACGTGCTGGAAGCCTATTCTCCCGACAAAAATCCGGCTTATGATTTTTGCGAAAGCATTTGCTTCTTAGCTTATGAAGGCTCTTACCCGGTCGGACGGATTGCCGGCATTATCAATCATAAAAGCAATGAAAAATGGAAGCAGCAGCATTGCCGCTTTGCCCACCTTGATTTTTTAGATAATCCCGATATTTCGGCCGCTCTGGTTCAGGCCGTCAAGCAATGGGCAGCCGGCAAAGGCATGACCCACTTAAAGGGACCCTTAGGCATGACGGATCTCGATCACCAGGGGATGCTGATTGAAGGCTTTGATGAATTGGATATGTTCATTACCATCTATAACGCACCCTATTATATCACCCATATGCAGCGCCTCGGCTTTGTCAAAGACGCCGACTGGATTGAACATCAGATTATGCTGCCGGAAACAGACGACCCCAGACTTGAGTTTATTCACAAGCTGGCTGCTAAAGTAGCAAAACGCCACGGTTTTAAGCTGCTGCATTTCCGCCGCAAAAAAAAGCTGGTCAAGGAATGGGGCAAAAAAATTTTTGAGCTTTACAATTCCTCTTATGCTCCGCTTTACGGCGTAAGCAGCCTGACCGACCGGCAAGCGGATTATTATATCAAAACTTTCCTTAGTTTTGTTAATCCCAATTTTATCAAACTGGTCGTCAACGCTGATATGGAGCTGGTTGCGCTTGGGATTGCCCTGCCGTCTTTATCAAAGGCTCTGCAAAAATGCGGCGGCAAACTGTTTCCCTTCGGTGTTTTCTATCTGCTGGATGCAATTCGGCATAATGACATTTTAGACCTCTATTTGATTGGCGTTCAGCCGGAATATCAAAATACCGGTGTGAATTCTCTGCTGATGGATGCAATCTTAAAAGAATGTGAAAAGCGCCAGATTAAGATTGCCGAAACCGGGCCGACTTTAGAAAACAATTTAAAGATTCAAGCAATGTGGAAACATTTCGACAAACGCCAGCACCGGCGGCGGCGGGCTTGGATCAGTGAAATATAAACCAAAATCAGAAAAGGAGTTTTCATGTTAAAATTATTTTGTTATTATGGTTGCTGTGAAAACGGCGGACGCTGCCATCATGCAGCCGACGGAGGCTGCGGCTGTGGACATTCCCACGGCGCAGGGGAACGGGAAGAGGAAATGGCTTGCGGCTGCGGCAGTTGCGGCTGCGAGGACGACTCTCACGGCTGCGGCGATGGATGCGGCTGCGGCTGCGGCGGACATCAGCAAGCGGTCTTAATCAGCTTTGATGACGGCACGGAATACGAGTGTCCGGTTTTATCCATTTTTGACGTCAATGAGCAGGAATACATTGCCCTGTATCATCCGGAGCGGCAAAAAGCCTTGCTGTATCGCTTCAAGGAAGATTCCGACGGTATTTTCTTAGAAAATATTGATGATGAAGAAGAGTTCCAATTTGTAGCCAAGGCTTTTCAAGGTTTGCAGGAATAACGCAAGTAAAAAGAGGCTGTTGCAAAATACAAATTTTCACAAGACAAGGATTTTTCCTAAATCTTGTAAAAATCTTAAAATGCAACAGCCTCTTTTCTTATTTAACGCACTGTCGGCGCATATTTTTATTTTTTCTCAGTCCATCCACGACATATCGCTTGGATTTTTTTGAAACTTTTGCAGCTTGCGCAGCGAACTTTCCTCGATATAATTTTCCTCAATCGCCGCTTCTACCAGCTCCTCATAATTACTGAGCGTATAATATGGCACACCGGCCTCGGCGAAGGCCTGCTTCGCTTTCTCTAAACTGTAGGTAAAAATAGCCACCAGCCCCAGCACCTCGCAGCCTGCTTCTCTGGCTGCTTCCACTGCCTGTAAGGACGAACCGCCGGTTGAGATCAAGTCCTCAACTACAACCACCTTCATGCCCGGATAATAATAGCCTTCTATTTGTTTGCCCTTGCCATGCTCCTTGGCCTTGGAGCGGATATAGCCGGTCGGCAGCCCCATTTCCCAAGCACAAATCGAAGCATGCGGAATCCCGGCCGTGGCCGTTCCCATCAGCGATTCACACTCCGGAAACTTTTCTTTGATGATCCGAACCATTTCCCGGATAACAGCCGCTCTTTCCTCAATATAGGAAAGCACCAGCCGATTGTCGCAGTAAATCGGTGATTTGATTCCGGATGCCCAAGTAAAGGGCTGTTCCGGTGACAAGCTGACTGCTTTGATCTTTAACAGGTTTTTAGCAATTTCTTTCATCTTATTCTCCTAAAAAGTCCTTTTTAATTTGCCGGTACGCTGCGACCGGATCATCTGCTTTTGTAATCGGCCGCCCAACCACGATATAATCTGAACCAAGCTCTCTGGCTATTTGCGGCGTTACTACCCGAGCCTGATCACCGGCCTCGGCATCTGCCGGCCGGATACCCGGTGTAACCGTGATAAAGTCTTCCCCTAAGCTGTCCTTAATTCGCCGTACTTCCAATGCCGAACAAACCACTCCGTCCAAACCGCTGTTTTTTACATTTTGGGCATAGGCTAAAACCGTATCCTCCATTTTGGTCGTAATCAGCAGTTCCTGCCGCAGCATATCGGCGCTGGTCGAGGTCAACTGAGTAACCGCAATCAAAAGCGGTTTGTTTGCCGCCGAATCCGCCTTTACCGCCTCGGCCGCTGCCTGCATCATCTTACTGCCGCCGCCGGCATGCAGATTCATAATATCCGCTCCCAAATTTAAGCAGGACTTCGTTGCTCCGGCCACTGTATTGGGAATATCATGAAACTTCAAATCCAAAAATACCTTATGCCCCTGCCGCTTGATCGTTTCCACAATCGACGGCCCGGCTGCGTAAAAAAGCTCCATCCCTATCTTTACAAAAATCGGCTGGTCAAACTTCTCAGTAAAGGCAAGCGCCTGCTGAGCACCGGGAAAATCCAGCGCTACAATTACATCTTTTGCATTGATTTGATTCATTGCAGTTCCTTCCTATTAAAATATGGATGCCTGATAAATCCTTGCGCGGAATGCCGGCATTGGATTTCCATCCTTTTAACCCTTGTATCCTTATATCCTTTTTTCCAGTTCAGCCTTTAGATCTTCATAGCCTTTTTTGCCTAAGAGTGCAAACATATTTTTCTTATAAGCCTCTACACCCGGCTGGTCAAACGGATTGACTCCCAGCAAATAGCCACTGACAGCGCAGGCTTTTTCAAAGAAATAAATCAACTGGCCCAAATGAAAAGCATCTAATTTTTCAACATGAATCAGCAGATTTGGCGTACCACCGTCCAAATGCGCCAGTAACGTTCCTTCAAAAGCCTTTTCATTGACAAAGTGGAAACCCTGACCGCTCAAATAATTAAGGCCGTCCAAATCCTCCGCTTCCCGGCCAATCGTCATATCGGCTGCACTGTTTTCAATATGAATGACGGTTTCAAACAAATCACGCCGTCCTTCCTGAATGTATTGACCCATCGAATGCAAATCCGTGGAAAAATGTACCGCCGCCGGGAAAATACCCTTGTGGTCTTTCCCCTCGGACTCACCGTAAAGCTGTTTCCACCACTCAGCAAAGAAAAACAGCACTGGCTCATAATCCACCAAGATTTCCGTGGTCTTGCCTTGATTGTATAAAATATTCCGAGCCGCTGCATATTGATAGCACATATTTTTAGAAAAGTCCGCATTGTCGTATTCGGTCTGACCGGCCTGTGCGCCCTGCATCAGCTCATCAATGTCAATACCGCTGACAGCAATCGGCAAAAGCCCTACCGCCGTTAAGACCGAATACCGGCCGCCGATATCATCGGCGATGACAAAGGTTTCATAGCCTTCCTGATCGGCTAAACCGCGCAGCGCTCCTCTAACTTTATCGGTGGTTGCAAAAATCCGGCTGGCGGCTTCCTGCTTGCCGTATTTTTCTTCCATCCAGTTTTTCAGCACCCGAAACGCAATCGCCGGCTCAGTGGTTGTGCCCGACTTCGAGATTACATTTAAGCAAACTTCTTTGCCCTCCAAAAAATCAACCAGCTGCTTTAAATAACTGCCGCTGATATTATTGCCAGCATAAACAATCTGCGGTGTCCGGCGTTTTTCTTGGGACTGCCAGTTATAAAAATAATTATTCAGCGCATCAATCACCGCCTTAGCACCCAGATAAGAACCGCCGATGCCGATTACCACCAGCACATCCGCTTTTTCCTGAATTTTCCGGGCAGCCTGCTTAATTCTGGCAAACTCTTCCTTGTCATAATCGGTCGGCAAGTTCAGCCAACCTAAAAAATCATTGCCTGCTCCGCTCCGCTCGGACAGCTCCGTATGTGTCGCCATAGTCAGTGCCTGCATCCTGCCCAACTCGCCTGCGTCAATTCCGCTTTTGGAATAGTCAAACCGTATTGCCATCATTTCCTCCTCTTTGCTTTTTGCTGATTATTAACTCAACTCTGTCAAAATACTTTGCCTTTGCCGCCATCATGCGCAGCTTTCCTTATAAATCTTCGCTTTCTGTCATTTCCAATCCACACCAAACTTATTTCTCAAAACTTTTTCTATTTTTAATATGAGCAGGCAGATAAGCCGAGTTCTGTCGTGAACGATCATCTATCTGGCTTTACCGTTGCCGGTAAAATCTAGCGACCTACCTAAACCTCGCGGGCAGCTTATGGTTTGCTTTGGTCTTGCTCCGAGTGGGGTTTACATATGCCCTCGCTGTTGCCAGAGAGGCGGTAAGCTCTTACCTTACCTTTCCACCCTTACCTTACTTTGTGTAAGGCGGTTTATTTCTGTTGCACTATCCTTGGAGTCGCCTCCACCGGACGTTATCCGGCACTCTTGCCCTGTGGAGCTCGGACTTTCCTCACCGAAAAATGGTGCGATCGTTTTGCCT
>CAUUKX010000128.1:0-5085 GCA_963545585.1 uncultured Lachnospiraceae bacterium
AGCACAAAATAAATATAATCCGTTTCTTCGGGATAAAGCACCGCCTCTATCGCCGCCTTTCCCGGATTGGCAATCGGCCCGGCCGGCAGCCCCCGGTTAATATAGGTATTATACGGTGAATCAATTTTGGTATCGGCAATCGTCAACTGCGGATAGGACTTATTTAAAACATACATAACCGTTGAGCACATTTGCAGCGGCATATCAATTTTCATCCGGTTATTGATGACACTGGCCACTAATTTTCGCTCCTCCGGCATCCGCACTTCTTTTTCAATGATTGACGCCATATTGACCACCCTGTCAATACTGTACCCCAGCGCCGTTGTTCTGGCCCTAAAATCGGTATCATATATCGCATCAAAGCGTTTCAGCATTTTTTCAATGACTTCTGTTACCTTGGCATCGGCATAAATCTCATAGGTATCGGGGAAAAGATAGCCCTGCAACCGCAGGTTTCGCTCCGGGATTTCCTGAACAAAATCATAATTATACTTGGAAATATCATTGCAGGCCTGAACGAATTCATCGCTTGTCTTGCAGATACCCAGTTCAACCATTTTATTGGCAATTTGCAGGATAGTGTAGCCCTCCGGAATCGTAAACTTAATGGTTTTCCTCTTTTCGCCGTCCTTCATCAAAATTTCCATAATCCGGTACTCATCCATCGCCGTATCCAGCTTGAACTTGCCGGTTTGAAACTTAGCGTCATATCCGTTCAGCTTGGCCAGCGCCCGGAAAAAAAGCTCGTTTTCAATCAAACCGTTCTTTTTTAAAATCGCAGCAATCTTTTCCGTGCCCACACCTTTGGGAATTTCGATGGTTACTTCCTTGCCTTCTCTGGTCTGACCCGGTCTTTGAATCAGGGCATATGCGTTTTGATAAGCCCAGCTCGTACCTCTGACCACGGCAAATATAACCGCTCCGATAAAAGCAATCCGTACAATCACCTGTAAAATTTCCCCGATTACATTCCTGATCATAAATCCCTCTTTCCCGGGAATCAAGCAGAGAACCCCGTTCTCCGCCTATTCCAAAAACTTGGTGTCGTAATCCAGCTCCGTCTCCATCGTTTGAAAAACATCCCGGAGCGAGCGACAAAGCTGATAATCCGCATCTAAAAAAGCATTGACCAAGGGATCTTGTAACTCCTGTTCATAATCGCTTTTTAACCGGAGCAGCCTTTCACCGGCTTCAAACTGCCCATAGTTTTGATCGACTTGAATCTCAAATACCTTGCGCCGGAACGTGTTGATTTTGTCCCATAATTCAGGCTTGTTTAACAGCAATGATTTATAATTTAAGTATTGAATATATTCTTCTGTCGATTTCAAGGCGCGAATCACTTCCCTTGCCTTTTCTTCTACATTTTCTTTCACAACAGCCTCCTGTATTTTCCTATACCTCCACTTGTGTCAAGACGGGCAGTACCATCGGACTCCGTTTCAAATACTGCCACAGATATTCTCTAATGTCATCTCGAATCATTGTCTTAATCTTCGTCCAGTCATGGATATTCTTCATAGTTGCTCTTTCCAGCGAGCGGCTGACAATATCTTTAATGTCATCCATCAAACTGGCGTTTTCCTTGACATAAATAAAGCCGCGCGATACGATTTCGGGGCTGGCCAGGATTTCACTGGTATAGCGGTCAACCACAATCGAAACTACAATCAATCCATCCTGCGACAGCTTTTGCCGGTCACGCAGCACGACATCGCCGACATCGCCGACACCCAAACCGTCAACCAATACGGTTTCTATCGGAATCTTATCAACCACTTCGCCCCCATCCTGCGACAACGCAAAGACATTCCCGTTTTCCAAAATATAAACGTCTTTTTTTTGCATCCCCAGCTCCACCGCCAGCTCCTGATGCGATTTCAAGTGCCGGTACTCACCGTGCACCGGAATAAAATAATGCGGATGCACCAATGTGTGCAGAAGTTTCAATTCCTCGCGGCAAGCATGTCCCGATACATGGGTGTCCTCATAAATAACATCCGCACCCTTTTTATACAAGCCATTAATCACTCTGGCTATGTATTTTTCATTGCCGGGAATCGGCTTGGAGCTTAAAATAACCAAATCGCCCTCTTTGATACTAATCTTGCGATGTGTATTATTGGCTATTCTTGACAGCGCCGACAGCGGTTCGCCTTGGCTGCCGGTAGTAATAATGACCACCTGACTGTCCTTGTAATTATCCAGTTCGTCGCTGCTAATCAGCATATTCTTCGGCATTTTGATATAGCCCAGTTCCTGCGCAGTTGTAACCACATTAACCATCGACCGGCCCTCGACTGCCACCTTGCGCCGATGCACCTTGGCCGAGTTGATAATCTGCTGAACCCGGTCAACATTGGACGCAAAAGTAGCAACAATCAGCCGCCGCCCCTTATTTTCATTAAAAATCTCGTCAAAGGACTTACCAACCGTACTTTCCGACATGGTATAGCCCTCACGCAGCACATTGGTTGAATCGGCCAGCAGCGCCAGTACACCCTCCCGGCCAAGCTCGGCCAAACGGTGAACATCAATCGCCTTGCCGTAAATCGGCGTATAATCTACCTTGAAATCGCCGCTGTGGATAATCACGCCCAGCGGAGTATGAATCGCAATGGCCGCCGCATCCGGAATCGAATGATTGGTGCGGATAAACTCCGCCCGAAACTTGCCCAGCCGTACACTTTGCCCCATGCCGACACTTTTGAGCTTGCATTTTTCTAAAATTTTATGTTCCTTCAGCTTGTTTTCCACTAAACCTAAAGTCAAGCGACTCCCATAAACCGGAATATTTAATTCCTTTAATAAATACGGAATCGCACCGATATGATCCTCATGCCCATGTGTTACCACTAAACCCCGGACTTTGTCGGCATTTTGCTTTAAATAGGCAAAATCCGGAATGACAAGATCAATACCCAGCATTTCTTCATCCGGAAACGCTAACCCGCAGTCAATGATAATAATATCATTCTTATATTCAAATAAGGTAATATTCATTCCGATTTGGTCTAAGCCCCCAAGCGGAATAATCTTTATCTTATCTTCATGTTTTTCTTGTTGTTTGTTTTTCAAAAAATACCTCCACATGACGGAAAAGCCCTCAAAGGAGCCTTCCGCTTCATTTCTTAATTTCTCAATTCTTAACCTAATTCTTGTTCCTGTTTCCTTTGTTCTGCGCATTCCCGGCACAGCCCATAAATCTTAATCTGCGCATCCAGCGCCTCAAAATTCTTTTCCGTTTTTAAAAAGTCCTTATAATGAGCCAAAAAATCCAGTTCCAGTTCATCAACCTTCCCGCATTGCTCGCAAATCAAATGGTAATGATGCAGCGGGCTGTCCTCATAAAATATTTCATAACGAATGTCTTTGTCATCAAAGGATATTTTTTCAATAATCCCAAGCCGATTCAAAATTTGAATATTACGATAAACCGTTGCTAATCCAACTTCGGGATTGGTTTCCCTGACATACTGATATACTTCATCTACCGTCAGATGGTCTTTTCTGTGAGCATACAGGGTTTCCAGCACAACCTTCCGCTGATTGGTAATCTTGTAACCGCCTTGCTTTAAAATCTCATAATATTTTGATAAGTCACTCATATCTCTCCTCGAGGACTTAGGCGAAAAAAAGTCCGTTTTTATACAATTGGTTTCCCGTGTTTTTACTCGTAATCGTCGTCTTCGTCGTCTTCTTCCGGGATATTATCTTCCAAAATATCCAGCAGGGCGCTGACAAACTCATCGCTCTCCTCTTCCGGATCAACAATGCTGTAAAAAGCATCCTCGCCCCGAACATCGTCCTCTCTCATAATGAAAACATCAATCTCTTCTTCATCCTCAGCCTGCTGATCTGTCACCAAAATATAGGTTTGGCCTTCATACTGCGCCATGCTCAGAATTTCCAACTCCACCTCATTGCCATTTTCATCCGTAAATGTAATCCTGTCCAATTCATTCCTCCTAATTGCCGCCAGCATCCAAATATCCCTGCAAGAAATAGGCTGCCGCCATTTTGTCAATTACTTTTTTTCTTTTTGCTCTGCTTAAATCCGCTTCCAATAACACTCTTTCCGCGCCAACCGTGCTTAATCGCTCATCCCACGTCACCACCGGCAAAGAGATTTTTTTCTTCAGTTTTTCAATAAATTCCAGTGTCTTTTCCACGCGCTCGCCCGATGTATTGTTCATATTTTTGGGCAGGCCAACCACAATCTTCTCGACTTCGTATTCGGCAATCAGTTCTTTGATGCGTTCTATTGAGGCAGTCAGCGCTTCTTCTTCTTGGCGGCGGATAATCTCCACCCCCTGCGCCGTCCAGCCAAACGGATCGCTGACGGCAATACCAATGGTTTTGCTGCCGTAATCACAGGCCATCACTCGCATGTATTATCCTCTTTTCTACTTTTGCGGCGGAACTTTGCCACATCAGCCCTGTTTTTTGGAAAAATAAAAATTAACCATTTCTTCCAACAATTCATCCCGCTCTAAGCGGCCAATCAGTTTGCGGGCATTATTATGTCCGGTCACATAGGTCGGATCTCCAGAAATAAGGTAGCCGACCAATTGGTAAGTTGGATTATAGCCCTTTTCTTCCAAGGCTTCATATACCTGCTCCAAAACCAGACGTGCTTCGTTGACTTCTTTCACCGGCTTTTTAAAAAATTGAGTATGTCCCTTATTTTCCATGATTTCACTTCCTTCTGAGGGTCTGAACATTTAAATCACTGCCGCAGTCAAAATACTCTTTATCCTGATAAACTATCATACCACATTTTGCGCTGCTTTGCCATAGCTTTTTCACGTTAAATTCTTAGCAAATATACCACCGTTTTTATCACCGATAACTGCCCTATCCGTTACCTCCTGCTTTATCTATGCCTTTCCGAACACCTTTGCGAATCGCCGTCTGCCGAGCATAAAGCGGCGCTAACCTGCCATAAATTCCCATAAAAACTTCCTGATAAATCCGGCGGTATATTTTATGCCGCTCCATATCCGGCAAAAAAATATCCTTGGTTCCCCGTCTTCCGACGAAGTACTATGAAAATTCCGGAGTTTTGAATTTATCCCGTCC
>CAUUKX010000129.1:0-5056 GCA_963545585.1 uncultured Lachnospiraceae bacterium
GCTTCAACAGGATAGTTGGACTTGTTTTGTTGTCAAAAAATGGGGAAACTCAAAATTCTTTGCTCAATTTTCCCCTGATTGAACCGCTTTGTACTTCTGACCGGACGGGCGGTCTCCCTAAAAAAGACTGTTTTGACGAACATGGGAAAGTTGAGTTCTTTATTTAACATTTCTATGACAAAATCGGGAAAAGGCTTTGCTTTTTAGATAAAATATGATATATTTTACACATTGGTAAAGAGAAAATAGGATTCAAAATCAAGCACCGGATTTTCGGCAAGCTATGTTGGCGGCCTTTGCGGTGTTTTGGCGGCGAAAGCTAAGTAAGATACAAATAAAAACCAAAGTTTAGTATGAGATGGCTGGTGTGCTTTAGTCAAGGAAGGAGTATAAAATGCAGGTAGTCAGAAATGAAGAAGCAATTACCAGAAAAATGGGAGAGGGGACGCTGCATAAGGTTCTGAGCTATGATGACAATTTAATGGTCTGCGAGCTGACTTTTGAGGCTGGAGCGACCGGCAAAGAGCATTCGCATCCGCATACCCAGATTACTTATGTAATTTCAGGTGAGCATTCCTTTATTATTGATGGAGAAACCACGGTTTTAAAGGCGGGCGATTCGATTTATATTCCGTCGGGAGCGATGCATAATGCCGCTTGCATTAAGCCGGGTAAGATTGTTGATATTTTTTCCCCCAAGCGGGACGACTTTGTGTTATAAGTTCAGATAAGCAGATATGTATGATTAATACGCCGGGAAAGCTTGCTTTTCAAAGGCGTAGTAATCATACATATCTATTTGCTTAACGCCCGCATCGTTAATTCGCATTTAGCGAATTAACGGTGCCTTGCCTGAAATGTAACGGTTTTTTGAAATAACTAACTCAACTTTCCCCTGATCGAAGTGCTTTGCACTTCTGCCCGGGCGGGCAGTCTGCCATAGTCTTTTTTTGGCTCTGTCCCGCTCAGAGAGCGGGTGCCCTGATCGAAACGCTTTGCGTTTCTGCCCGGGCGGGCAATCTGCCTAAAAAAGACTGTTCTGTCGAACATGGGAAAGTTGAGTAACTAAAAGAAAGAAGAATAAAAATGAAACGAAAAAGAATAACAGCAGTCGTGCTGACCCTTTGTGTTCTATGGCTGCAAATGCCGGGAATGTTGGCTGCTAACGAGCAGATGACAGTTAAAATCGGCGGGCAGACCTATACCGCATTTGCCGCGCAGGTTAAGTTAAATGGGCAGGAGGTACCGATGGCGGTGCCGCCGTATGTGCTGGACTCCCGGATTGTAGTGCCGGTGCGTTTTTTGGCGGAGCATGTAGGCGCCGATGTAAAATGGGATCAGACGGCGCAAAGAGTGGTAATTACCACTCTGAAAAAAGAAATTGAGTTGTGGGTAGACCAAAACCGAATGTTGGTCAACGGACAGGAGATTACGCTCGATAATGGCTCGATACCGCGGCTTGTCGTTTTTGAAAACGGAGAAATGCGGACAATGGTGCCGCTTCGGGCAATTGGCGAAGCGCTTGGCTTTAGCGTGGGTTATGAAGCGGCCAGCCGTACTGGAACGTTGACACCGGCGGAAGTCAGTGATTCTCCGTCTGCACCCGGTCAGCCCTCTTATTCCGGCAGCCCGGCGGGCAACAGCATTGAAAAAGCTGAGGTTATGGTTTATAACGGCAAAGTGGTGCTGCGCCTAAGCGGCATTGGCCAAAGGAAAGTAAAAGTTTCCGCTTTGGAGGAGCCGAATCGGATTATTTTTGACGTTGAGGGAGCGGCGTTTACTCCGGGCAAATGGGAGTTTTTGCCGATTTCCTATGATAATATCAATAAAATTCGAGTGGCACAGTTTCAGGGCAATGGCGACGGCAAGGAGGCAATCAGCCGAGTTGTCTTTGAGGTGGCTAAAGTCGGTACTTTAAGCGAGTTGCAGTATTTTTTTGAGGATAATTCCCTGCAAATTGATATTCGGGCGATTGAGGCGATGGCCGAAGGACAGCGGCAGGCAGATGTGGCCGATAAAACCGTACCGGATAAGAAAAACAATGAAGATTCCGTCAATCCTGCCCCGACTGACCCGGCCGGACCGCAGTTAGTGGAAGACTGGCGGGATACGCTGGAAAGACGGATTAGTCAAGCGAAGCTGTTGCCGCTGCCCGGCGGAGCGGAGATATCGGAACAAAATAAATATGTTCATATTTTAATTGATCCGGGGCATGGCGGCCGGGATTCGGGCACGATTTCTGCTGGTCAAAAAATGGAAAAAGATTATGCTCTGGCGGCTTCTTTAAAGCTAAAAGAAGATTTGCAGGCGTTGGGCTATGTCGTGTATATGACCAGAGAAACGGATACCTATCCGGATTTGATGACCAGAGCCAATATGGCCAATTCCCTGAAGGTGGATATTTTCATCAGTATGCATGCCAATTCGGCCGATCCGAATCGGGCGGCCAATGGGATTGAGGTCTGGTACAGCGGTGTCGGCAAGGTCGGCGAATATGCCTCCATGGAGAAGAAATTAGCGGCTAAAGTCAATAAAACTTTAATTAACGCAACTTCGGCGATTGACCGCGGAATTAAAACTGCCAAACATGTGGTAACGGCCAATTCCAAGATGACAGCGATTTTGGTCGAAGCCGGATTTTTGAGTAATCCGGTGGAGGAAGCGCTACTCTTTACGGATAACTACCGCAGTGTTATTGCCAGAGCGGTGGCGGTAGGGGTGAATGAGTTTGTTCAGGAATACCGCAGCGCCTTGGCTAACTCTAAGAACAGCATGATTGCGGCCGAGCCGATTGCGCCGGTGATTCCCTCGGGCAGTAAGCGGGTCAGCTATCGGGTCAATGCCGATGCGTTAAATGTCAGGAAGAACCCGGGCTTAGATGCCCCCAGCTTAGGAAAAGTTTATGGCGGCGAAATCCTGACAGTTGAGTACGGTGTCGAGGAAATTAAAAAAGACGGCTATACTTGGCTGTATACGACCGATAATTCCGGCAATATTTCCGGCTGGTTGGCCAAGGAGTTTTTAATCGAGCAGTGATTTTGCTTGGCAAAATGAAGTTAAGGAAAAAGCAAAATTTGTCGATAAAAAAAGAGTAACCACTTGATTTGGTTTTCTGAAACCGCCGGGAGGCGGAAGAATACCGTGCCGGAGAAAAGGACTGACCCGGCAATGGAATTGAAAAGGAAAACCAAGTCCCAACAATAGCGCAAGGAGGAATGCTATCTATGGTAAATCAGGTAATGCAGGCGGGTCATGAGTATAATAAGGAAATATTGCCCAAAAACGAAACGGTAAAAAAGGAAGAAGCAAAGGAAGAAATTCAGGAAAAACCGGCAGCAACACTGGAAGTGTCGGAGCAAAAAGCGGCGAAAAAAGTCGGTTATGTTAAGCCGGACTTAGTTAAGATTCGGCAGATGCAGGCGGAAAGTCAGCAGAAAATGCTGCAAAAAATGCTGGGTACGGCCAAAGACACCTTTATCAAGCAGGCCGGCGGCTTAAAAAATATTTTAGGTCGGGCGTTGGCTGGGGAAAAGGTAGAAGGTTTTAATTTTAACTTTACGGCGGCTGATATTGAGCAGGCGAAGAAAGATGTTGCAGACGGCGGTTATTGGAGCGCAGAGAAGACGTCGGAGCGGTTGGTTGAATTTGCCAAGGCGATTTCCGGCGGTGATACCAAGCAAAAAGACGCCTTGGTAGCGGCGATCAAAGAAGGGTTTAAGCAGGCTGAAGACCTGTGGGGCGGAAAGCTGCCGCAGATCAGCCAGGATACCTATCGCCTGACCATGGAAAAACTGGATAACTGGGCCAAAGGCGAATAGTAATTCTTTTTTGGTTAAAATCATAGTTACAGTTCAAACGCCATTTGCAATTCGGCGAAATGCAAAACAGCTGTAAACAAATCATGACAGTTTTATAAGCTCCTTTTACCGATATTTTGGAAAAGGAGTTTATTATTTCAATTTTTTAAAAGGATTCTGCTCAGATAGGTCGAATAATAAAAGGCGATACCGGGAAAATCAAAGACCACGAAAAGGCGGCGCGGCGGCGCAAGGGAGGTTTTGGATGAATTTAAGAGAGCGGCAATATGAACGGGAAAAATTATTGTTAAGTCCGTATGCCTGTTTCAGCGAAAATGCGCAGAACAGCCGGGAGCGATCGGAGGCGCCCTGCGATATGCGGACGGATTTTCAAAGAGACCGGGACAGGATTCTGCATTCTAAGTCCTTTCGCCGGTTAAAGCATAAGACGCAGGTTTTTATTGCGCCGGAGGGCGACCATTACCGGACGCGGCTGACGCATACCTTAGAGGTGGCACAGATTGCCCGGACGATTGCCCGGTCGCTGTCGCTCAATGAGGATTTGACCGAAGCGATTGCACTGGGGCATGATTTGGGGCATACCCCCTTTGGTCATGCCGGTGAGCGGGCGTTAGCCGATGCCTGCCGGGAAATCATCCCGGAAGATCCGATTTCTTTTGAACACAATGAGCAAAGCCTGCGGATTGTGGAGTGTCTGGAAAATAATTATCAGGGTTTAAATCTGACCAAAGAGGTCAGGGACGGGATTTTAAATCATCCCAGCCGCTGTCAGCCCTCTACGCTCGAAGGCAAGGCTGTCCGGCTGGCGGATAAGATTGCCTATATCAATCATGATATTGACGATGCACTGCGGGGTAAAGTGCTGCATGAGGAAGATTTGCCGGAGCATTTGACGCAGGTTCTAGGCAGAAACATCAAGGAGCGTTTAGATACCCTGATTCATGATGTGGTGTGGAACTCTCTGGATAAGCCGGATGTCTATATGTCACCGGAAATTGACAAGGCGATGATGGAACTGCGCCAGTATATGTTTCAGCATGTTTATACTGGCTCGCGGGCTAAAGATGAGGATTTTAAAGCTCAGCGCATGCTGAAAGCGTTGTTTGAACATTTTATTCGCCACCCGGAGGAGCTGCCGGAGGAATATGTCCGGCAGATAAGTAAATATCCTTCGCCCAAGCGAGTGGTGCTGGATTATATTTCCGGCATGACGGATCAATATGCGATTCGCAGGTTTG
>CAUUKX010000130.1:0-4821 GCA_963545585.1 uncultured Lachnospiraceae bacterium
ATGTCAAGGCGGTTCATACCAAGCGGGTCAAAGTACCGGATGATACGGTGGCAACCGCCAAGAAGATTCTGAAATTTATAAAAAGCGCCAAAACCTCAAAATAAAAAGCAGGGGACGATACGATGGCAACCGCCAAGAAAATCCTGAAGTTTATGAAAAACGACAAAACCTCGAAATAAAAAGCAGGCCAAGAACCAGCGGGGAATTAGGCAAATGTGGTATTTCCTGTGCGGGCGTACAACTTGTCTAAGAAAAAGGAATTGAACGGCGGAAGAAAGCGGAGTTGATTATAAACCGATACGATTTTACCAAGAAAGGCGGACGGAGGGAAATGCTGGAATTCATTTTGGGCAAACCATATTCGGATAAAAGTAAATATATGCAGGAGCAGGCGCTGAAAGCGGCGGCCGCCAATCCGTTTGCGCCGATTTGGTATTTTGTGCCGGAACAGTATACTTTGCAGATGCAGCGCCAGCTTTTGGCGCAAAATGATAAGAAAGGACTTCTAAATTTAGAAGTCCTTAGTTTTAATCGTTTGGTTTATCGCCTGCAAAACGAGCTGCCGGCGG
Organism: uncultured Lachnospiraceae bacterium; assembly: GCA_963545585.1. Taxonomy (GTDB): domain Bacteria; phylum Bacillota; class Clostridia; order Lachnospirales; family Vallitaleaceae; genus W11650. The sequence goes on from CAUUKX010000130.1 coordinate 570, forward strand.
CCGGAAAGCTCGCCCTCAAGGGGAGTGGCCGGACGGCTTTGATTTATCGCCTGCTGGAAGAAGGCAAAGACCGTTTTCCGCTGCTGGCCGCCAAACGAAAGAGCCATGCCTTTATTCAAAATTTGGTGAAACAAGCGACCGAGTGCTATCAATACCAAATGACCCCGGAAAAACTGCGGGAGATAGCGGGGCAAATCTCGGGCGAGCTGCTGCGGGATAAGACGGCGGAATTAGCGGAATTTTTGGCGGCTTATCGGGCGGCTTTAAAGAAAGAATATTTTGCGGTAGAAGCTGCCTTAGAGGAGGTTTGCAGTCTGCTGCGGCGCTTGCCTTTATCCGGGACGGAGATTTTTGTGGACGGCTTTTACGGCTTTGTGCCGATTCAGCTGGAGATTTTATCTGTTTTAAAGGAAAGAGCAAAGGCGGTGCATATTGCGTTTCCTTATGCGTGGAAAGATAAGGCACGTTTAAATTTAAATGATTTGCGCTATCCGGCAGAGCTTTATTTTGATGTCAAAAATGCAGTTAGTAAGCTGCGGCTGACACCGACCGAAGAAAAGATTACGCTGATTGCAGAAACGGCGCCGGGTATTGCGCCGGAGTTTTTAAAGATAGAGGCGGAGCTGTTTCAAAACCCGGAGCAGCCTGCCGGAGAAGAATGCGGACATATTCATTTGGCGGAAGCGGGCACGATCGAAGAAGAACTGCGCTATGTGGCCGAGCAGATTCTTTTTTATGTATATGAGCGAGGATATCGGTTTCGGGATATTGCTGTTTTAGCTGGTAATTTGGAGGACTATGCTGAGAAAGCGGAACGGATTTTCCGGGAGTACCGGCTGAGTTTTTTTCTGGATAAAAAAGAAACCATTCGCCGCCATCCGGTGATGACTTTTATGGAATCGGCACTGCAAACGGTGCGGACGGATTTTCGCTATGAAGAATTGATGCAGCATTTGAAAAATACTTATACTTATTCGCCGGATTTTCCGCAGGAGCAAAGAGAAGCGCTGGAGGCGGAAATTAGCCGGCTGGATATTTATGCCGCTGAGCATGGCCTGCGGGGCAGTGCCGCCTATGGCCGGTTAGAGGGGCTGTCGCCGGAATTAACGGAGATTTTGGCGGATTTAACCGAACTATCCCGGGGACTGAAGCGGGAAAAAGACTTTGCCGGAAAATTGGCTGTGTTTCAAAATTATCTAAAAAAGCGCCGGGTATTTGCCGCACTGGAGCAGCAGGCGGAAGCGCTGGAACTGCGGTCCGATTGGGTCAAGGCCTCGCAGTACCGGCAGGCCGGGGAAAAATTACAGGAATATTTTGCGGAACTATTGCGTTTTATGGCGCTGCCGCTAAATGTAAGTGCCGACGCTCCAATGGGAGCGGGGAGTAAAGAGCGGGCACCTCTGGGAGCAGAAAGCACGGCGTGGTCATCACCAGAAGCGGAAAGTGCGGAACAGCCGTTGCCGCAAGCAGAAAGCATAGAACGGCCATTATCGGAAACGAGCAGCGTGGAGCGACTGTCGCTGGCAATGGAAAAAATGGAACAGCCATCACTGGCAGCGGAAAAAGCAGAGCAGCCATCACCGAAAGCGGAAAGCAGGGAGCGGTCATTATCGGAAATGGAAAGCAGTACGGATTCGGCTTTGCTTTCAACTGATGATTTTGCGGCGCTTCTCTTGGCCGGAATGAGCGAGTTGGAGTACGCAGCAGCTCCGCCGGTGCCGGATCAGATTGTGATCGGGAGCTTAGAGCATACCCGGCTGCCGCAGACCAAGATTGTTTTTGCGATTGGCCTGACGGAAAGCAGTGTGCCCAGTATTCAGCCGGATAACGGCTTTTTCTCCGACTGGGAGCGGCAGATGCTGAAAAAGACCAGTGCGGGTGCGGGGCTGGCAGAAGACCGCCGCACCAGTATCTTTAAAGCGCAACTGACTATTTTTATGAGCCTTTTAAGTGCGGCTGAGCATTTGTACCTGAGTTATGCCGCTGTCGGCGGGAGCGGCCGAGCCGAGCGGCCAGCTGATTTATACTATCAGATCAGACGAATGTTTGCCCATAATGAGGTGAAAAATTTAAGTCACTGGTGGCAGGCACATGAACAGGTGACTTATCCAGAACCGACCTTGGTCAGTTTTATCAAGCAATGTCATGACGGCGGGCAAAATCCCAATTTTTCGGGAGTGTATCAGAGCTTAAAAACATCTCCATTAAGAGCGACAGTTGGGCGTTTGACTCAGCCGGCCTATCTGCCGGCAGAACAGATTGCCCCGGAACTGGCTACTCGGCTTTACTCCGGCCGGCGGCGGATGAGCATATCGCGGCTGGAAAGTTATCATGCCTGCCCATTTCGGCATTTTCTCAGCTATGGCGTGAAAGTTAGAGAAATTGTGCCGTATCAGGCGGAGCGGGTCGATATGGGTATTTTCCTGCATAAGGTGCTGGAAGCCTTTTTCCGGCTGAGCCGTAAGCAGAAAAAACAAGTTTTTGAATTGACCGCCGAGGAGTATGATCAAATTTTAAATGCGGCAGCAGCCGAAGCACTGCAAACTGACCGGCGCAATATTTTCGGCGGCAGCGCCCGGAACGGTTTTTTGGCCGAGCGCCTGACGGAGCTGGCTGACCGGGCGGTTAAGACTGTGCAGCAGCAAATGCAGCGGGGCGAGTTAAATTTTTATCAGGAAGAAATTCATTTCCGGCCGGAGGACTGGGCGGCGCTTCGCTTTTTTACCGAGGACGGCGCAGAGTTTTTCTTGGAGGGCGTGATTGACCGGATGGATATCAGCCGGGAGAGCAATGTTGTTTATTTTTCGGTCTTAGACTATAAAACCAGTGAGCATGACCTTGACTACACTGCGATTTATTATGGTTTGCAGCTTCAGCTTTTGCTTTACTTAGAGGCGGGGCGGGAATATCTGCAAACCCGGCAGGAGCTGGCGGCGGTGCCGGTGGGAGCGGCGTATTTTCATTTGAAAGACCCGCTGTTTGCACAAACTGAAATTGCTGGCCGGCCGGCCGAGGAAGATTTTTTAAAAGCCATGCGGCTCCGGGGCGTTTTTGCGGCCGAAAGCCTGACGAGGCTTGATCGGGGAGCGGCCGAGGGGCAGCCGGTGGTGATGAATGTCCGGCTGAAAAAGGACGGCAGCCCTTATGCGGGTAATATGGTCTTGGCGGCGGATGAGCTGGAGCAGCTGCAAAGGTTTGCCCACGGACAGGCAGAAACTGCTGCCACTCGTATTTGGCAGGGGGATGCGGCGATTCGGCCGTATTATTATAAGAAAGAAACGCCCTGCACCTATTGCCGCTATGCCGGAATCTGCAAGTTTGACCGGCAGGAGCGGCCGTACCGGTATTTAAGTTCCAAAGGAAAAGAGGATGTGATAGGGAATTTTTAAAAAATCCCCCCTTGCCAATTGACGTAAAGTATGATAAAATACTTTACGTCTGTTTTTTTAGGCTTCTTTTTTTGTGGCCGAAAAATAAGAATTTAGCAGCACTAATGAATCAATATTGGAGGTGAAAGGAATGCCAACATTTAACCAGTTAGTCAGAAGCGGAAGAAAGTCCGCCGAGAAAAAGTCAACGGCGCCGGCGCTGCAAAGAGGATATAACTCTTTGACCAAAAAAGCGACCAAACAGTCCGCTCCGCAAAAGAGAGGCGTTTGTACTGCCGTTAAGACCGCTACTCCGAAAAAGCCGAACTCGGCGCTCAGAAAGATCGCCAGAATTCGTCTGACCAACGCAATGGAAGTTACCGGCTATATCCCGGGCGAAGGTCATAATCTGCAGGAGCACAGCGTTGTTTTAATCCGTGGCGGCCGTGTCAAGGATCTGCCCGGTACCCGTTACCACATCATTCGTGGTACTTTGGATACCGCTGGGGTAGCGAAACGCAAACAGGCCCGTTCCAAGTACGGTGCCAAGAGACCGCAAGCCGGTAACTAATTTTCCGGCAAAAGCAACAAATCAGACAGGAATCAGAAATAAAAACTCCATAATTAGTGCTGGGATAATAGATATTATCGTTGCACGAACAGAGGAAAACTGAGTACCGATGAGTTAATAACTCAATTTCCCATGTTCGTCAGAACAGTCTTTTTTAGGCAGATTGCCCGCCCGGGCAGAAAGCGAAGCTTTCGATCAGGGCACCCGCTCTTTGAGCGGGATAGAGTCAAAAAAGACTATGGGAAAATTGAGTCAATAATTATTAAGGAGGGAAGTAACGTGCCACGTAAAGGACATATTGCAAAAAGAGATG
>CAUUKX010000131.1:0-4798 GCA_963545585.1 uncultured Lachnospiraceae bacterium
TGTCAGAAAAGTGAAAAGTATGCCGCCGACGGCTGTCCTGATTAAAAGCCGCTTCTTCTAATCCTACTCTTGCAACCGCCGGTGCTGCCACTTCATTCACCGCCGCCGCTGCATATTCCTGTTCCAATTTTTCTAATAATTCTTTCGTAATTGCCATGTTTTCCCTTCTTTCTACTATAATATATTTAACAGTCTCCGGCCGGGTTTTCCCTATTTGAAGAAAGCCCTGCCTTCTCCTTTTTCGCCTGCCTTAACCTTAAAAATATCTGCCGCAATCTCCCGGCTGCCCGTGCCTGTTATCCGCTAAAAACCAACACCGAAACAACGCACCGGAATAAAATTATCCAGTGCTGCCGCAAAAAGCCTTCCCTTTGGGGTTTTCCCTGCCACGGATTGCAGTTTCCGACCCCAGCACTATTTTTCGTCTAATTTTAAAACGCTCATAAACGCCTGCTGCGGAATCTCCACGCTGCCGACCTGACGCATCCGCTTCTTGCCTTCCTTCTGCTTTTCTAAGAGCTTCCGCTTACGGCTGATATCACCGCCATAGCACTTTGCTAACACGTCTTTACGCAGAGCTTTCACCGTTTCCCGGGCAATCACCTTGTTGCCGATGGCTGCCTGAATCGGGATTTCAAACAAATGCCGGGGAATCTCCTCTTTGAGCTTTTCGGCAATCTTGCGCCCCCGCTCATAGGCTTTTTCACTATGGACAATAAAACTGAGTGCATCGACCACCTCGCGGTTAATCATGATATCCAGTTTCACCAAATCCGACGGCTGATAACCAGATAATTCATAATCCAGCGATGCATAACCGCGGGTGCGGGACTTGAGCGCATCAAAAAAATCATAAATGATTTCATTTAAGGGCAGCTCATAGGTCAGCATCGCCCGGTTTTCCTCAATGTACTCCATGTGCTGATATACGCCCCGCCGCTCCTGGCACAGCTCCATAATACTGCCGACATATTCCTTGGGCGATAAAATCTCAGCCTTGACAATCGGTTCTTCCATCCGGGCAATGGCGGACGGATCGGGCAATTCGGTTGGGTTGGACAAATAAATCATGTCACCGTTGGTCTTATAAATATGATAAATAACTGACGGCGCTGTCGTTACCAAGTCCAGATTAAACTCCCGCTCCAGCCGCTCCTGAATAATCTCCAAATGCAGCAGTCCCAAAAAGCCGCAGCGAAAACCAAAGCCGAGCGCAACTGAGGTTTCCGGCTCAAAAATAAGGGAAGCATCGTTTAATTGCAGCTTATCCAAAGCATCTCGCAAATCAGGGTATTTGGCTCCGTCCGCCGGGTAAATGCCGCAGTAAACCATAGGCAGCACTTCCTTATAGCCAGGCAAAGCCTCCCGGCAGGGATTCTGGGCATTGGTAAATGTATCGCCGACCTTGGTGTCTTTCAGGTTTTTAATGCTGGCTGTGATATAGCCAACACTGCCGGCCGATAGTTCCTCTGCGCCGATAAACTGCCCCGGTGCAAAAAAACCGACCTCAACCACTTCAAACTCCTTGCCCGTTGCCAGAAAGCGAATCATATCGCCACGCCGGACGCTGCCGTTAAACACCCGGCAAAAAACGATAACTCCTCGATAACTGTCGTACAGGGAATCAAAAATCAAAGCTTGCAGCGGTTCATTCACACTGCCGCTTGGCGCCGGTATTTTGGCTACAATCTGCTCCAACACACCTTCAATATTCAGCCCCTCTTTGGCGCTGATTTGCGGTGCATCCGCTGCTTCAATGCCAATCACGTCTTCAACTTCCTGAATCACCTTGTCTGGATCGGCGCTGGGCAGGTCAATCTTGTTGATGACCGGCACAATCTCTAAATTATGCTCCAAGGCCAAATACACATTGGACAGGGTCTGCGCCTCAATCCCCTGTGCTGCGTCAACCACCAGCACCGCACCCTCGCAGGCAGCCAGCGAGCGGGAAACCTCATAGTTAAAATCAACATGCCCGGGCGTGTCAATCAAATTTAAAATATATTCCTGCCCGTCCTTGGCTTTATAGACCAAGCGCACGGCCTGCGATTTGATGGTAATCCCTCGCTCCCGTTCCAAATCCATCGTATCCAAGATTTGGTCTTTCATTTCCCGATCGGTCAAAAGTCCGGTTTTTTGAATCATCCGGTCAGCCAAAGTCGATTTGCCGTGGTCAATATGGGCAATAATCGAAAAGTTTCTGATGTTTTCCTGCTTCATAAATAATTTTAATTCCTTTCCCTTGCAATGTCTTAACTTTTATTATAATCGGAAAGAACGCATTTTTCAAGTATGAACTGTACATTTATTTCCCATAACATATTCTGATGCTTTGATGATGTTTTGATGATTTTTTGCTATTTTTCTTTTCTTGTATTACTTTTATTCAATATTCAGCCGATACATAAGATATATTTTATAGCTCAATTCCGCCCATCGAAACCGCTTTTCAGACAGGCACCGGAGAAGCACTAAGCAATTACTCAAGGCTTGCCGCATTAGGAGAATACAAATGAATATCGCCACTGCTAAATCATATAAAACTGCCTCCATTGGCAAAAAAATTCTTATTCCTATTTTATTTATGACCTTTTTTCAAATCTTTCTTTTTTGGCTGTTTACTTTTCAGTTGGGATTATTTGACAGTGTTGTCCGGCAAGCGCAAAAAAGCTTTTTTAATAATGCTTCCAATAATGCCGATGTGGTGAACTCGGAAATGTGGTTTCATTTTTCGGATTTGGCAACGCTCTCCAAGCCCATCACCTCTTTGGGGAAAGAATACGCCAAAAGTATTGAACAACATTCGTCCTTTACTGTCAGTCCCGATATTTTAACCGACATAGTTTTGAAAAGCTCTCATTTGCATACTGACGGCATTTATTTAGAACTTTCCCGACCAAACAGCCCGGAAGTTTTTCATTTTCGCTCTGATCCGCAAAAACTGGCTTGGCTGATTAGGCAGGAAAATGTTGATTTCACCGATGATATTTTGCCACTCTTTGCTGAATATTCGCAAACAATCAAGGACAATCCCGCTTTTCGTCAATTTTTGAATCTCTTAAAATCAAGAAATCAAACACCCACGTCTTTAACTATGTATGAGCGAGGCAGCTGGAGTCCTATCCTCAATTTGGACAGCGATAATCCTTCGCTTCTGTTTGCCATTCCCTTAACTAATCAAAATACTATGTACGGCTTTTTAGCTTCGGAAGTTTTTTTGTCTTCTTTTGATAAACTGATTGGCAATACTTCTTTTCCAGAAAACTTTCCGCACCAAGTAATGCTGATTCACTATAATCATCTGACTGCCAAATACGAGATCATTGCCGAAAAAGCCTTTAATATGGATGCCTTGGAATCCGATTTAGCGGCCGATACCCTGTTCCGATCACGCGATATCCTTAACTATTCCTCAATCGACCTGTTGTCGGAGCCGTCGATTCGCGGCCAAAAATATTTTTGTTCGGCGCATCTGCTGACCCACGCTTCTTCGGAATACATTCCTTTTTCCGAATCTTCTTTTTATTATATTGCGATATCGCCCCGAAACATCGTCATGAAAGATGCCAACCTGCTGGTTCAGACCTTTATCTTTTTAATTGTCTTATTTATTTTATTCAGTATTATCATTGCTCTGTTTATTACCAAACAGGTTGTTTTTCCGATTTCGACTCTGACTTCCGCTATCGGTCAAAAGGAATTTCCGCAAAACTTCCTAAACCTGCCCAAAACTGAAATCAGTGAAATTGATATTTTAACAAATACCATTATCTCACAAAATCAAAATATTTCAGACTTTCACCAAACAATCACCGAGATTTTAATGGCCAGTGACATCAATTTGGTCACCTTTTATACCGATGCCGCCCATAACATCACCCGTGGTTTCGGCACTTTTCAGGCTCTGCTGGGCAATGATTTTGCCAACGAATCGGTCATGACCTTTACCAGCAGCGCATTTGAAAGCTTAAAGGAAAAGATTTACCAAAACTTTGCTTTACATTCCTCTTACCGCGATCAGTTTAATGATAGCTCCATCAAAACCGATATTTATCTGGATCAGCATACCCAAAAATATATCTGCGTTAAAACTCGTGAGCTGGAGCACGGCCGAACCATCGTAATGCTGGATTATACCAAATATGTACTGGAACAGGAACAGATTAAAAAAGAACGGGATTATGACGTGCTGACCTCGCTGCTTAACCGTTTTTCCTTTACCCAAAAGGCAACGGATTATTTATTCCGCTACCCGAATGAGCTTATCTGCATGGTGATGTGGGATTTGGACTTTTTAAAGACTTTAAACGATACCTACGGGCATGATGTCGGCGACCTTTACCTGTGTCAGGCTGGCCGGGTTTTAAAAGAATTGAATCCCCAAAAAAGTTTGACCGCCCGTGTTTCCGGCGATGAATTTTATGCTTTTTTATTTGGTTATGAAAGCCAAGAAGCTCTGACCGCCGCCGTCCGCCAAACGCACCAAAAACTGAACGAATCCTATATCATTCTGCCAAACGGCGAGCATTACCGTATAAGCGCTTCTTGCGGTTATGTCTGTTCGATTGGCGGCAACTATGATGATTTAAAAAAATGCGCCGATTTGGCGATGTATATTTCCAAAAAATCTGTCAAAGGCAGTATCCATGAATTTGGGGCTGAGGATGTCCCACTTGCCTAAACCGTGTTTCACAGGTAAAAAGCCCGGCCGCAGGCGCTCTGTTAAAGTGCCTCTCTGACCGAGCTTTCCTTATTGTTCCAATAAATATTCCAGCGCTAACTTAGCGACATTGCGCTC
>CAUUKX010000132.1:0-4735 GCA_963545585.1 uncultured Lachnospiraceae bacterium
ATTTATTTTCATCTCTATTTGCGCAATGCTGATTTTGCTTAATACCCACTTCCCCGCCGGATAATGCCTTTATTATACCAAATCTGAAAATAATTAGGAAGTCTTGCTTGATGAATTTAATGGTTTTATTTGCAGTTTTATTCTGGCTATAGCTTTGTATTTAATTGTTTATGTTAGAAAACCGAGATTTACCAACGTTTCATATTTTTATCAAACTTCTCTGTATAAGCTTGCTTTAATTCATCTGCGGTAATGCCATAGCAAAGCATTACATCATTGTAGTACATCAAAACATCTGCCATTTCCTCGATGAGGTCTTTTCTCAATTCTTCGTCAGTAGAGGCTTTTAAACCGCTATTTTTCTTAACAATATCAATAACCTCTCCGATTTCTCCGATCATCCAAAGCAGTTTGTTTTGTCCTATTTCAGGGCAAATGGGCTCCCATTTGTGTTTGTATTTATCTTGCAAGGCTTTCTGCATTTCTTGCATCTCACTCATATTAAAACCAGACATCGTATGTTCCCTCCGCCAAATTCAAATTTTTCTCGCTATTTTTGTTATATTATATCATCTTTAAGGTATTTTTCCTACTGTCAGATTTCCTGCCAGCATTCAAATCTTCCTATAATCTTTTTATCATAGTACCATTTGGCCTTTGAGGTGCAGGTTATTCTTTTTCGGTTTTTGCTTTATCTGTTTTCATTACCAAAAACGGCAAAGGCGACTTGGCGGTAATGAGTATTGAAACCTATGAACAACTAATTGGGCGCTATGAATTATACAGCCTGCTTGAGGATGGGCTGTCTGACCAAGCTCTATTTTATTCTAGTTTCTATTTATTTTTATAATGGTTCAGTTTTTCCGCTCCTTAATTCAAATGCTTATAACTCTGCAATCTGCTCGGCGGTCAAGCCAGTGTACTTCATAATCGCCGGAATGAGCAGACCGTCCGCTTTCATATTTCGGGCGGTTTGCAGCTTTTCGCTGCGGCGGCCTTGCTTCTCGCCGCGCTGGAGACCACGCTTCTCACCGAGTTGGATGCCGCATTGTTCGCCCCGTTTCTCGCTAATCCGAATCCCCTTATCAATACCCGCCTCCAGCAGCGTCGCTCAGTCAGATTCATAGCGAAGCGCCGTTTCGTATCGCAATCGTTCTTTTTTGTCCGCGTAAAACTGATTCATAACCGTATTGACATATTACATAACTGCGTTCCTCCTTCCCAATTCTTCCCGAACTGCTTGGTCTTCGGTTTGAATAAACCGCAGCCAGCGCTCTAAATCTGTATCTTCTGTGGTTTTTAGCTTGGTCAAATCCAAAAAATGAAACTCCAAATCATCCGAAAACGGCTGAAAAGTTTTTACATTCATTACCCGATAAATCGAATGAAGTTCTTCTGTCAGCGGAAATTCCTCGCCTAAGATATGGATGCTGACACAACAGGCTACCCACTGCCGGATTTTCAATCACGATATTCTTAAACGCATCCTTATCCAGTTCCAGCACTACTGACAAGAAGTCCTGCAAAATAATAATATTTTCCGGCCGTCCGAATAATTTTTTAAAAGCATAATCATTGCGGACAGTAAAACACATATTGTCAACCGGTTCAATGTTTTTCCGGTTTTCCGCCGCTTCCGCTAATTTCTGTGTTTTGGGTGTTTTAAGCTTTTTATCTTTGGACATTGCTTTCTCCTTTCATTATACTAAAATATTTTATCCCCGATAATACGTTCCTATAAATATTTTAGCAAAAAGGGAAATGGAGAGGTAATTTTTCTAAGATTAATCATAAATCCCCCTCCAAGCTCGGCGCTTTTACTCCTTCAGTACCCCCTTATTCTTAGCCAGATAATCAGCAGCTGAAAGCACTGTCAGCAGCACCATGAAAAAGATCAAAATCAAATTAACGGTCGGCATAAATATGTGGTCCAGCGGCAGCGGCAGGAGTAAGACCGGCAGTGCCACCAAAGTAAAGGCCGTCTTGACCTTGCCCCAAAATCCGGCGGCAATGACCTGCCCCTTTTCTGCGGCAATCAGGCGAAAGCCGCTGATTAAAAATTCCCGGCTGATAATCACCACCGTTGCCCAAGCCGGTACAATCTGGCTTTCGGTTAAATAAATCAGCGCCGCCCCGACCAGCATCTTGTCGGCCAGCGGATCCATGAACTTACCGAAATTAGTAATCATCTTATATTTGCGGGCAATATAGCCATCGGCAAAATCGGTCAGCGCCGCCACAATAAACAGAGCCACGCCGATATACCGCCCCCAGGGGAAGGGCAGCAAATACAAAGCCAACAGGAAAAACGGAATCAAAATGATGCGGAACATCGTTAATTTATTCGCCAAGTTCATCTATTTCTTCTCCTATCAAGTCATACTCATTGACCGCAGTAATCCTGACTCTGACCATATCCCCGGATAAAAGCTCCCGCCCGCTTTCAACAAACACATAACCGTCCACCTCCGGCGCATCCCGATAAGTGCGGCCGATATAAACCCCATCCTGCGGCAAATACGCGTCAATCATCACCCGAAACTCGCGGCCGACTAGCTCCTCGTTTTTAGCAAAGGTAATCACCTGTTGAGCCAGCATCAGTTCCTTTTGCCGCTTTTTCTTGAGCCGAGCCGGTATCTGTTCCTTCATCCGAGCCGCCGGCGTATTTTCTTCCTTGGAATAAGGGAAGACCCCTACCCGGTCAAACTTCATTTCCTGCAAAAACGCCAGCAAATTAGCAAAGTTTTCTTCGCTTTCTCCCGGAAAACCGGTAATAAAAGTGGTTCGCAGACAAATATCCGGAATTTCCCAGCGCAGTTTGGCAACCAAAGCCCGCAACTGAGCCGCTGTTGACTTACGCGCCATTTTCCTTAAAATCGCATCGTCGGCATGCTGCAAAGGCATATCCAAATACGGCAGGGCATGACCCTTTTTTATCGCAGCAATCAGCTCGTCCGTTACGTCTTCCGGGTAAACATAGAGCAGCCGAATCCAGTCAATGCCCTCAACCGCCGCCAGCCTTTCCAGCAGTTCAGGCAGCGCCCGCCGGCCATACAAATCCACGCCGTATTTGCCCACATCCTGCGCCACCAAAATCAGCTCCCGCTTGCCCTGCGCTGCTAAATACTTGGTTTCCTCCACTAAACTGTCCATTTCCCGGCTGCGAAATTTTCCTCTTAATTTGGGAATAATGCAATAGGTGCAGTGATTGTCGCAGCCCTCGGCAATCTTTAAAAAACCATAATATTTGCCGCTTTCCGAAATTCTCTCCAAAAAAACCGCAGCATCATAGTCGGGACTATCAAAAATTTCCCGGCTCTGACCGGCCATAATGCTCTCAACCAGTTCCTCAATCCGGTCGGTATTGGTCGCACCCAATACCCCGTCCACCTCCGGAATCTCCCGGCGGATTTGTTCCCGGTAAAGCTCCGACAAACAGCCAGTAACAATAATTTTAGGCAGCCGGCCGGTATTTTTTTCTTCCGCCAAAGCCAAGATTGCATCAACGCTTTCCTTTTTCGCATCGTGAATAAAGCTGCAGGTATTAATGATTGCAATATCCGCGTCCGCCGGCGAAAGCACAATCCGGCAGCCCTTTTTGCCCAGCCGCCCCAGCATCACTTCGGTATCAACCAAGTTCTTATCACAGCCCAGTGATTCTACATATATTTTATATTCCACATTTTCTCCTATTATTAACCCAATTTCCCCTACCAAAACACTGCATACTTTTCCGCCCGGACGGACAACCTGCATGGACTCCACTTTCGGCCGACAGCATCACCATTTGCCTATCGTTCCCACCCACCGCCGAAAGCCTTCCGCTCCAAACAAAATTCTCCATTTCCGCAGCAACCAAAAGGCAAGCAGAACGGCACTGTTTTTTTGCACACGCAAACCCATTTTTTAGCCAGCAAATCTAATGTCTTTTTCACCTATCGTCTGCTCATATTTTGGCATTTTGCGCTCGTGCTGCGGTCAGGCAGTTTTTCATCAGCATAGCAATCGTCATCGGCCCGACGCCGCCCGGCACTGGTGTCAAATACGCAGCGTGGCCAAGACTGTCGTCCACATCACCGCACAACTTGCCGTCTGGCAAACGATGAATCCCGACATCAATCACTGCTGCCCCCGGTTTAATATAATCGCTGGTAATCATCTTGGCTTTTCCCACCGCCGCCACTAAGATATCCGCCCGCCGGCAAATCTCTTTTAAGTTTTGAGTTTTAGAGTGGCAAATCGTAACCGTGCCGTGTGCGTTTAGAAGCAGCAGCGCCATTGGCTTACCGACGATATTGCTGCGCCCGACAACCACACATTCCTGACCGGCAACCGGTATTTGATAATGCTCTATAAGTTCCATTACTCCGGTCGGCGTACAAGGCGAAAGCGCTGCTTTTTGCAAAGCCAATTTCCCCATATTCTGCGGATGAAAGCCATCCACATCTTTCTCCGCCGAAATAGCCGCTAACAGCCGCTCGCTATTTAAATGCTCCGGCACCGGCAGCTGCAATAAAATCGCATGAATTGCCGGATCCGCATCTAAGCGCTCCAACAGCGCCAACACCTCATCTTCCCGGCTGTCCGCCGGCAGATGATAAGTTTCCGCCCGAATCCCGACCTTGGCACAGGCTCTTTCCTTGTTTCTGACATAAATCGCGCTGGCCGGGTCATCATCCACCCAAACCACCGCCAAAGCCGGCTGAATCCCGGCAGCCAGACACTGCTCCGCCTC
>CAUUKX010000133.1:0-4733 GCA_963545585.1 uncultured Lachnospiraceae bacterium
CCCGGGCAGAAGTGCGCAGCACTTCGATCAGGGGAAAGTTGAGTCAATAACCCTTTGCTTGCACTTCTGCTATAGTCTGAAAACAGATTTTTTTCCTTTCTTGAATTCTCTGTCGGATTTTCCCCTGTGGAAAAAGAACAGAATATGTTAAATAGGAAGGAATTTTTTTTAATATTTCTTTTATCCACAAAAAAAACCGATCATATATTCGCTTTTTGTGGATAAGCTGTGTATAACTAATTTAGCGTTAAAAACCGGAAACAATTCTATATTACTTTCCATTATCTCATTTTCAGACTAAGATATCCACAAATTTATTTTTTCAGCCAGCGAAGGTTATCATCATAATCCTCAGGCTTATCCACAAAAAAAAGGATTGAAAAGGAAGTTTAGATAGAGTATGATAGAACGTAATCAATAAAGTAATATTTTAATAAAAGGGGGGGCTTATTATGGATAACCCAGTCATCCATAATTGGGAAAATATACAGCAAGTACTAAAAAATGACTTTAATATCAAAGAGCAAATTTACAATGCTTTTTTAGCTGATATTTATCCGGCAGAGGTCAGCGGCGACCAAATTTTAATTGAGCTGGAAAATACCGGTCATATCAGCTTTTTAGAAAACAATTACAGCAAAATCATTCAAGTTGCCATTTCGATGGTAACGGATAAAAACTATGACATCCGGTTTTCATTAAAAAGTAAAAAATCGGAGAATACCGCAAAGGAGTCGGTTATTTCCTCAGATTATGATAATAACGAAGATGTTTATCATTTAAATAAACGCTATACTTTTGAAAACTTTGTAGTTGGCAGCAACAATAAGTTTGCCAATGCTGCCGCCTTAGCTGTTGCCGAATTTCCATCCAGCAGCTATAATCCGCTGTTTATTTATGGCGGCGTGGGTTTGGGGAAAACCCATTTAATGCACGCAATTGCTCATTATATTTTTGAAAACCATAAGCATTTAAATGTTCTTTATGTGTCAAGCGAAACCTTTACCAATGAAATGATTCAGTCCATTCACTCCAATAAAAATGAAGAGTTTCGCAGAAAATACCGCAATATTGATGTCCTTTTAGTTGACGATATTCAGTTTATTTCCGGTAAGGAAGGAACCCAAGAAGAGTTTTTCCACACCTTTAATACCTTGCATGAGGCCAAAAAGCAGATTATTATCTCGTCCGACCGGCCGCCCAAAGATATTGAAACCTTAGAGGAAAGACTGCGTTCCCGCTTTTCCGGCGGACTGATTGTCGATGTCCAGCCGCCGGATTTTGAAACCCGAATGGCTATTTTAAAAAACAAAACGGATTTTGATTTGATTAATATTGATGATGATGTCTTAGAATACATTGCCAATAATGTAAAATCCAATATCCGCGAATTAGAAGGCGCAGTCAATAAAATCGTTGCTTTTAATAATTACAATCATAACAGAGCCGACCGGATTACTATGGACATTGCCGAAGAAGCATTAAAAGACAGCATTATCAGTGCGGGTACGAGCCTAATTAATCCCAGCGTTATTTTAAACGTTGTAGCCGAACATTTCAGCATCAGCAATGCCGAAATTTTAAGCAAAAAAAGAAGCAAGGAAATCGTTGAACCCAGACAAATTGTCATGTATCTTTGCCGCAAGCTGACCGATGCTTCCTACCCTGATTTGGGCAAGTTTTTTAACCGCGACCATTCCACTGTCATCAGCGGTTATGAAAAAATCTGCGCTGAACTGAAAAGCAACCGCAGCCTGCAAAAAAACATGGATATCCTGATAAAAAAAATCAATAACCGATAGCACTCATAGTTTTACTCTTTCAGAAAGGATGGTAAAATTTTGTGGATAAGCAACTAAAAAATTGTCATTTACCTGTTCATAAACGGTTTTTTAAGCAGCAGGAAAGTCAGGAATAAAAAATAAGCTGTGCATAAAAAAGAATAACTTTTTATGTTGTAAAGAGATTTATCCCGATGCTGTCTGCCGCTCCCGGTAAGGAGCACAGACGCTTACCCACATATACACAACCCCCTACTGCGACTACGACGATAAATCATATTCTTTTTATATTTCGGGGCTGCGCCCCAAAAGCCTGTTGATATTCGTTCTGATTTTTTCAGCAGGGAAAGTTGAGTAGATTACCTTAAAAGAAGTGCAAAACACTGCAACCACAGGAACGAAACCAATTATGAAAGCAACAAGAAAGGACATACCATGCGTTTTAAATGTGATAAAGATAAATTAGCCGATGGCTTGAATATTGCGCTCAAAGCCGTATCCTCCCGTTCCACCCTGCCGATTTTACAGTCTTTTTTATTAAAGTCTGCCGGGGAAACGGTGAAATGTATCGGCAATGATTTGGAAATGGGAATAGAGGCAACCGTACCGGCAAATATTGAGGAAGAAGGTATGATTGCTGTTAATGCCCGGATGTTTTTTGAGATTGTGAAAAAAATGCCGGATGGAGAAATTACCATTTCTTCGGATTTGACAACGGTTAAGATTGTTTCCGGTCGATCCGAGTTTAATATCAATGCCGAGGACAGCAAGGAATTTATTATGCTGCCGCAGGTTGAAAAGAAACAAGTTTTGACTTTGCCGCAGGCAATCTTAAAAAAGAAAATCAGCCAAACCATTTTTTCCATTTCCTTGGACGATAACCGCAAGGTATTGCAGGGAGAATTATTTGATATTGTCGGCAATCGCCTGAACTTAGTGGCAATTGATGGCTACCGGATCAGTATTCAGTCCTTGGAGTTAAAACAAGAATATCCGGAAAGCTCGATTATCATTCCGGGCAAGACTTTATCCGAGATTCAAAAAATATTGTCGCCGGAGGAGGAAGATCAGGTATCGGTTTATTTTACCGATAAGCATGTTTTATTTGAAATGGAGCAGACAATTGTAGTTTCTCGGATTATTGATGGCTCTTTCCCTAAGTACATGCAAATGTTTTCTGAAGATTGTAAAACCATGATTGAGATTGACCGGCATAAGTTCCTTTATGGCATTGAAAGAGCGGCACTTTTAGCCAGAGAAAGCAAGAAAGTACCGGTTAAACTGGAAATCAAAGACAGTCGCTTGATTATTACTTCCAATACCGAGATGGGTACGGTTTACGAGGAATTGGAAATCAATCAAAGCGGTGATGATATTACCATTGCTTTTAATCCCCGCTATCTTTTGGAAGCATTAAAGGCGATTGAAGAAGAAACGATTAACCTGCGCTTTACCATTGCTTCCAACCCTTGTATTATCCGGCCGGCATTGGCGGAGAAAAGCGAAGAATATAAATATTTAATTTTGCCGATTCGGATGGTGAATTAGATGAAACATGAGTTTTATTTAAAAACGGATTTTATTAAATTGGGACAGCTTCTGAAAGCAGCCGGGATTGCCGATTCCGGTGCGCTCGCCAAGGAGTGGATAAGGCAGGGCAGTGTTACTATCGGCGGACAGGCGGAAATAAGGCCCGGCCGAAAGATTTATCCCGGCGATATCATTTTTGTCGATGGACAGGAAATGGAAGAAATATATGTATTTAAGGGAACTAAAACTGAAATCTTTTCGGAATTATGATGACTTGGTTTTGCCGTTTGCGCCGGGCATCAATATTTTTTACGGAGAAAATGCGCAAGGGAAAACCAATATCTTAGAGGCGATTTATCTGGCGGCAACCAGTAAGTCGCATCGAACGAATTTTTATCGGGAAATGATTCAAAAAGGGCAGGAGTTTGCCCATATTTCCCTGCAAATTCAGGGTGAATACCGTTCAGAAAAAATAGATATTCATATCGGCCAAAATAAGCGGAGCATTTTTGTCGGGCAGGCGCCGGTTCGTAAGTTGGAAGAGCTTTTGGGGAATTTATACTTAGTTATGTTTTCACCAGAAGATTTGGAGATTGTCAAAGGCGGCCCAGCTGTCCGACGGCGGTTTATTGATTTGGAACTAAGCCAAATCAATCCGTATTATTATTATCAGCTCCGCCGCTATCACCGATTGCTCAAGCAGCGCAATACTTTGTTAAAAAACTTTCAAAAAAGCAGTCCTGATTTGTCGGAAATTTCAGTTTGGGATGAGGAACTGGCAAGGGCCGGCAGTGAAATTATCCGCCTTCGGCGCGAGTTTATCCGGCAGTTAGCTGCGATTTACAGAAAAAGACATTCTCAGATTTCTGGCGGCCGGGAAGAGGTTTTGCTGGTGTATGAGAATAATGTGGCTGAGGAACAATTTTTGGATAAATTAAAAAGTCGGCTGAAAAAGGATTTGCAGCTGGGAAGCACCTATTACGGACCGCATAAGGATGATATTTTGTTTTCCTTGGGGGAAATGGATTTGCGGATTTACGGTTCGCAGGGGCAGTGCCGGACAGCGGCTCTGTCGCTGAAATTGTCGGAAATTGATTTAATCCGGCAAAACAAAAATACTGCGCCGGTACTGCTGTTAGATGATGTCTTGTCGGAACTGGATGATTCCCGGCAAAAGAAGCTGATTGAAAACTTAAAGGAGATTCAGGTGCTGCTAACCTGCACCGGAGTAGAGGATTTTTTGCGGCAGAATTTAGAGGCGGATGCTTTGTTTCGGATTGAAAAGGGGCAGGTTTTTCCGCAGGATAAGGTGTAAAATAAGAAATCAAGCAAAATAGACTCAAAAAAGATTAGGGTAGGTCGCCCACCCGGGCAGAAGCGCGGAGCGCTTCGATCAGGGCTGATTGCCCGCCCGGGCAGAAG
>CAUUKX010000134.1:0-4719 GCA_963545585.1 uncultured Lachnospiraceae bacterium
GCTTTCAGCGATAAAGGCAAACTGCTTGAAAAGGCAGGACGCAAAACTACAGGGCCTTCCTTCGGGGTGGCAGCCAGCAGCCGAAAGAAAGCTTATTTTATTTTCAGCTTTCTTTTAAGAAAAAATGAAAGGAGAAATGAAAATGAAAAAATGGATAGTGTTAATCGGCCTAGTGATTATCGGATTAGGCTTAATCAGCAGCGAAGTATTGGCCGAAGATATCAAAATTGACGACAGCCAGAGTTCGCAGGGCAAGGTTGGGGTTTATTTTAATACCGGTACGAGCAAGAAAATCAAACTGATGGTCAGCAAGGGGACGGAAAAATATTCGTATAACTTGCAGAACTTGGACAGAATGGTTTATTTTCCGCTGCAAATGGGCAATGGCAATTACAGCGTCAAGGTGTATGAGAATACGGAAGGTAATAAATATCGGCCCTTGACTGGCAAGGACTTTAATGTAACCTTGTCCGACCCGAATTCCGTTTATTTGCAGTCGGTGCAGGAAATTGACTGGAATGAACAGAAAAAAGCAATTAAGATTTCACAGCAATTGATTCAGGATCAGGAAAAAGAATTGGGGCGCAAGCTGACCGAGGATGAAAAAACCAAGGTCTTATATCAATATATTATTGAAAAAATCGTATATGATTACGAGAAAATTAAGCGGATTGATACCTCTTATCTGCCGAATATTGATGATACCGTTACGACCCAAAACGGTATTTGCTATGATTATTCCTCGCTCTTTGCGGCGGTGCTGCGTGATCAAGGGATTCCAACCAAAATGATTAAAGGCTATTCGACCTTTACTACTGTCTATCACGCATGGAATGAGGTTTATGTCGGCGGAAAATGGGTGATTGTTGACAGCACGACCGATGCCTATATGTTTCAGAACAAAGCGCCGTATACATTTGAAAAGCAGTTAAAGGATTATAACAAAGCCAAAGAGTTATAGGCATTTTATGCTGCGATGCTGTCGGCAGCGGGTCGTTTTGGAGAAAGACTTTGGCCTTTTCGGTGTCGTGCGGAAAAGTAGAGCATACAACGAAATGAAGGAGTAAATCGTATGGATTTATTATTAAAGCCTCTAAATGATTTAGAGGCTTTTCGGCTGTTAAAAAATAAGATAGAAAAGCAGGCAGGGCCTTTGGCAGTAAATGGCATTACCGATGAGCAAAAGGTTCATTTGGCGTATGCGCTTACTGCCGGCGGGAAACGGCAGAAGCTGATTGTAACTTATAATGAGCTGCAAGTGCGGCAATTAGCGGAAAGTTTTGCTTTTTATGAAAAAGAGGTTTGGCAGTATCCGGCAAAGGATTTCATCTTTTATCAGGCGGATGTTCGCAGTCAGGACATTGTTCGGCTGCGGCTGGCAGTGCTGCAAAAGCTCCTATATGGTGAGGATATCACGGTTATTTGCAGCATGGAGGCCTTAAAGGATGCGCTGCTGCCGAAGGCCGTCTTTGCGGCTGCCCGTATCCCGCTGGAACGAGGCGGACAAATGGCGCAGCCGGTTTTGACGGAAAAGCTGGTTAATATGGGCTATGAGCGCGTACCGGTGATAGAGGGGCGGGGCGAGTTTGCGCTCCGGGGCGGAATCGTCGATATTTTTCCGCCGTTTGGCGAGTTTGCTGTCCGAATTGAGTTTTTTGATGATGAAATTGATTCGCTGCGGCTGATTAATCCAGATACCCAGCGCTCAGTTAGAGAGATTGAAAGTCTTGAGATTTTCCCGAATCGGGAGATTGTGTTAGAGCCGGGCATGGCAAAAAAAGCAGTCGAACGGCTGCGCCGCGATTACAAAGCGACCGCGCAAAAACTCAAGGACAATGCCGAGGCTTTAGCGCAGCTGGATAAAACGGTGGCTGCGCTGGCTGATAAAATGGAAAATAACGGCAGCTTTGCCGGAATTGAAAGCAATTTGAATTATTATTTTACGGAAACCGCAGATTTGCTGGATTACTTTACTGAGCCGCTGATCATTTTGGACGAGCCGCTGAAAGTGTTGGAAGGAGTTCGGACACTGGAAACCGAATATCGGGAAAGTTTGGAAAATCGGTTTTTCAAGGGGCATCTCTTGCTCGAGCAAAAAAACAGCGGGCTGGACTATAAAAAGCTGCTTTTTCGGCTGGCTGGTAAGGAAAGCCTTTTACTTAGCAGTCTGTATCAGGCGGGCAAGGAGATTCCCTATCGGACGGAAGTGCAAATCAGCGGCAGCAGTGCGCATTTGTACCATCATGATTTTGAAGCGATGGCCAAGGATTTGGCTTATTATGTTAAGCAGCAGTACCGGATTGTGGTACTGACCGCGACCGGTGCCATGCTGTCAAGTTTGCAGGAGCTTTTGGAAAATCACGGTCTGCCGGTCTTTTTAGCCGGAGAAAGCGGGGAAACGGTTGCCGGTAAGATTGCGCTGGCGGTGGGCGGTTTGCGCCAGGGCTTTATTTATCCGGAAATCCGGTTTGCCGTTTTTGCCGAAGCCGAGGCCAGAAGCAGCCGCCGGAAGAAAAAAGCAGGTTCTAAAACCGCCGGTCAGCGGCTGCAAAGTTTTTACGACTTAAAAGCAGGCGATTATGTCGTGCATGAAAGTCACGGCGTCGGTATTTTTGCCGGTGTGGAAACGATTGAAACCGATGGTATGGCCCGGGATTTTATAAAAATCAAGTATCAGGGCGATGGAGTTTTATTTATTCCGACAACGCAGCTGGACCGGATTCAAAAATATATCGGTGGCGAGGGAGCTGCTCCGAGACTGAATAAATTAGGCGGGCAGGAATGGAAACGAACGGTCAGCAAGGCCAAAAAGGCGATTGATGAAATGGTGGCCGATTTGATTCAGCTCTACTCGCACCGCGAGCAGGCCAAGGGCTTTTCGTTCAGTCCCGACAGTGTTTGGCAGCAGGAATTTGAGGAATTGTTTCCCTATGAAGAAACAGAGGATCAGCTGACGGCCATTGCCGATGTGAAAGCTGATATGTGCTCGGCCAAGGTCATGGATCGGCTGGTGTGCGGCGATGTTGGCTACGGCAAGACGGAAGTGGCTTTGCGCGGCGCGTTTAAGGCCATTCAGGACGGGAAACAAGTGGCTTATCTGGTGCCGACTACGATTTTGGCGCAGCAGCATTATAATAATTTTGTGCAGAGGTTCAAGGATTTTCCGGTTAGAATTGGGATTTTGAGCCGTTTTTCCACGCCTAAGGAAATGAAGCAAACCTTGGCAGACTTAGAGCGGGGGCTGATTGATATGGTGGTGGGTACCCATCGGCTGCTGTCTAAGGATGTCAGTTTCAAGGAACTGGGACTTTTAATTATTGATGAGGAGCAGCGCTTTGGGGTCAAGCATAAGGAGAAAATCAAGCAGCTGAAAGAAAATATTGACGTGCTGACGCTGACGGCCACGCCGATTCCGCGGACGCTTCATATGTCGCTGATTGGGATTCGTGATATGTCGGTGCTGGAAGAACCGCCGCATGAGCGGCAGCCGATTCAAACCTATGTCTTGGAGCATGACGAAGGCTTGATTCGTGATGCAATCTACCGGGAAATCAACCGCAACGGCCAGATTTATTATGTGTATAACCGGGTGCGTAATATTGAAGAAGTAACCGGCCGCCTGCAGGCGCTGATTCCTGAGGCTTCGATTGCCTATGCTCACGGCCAGATGTCGGAGCATGAATTAGAAAGCATTATGCTGTCCTTTATCCGCGGAGAAATTGATGTTTTAGTCGCAACGACCATTATTGAAACGGGTCTGGATATTCCCAATGTCAATACGATTATTATTCAGGATGCCGATAAAATGGGGCTTAGTCAGCTGTATCAGCTGCGGGGGCGGGTTGGCCGTTCCTCGCGGGTGGCATATGCTTATTTAACCTATAAAAGAGATAAGGTTTTGCAGGAAGTGGCGGAAAAACGGCTGAAAGCGATTCGGGAGTTTACCGAGTTCGGTTCCGGCTTTCGGATTGCCATGCGTGATTTGGAAATCCGGGGTGCGGGTAATGTCTTGGGTACCAGTCAAAGCGGACATATGGACGCGATTGGCTATGAGCTTTACACCAAGTTAGTGGCTGGCAGCATCAGCGCCAAAACCAGCCGAACAGAGGCGGCCGATGACTTTGAAACCAGCATTGAGTTGAAAATCGACGCCTATATTCCGCCGGAATATATCGAGCAGGAAGAAGAAAAGCTGGCCAGTTACAAAAAAATTGCATCCATTCGCGGAGAGGCCGATTATTTGGATATTTTGGATGAACTGATTGACCGTTACGGGGAACCGCCCAAGAGCGTGCAAAATCTTCTTACAATCGGTTTGATTAAAGGACTGGCGCATGAACTGGAAATCACCTCCATCCAAATGCGAAATGCAGAAGTTGAATTAACCGTCCTGCCCAATGCCCGGTTCGACGGCAGTAAACTCCTGCCCTTTTTGGAAGAAAGAAAAAAAGAAATCCGCTTCCAAACCAAAGGCAACTCCGCCTTCCTGCTCCGTATCCCTACCCCCGCCCAAATGCTCGATCAAATTAAATTTGTATTACAAGACCTAAAAAAATTGCGCTTATCCTAAAGGGTTGGTATAATGTAACAGGAAAGCCCTGCCATGCGGCAGGACAGAGAGGCAAGCTTGCTTGCCGTCCTGTCCTGACATATGGCAGGCAAGGAGATACTCGCAATAAAGCCACGCGACCAGCGGGAGCGGGGCGAGTTGCGAGTATC
>CAUUKX010000135.1:0-4640 GCA_963545585.1 uncultured Lachnospiraceae bacterium
ATATTTCTCCGGCAGCTGTCCGGAGAAATATTTGTATAGCAAGCTTTCCGATCTGAGGATCAATGTTGTTTCAAAAGCGGGGAACGGAGTTTATGAAAATCGTAAAGGAGGAACATCCTTTGTTAGAAATGCGGAATATCAGCAAAAACTTTGAAGCGGTGCAGGCTTTAAAAAAGGCTAATTTAAGTTTGAAAAAAGGAGAAATTCGGGCGCTGTTAGGCAGCAACGGTTCGGGCAAATCAACCTTGGTCAAGGTGTTGAGCGGATTGGTTGCGCCCTCTAACGGAGAAATTTATTTTGACGGGCAGCCGGTTCCCATCAGAAATGCCAAAGAAGCCAGAGACTTAGGGATTGCGGTGGCGTATCAGGATTACAGCTTGATTCCGAAAATGAGCGTGCTGGATAATATCATGCTGTCTTTAGCTCCCTGCGGCCGGGGAGGCCGGATTGATGAAGCCGGGGCCAGAGAAACGGCGCAATTTTATTTAAATTTATTAAAAATCGAAGTGCCTTTGGAGGCAGTGGTTGAGCTGTTAATGCCGTCAACGCAGAGCATGATTGAGATTGCCAAAGCGCTGGCTTTAAAGCCTAAAATTTTAATTTTGGATGAAGCAACGGCCTCGCTTCATTCCGATGAAGTGGATATCGTATTTGAAGTCCTGCGCAAGTTAAAGGAGGAAGGCACGTCAGTTATTGTGGTAACTCACAGGATGAATGAAATTTTCCGCATTTGCGACAGCTGCACGATTTTAAAAAGCGGTGAAACCGTGGTGGAGGGAAAT
The DNA here is from genome assembly GCA_963545585.1 of uncultured Lachnospiraceae bacterium. Lineage (GTDB taxonomy): Bacteria > Bacillota > Clostridia > Lachnospirales > Vallitaleaceae > W11650. Next base: position 783 of record CAUUKX010000135.1, read on the forward strand.
ATTGACCAATTGGATTTGGACGAGATTGTTTTTCATATGACCGGAAAATACCCGGATAAAACCATCGGCCGGAAAGAAGCGGAAAGCAATCACGGAGAAAAAGAAGCGGTGCTGGACATCAAAGCTATGACTATGCCGCCTAAGATTAAAGCGGTTGATTTTAAGGCTTATCAGGGTGAGATTGTCGGGATTGGGGGCTTGGACGGGCAGGGTCAATCCGAGTTTATTCGGGCGATTTTAGCCGATAAAAAATATAGGGGCGGAACGATTATTTATAAGGGCAGAGAAATTCATTACAAATCAACGGCCGATGCGGTAGCCGACGGGATTGGCTTTATCTCCGGCGACCGCAGCCGGGAAAGCGTTTTTCCGCTGCGCAGCGTAGCGGAGAACTTATTTGCCGGTGATGCGGCCAAGGGTGCGCTGCTGGCTTACTTACCGCCCAAGGAAATTGAGGATTTTGCGCAGCAGGCAATGAAGGATTATGGGGTGGTGGCCGGCAGCAGTAAGCATCCGGCAAATTCCCTGTCCGGCGGCAATCAGCAGAAATTGGTTATCGGCCGGTGGATTGCCCTGTCGCCGCAGCTGTTGCTGCTGGATGACCCGACGAAGGGCGTGGATATTAATTCCCGTCAGGAAATTCACCGTATTTTACGAGAATGTGTCAAAAACGGAATGAGTGTGGTTTATGTTTCCAGTGATAATGAAGAGCTGCTGGAAATTGCCGACCGGATTTACGTTTTTTACGAGGGCAGGATCAGCGCTTTGCTGGAAGGGGCTGACCGGGCGGAAGAAAAACTGATTGCGGCCATGCTGGGAATTTCCGGTCAAGCGGCGGAGAAAGGGAAAACGGCAGATGAAAAAAAGGCTTAACCAATGGAAAAAATCACCGGCATTTTCCGGGATGATCTTATTTTTGGGTGCGCTGGTTGTATATTTTCTGGTGCAGTATTTGCAGGCGCCGGAATCTTTTTGGAGTGTAAAAACCTACCGTAATTTCATGTCGCTGTTTAAAAGCTTCAGTCCCTTGATTTTAGTGACCATGGGTCAAGCGCTGCTGATGCTGCTGGGTATTATTGATATCTCGATTGGTATGCAGATGAGCTTTGCCAATGTCTTGGCGGCCATGCTGCCGCAGCTTTTGGGGATTCCGGTGCCCTTGGCGTGGCTGATTGCTTTGGTGGCCACGGTGCTGCTGGCAGCGGGCAACGGAATGGTGGTGTCTTATTTGCGGATACCGCCGCTGCTGGCCGGTTTCGCCATGATTTCGGTTGTTAAGGGGCTCAACCTTTTAATTGCGCCCAAACCCGGCGGCACGGTGCCGATGATTGCCAATCAGGTTTTTGACAGTATGATTTTCGGTGTAATTCCGTTTAGCGTGATTTTATTGGCGGTGCTCTATGGAGTTTGGGTTTATTTGGCAAAAACGCCGTTAATGAAATCGGTTTATGCCGTCGGCGGAAATGAGCGGAATGCTTACGCCACCGGCATCAATACCACGGCTGTTAAGGTTAAGATGTATCTGCTGGCGGGGGTTCTGACCGGCTTAGCGGGGCTTTGCTATACTGCGGCTTATACAACGGGCAATCCGATTACCGGTGAAATTTACGGACTGCAAAGCATCAGCGCTTGTATTTTGGGCGGGATTGCTTTGGCCGGCGGCTGGGGAAACATGATTTGCGCTTTTTACGGCGTTGGCTTTCAAATTTTGATTCAAACAACCGTACCGAAAATCTTTGCGATGATTTCCAAGACGACGGGAGTGAATTATAATACCTATTGGCACAATCTGTTTTCCGACAGCATTATTTTACTGGGGCTGGTGCTGACGATTTTTGCGGTGAAAGCGCAGCGCAGCAGCTTACTGACCGGTTTGCAGAAGCAGGTAAAGGGGGGCGCAGCACATGGACAATAAAAATCGAATTCAGACTTTCGTAAAAAACAATCAAATCGAGATGGTGCTGATTATTTCGCTGGGCTTGTTTGTGCTGACGATTGTTTTAAATCCCAAATCGTTTAATGTCAATGCCTTTGGCAGTATTCTGTCGCTGACTTCCATGCTGACGATTGCCGCCGCCGGGCAAACTCTGGTGGTTATCGCCGATGGAATTGATATGTCGCTGGGGGCAACCATGTCGATGACGGCTTTACTGACCGTTGGGATTTTGGCGGGGCGAAGCGATGCCTTGCTTTTTCTGGCGGCGCTCTTGGCGGCGGTCTTAGTCGGTGGTTTTATTGGGTTCTGCAATGGTCTGGGCTCGGTTAAAGCAGGTCTGCCGCCGATGGTGGTGACGCTTTATATTTCCAATGTCGTTACCCGGCTGCAATATGTGATTACCGGCGGCACGCCCAAGTTTACCAGTGTGCCGGTCGCGTATAAGTCATTTGTGACCGAGCGGCTGTTTCAGTTTTTGCCGGTTATCTTCTTTTTTGCGGCGACAATGTATCTGCTGATTTTTCTGTTAATGAACCGAACCCGCTACGGCCAGCAGATTTTTCTAACCGGAAACAATAACCGGGCGGCGTATTTAACCGGTATTCGCACCACCCGGCTGAAAATGCTGAACTATACAGTTGCCGGAGTGCTGGGCGGGCTGGCCGGGTTTATCGGTTCAGCCAATTCCGGCTATATCAACTGCGGTACTTTTGACGGTATGACGATTGACACCATTGTTGCGGTGGTCATCGGTGGTACGCTTTTATCCGGCGGCAAAGGCAGTTATGCCGGAACAGCGGCCGGAGCGCTGCTTTTGATTGTGCTCAGCAACGGACTGACGGTGCTGTCGGTCTCACCCAGTATGAAAAACCTGATTATGGGGGTTATTTTAATCTTACTCCTGGCGGTTTATAATCGGGCGAAACCGGTGAGACAGTAACTCAAATCCATGGTCGACAGAACAATCTTTTTTAGGCAGACCGCCCGCCCGAGCAGAAAGCGAAGTTTTCAAGCAGGCAGACTGCCCGCCCAAAAGTGTGCAGCTTTCGATCAGGGTAAGACTGCCGACCCGGGCAGAAGTGCAGGGCACTTCCATCAAGAGAGAGTGGAAATAGTAAAAATAAATAGGATCGTCATATGGTGGCTATGGACGAAAATATGACGAGCCGAAACGTTTTAAAATTCAACCGAAAATCGAGGGATTCCGGATTCTTGGTTGAATTTTTATTATTCTGATAATATAATTATTTTATAAACAGCAGCGGAATCAAGAAGATTATAGAATTCATTTCGAACCCCAAAAGGAGGAAGAGTCATGCTTGCAAATAAATTAGGGCTGACCAGCTCGGCGGAACTTGCCCGGGCGGAAGAAAGAATCAGCAAAAAAAAGGCGGCGGAGCTTTTTGAACAGAGCATTTTGGAGCATTTGCCCGCCGGCACATTTTCGAGCTTACAGGTAATTCACCAGTACCTGTTTACCGATATTTACGATTTTGCCGGTCAAATCCGAAACGGAAATATGGCGAAAGGAAACTTTCGTTTTGTGCCGCTGATGTATTTACAAGTGGCGCTGGAAAGCATTGATAAAATGCCGCAGGCAAGCTTTGATGAAATCATAGAAAAATATGTGGAAATGAATATCGCCCATCCCTTTCGCAAGGGGAACGGGCGCAGCATGCGGATCTGGCTTGATCATATCCTGAAAACCGAAATTGGCAGGGTGGTTGATTGGAGCAAGGTCGAGAAAGAAGATTATTTACTGGCAATGGAGCGCAGTCCGGTTAAGGATATTGAAATCAAGCATCTTTTACAAGCTGCTTTGACCGATAAGGTGGACGACCGGGAAATCTTTATCAAAGGCATTGACCACAGCTATTATTATGAAGGTTATACGGCTTTTCGGACGGAGGAGTTGTAGGTGG
>CAUUKX010000136.1:0-4586 GCA_963545585.1 uncultured Lachnospiraceae bacterium
GAAAGAAGCGGCAGCAAGCCTGACGGCGGCAACAGAGGCGTTAAACGGAACAACGTCGCAGCCACAGCAGCCGGATAAGACCGAACTGGAGCAGGCAATTGAAGCGGCAAAAGCAGTCAAAGCAACGGATAAGTACAAGAATGCAGAAGCCGCTAAGAAAGAAGCGTTTGACAAAGCGCTGACCAAGGCGGAAGAAGTAAAGGCTGATGCGGCCGCAGACGAAGCGGCAGTGAAAGAAGCGGCAGCAAGCCTGACGGCGGCAACAGAGGCGTTAAACGGAACAACGCCGACCCCGAATCCGGGACCGAATCCGAATCCGGGACCGAATCCAGAGCCGCAGCCAAATCCAAATCCTGATCCGGAGTATGATTTGCCGCTTGCACCATATGTACCGGAGCAGCCTTCAGAACCGACACCGGCACCCGTTCCAGCACAGCCAGAGGTTCAGATTGAGGAAGAGCAGGTTGCTTTATCTTCTGCTGAAAGTGCATTGGCTAAGGAACTGACCAAGGATATGTCAAAAGCCGAGGATAAAAAGCTGGTTGAAAAGCTGTTGGCAAAACAAATGAAATATCCTGAGTTTGTTCAAAAACTGAGTGATAAGGCACTGGAAGAATTGGCGGCGAATGTTGAAAATCACTTTAAGGACGAAACCAGCGGCAAATGGTACGCCAAAGAATTGGGCGCACTGCGGCTGCTGAACCTGATAACTGGATATGAAGACGGAACATTCCGGAGCAGCAATCCGGTTACAGGAAAAGAATATCTGACGATTTTAGTTAGAGCCGGACAATGGGATATGGAAAAGAGCGAAGATATGAATTGGTTTGCTCCATATCAAAAGACGGCACAAAAGATTGGCCTGTTAAACGGTATTTCCTTTGAATTGGGGAAAGAAGCAACACGAGAAGAAATAGCAGTACTGTCGTATAACTTTATCATTAGTATGCTGGAAAAGGTATCAGCCAATGAAAATGAAATAAAGTTTACCGATAAGGAAAAAATTGCCGAAAATTACCGGAAAGCAGTTGTTTATCTAACCCAAAAAGGAATTTTAAAGGGCTATGAAGATGGGAGTTTCGCTCCAGAAAAATTGGTTGGCAGAGATGAAGTGATAGCTATCATTTATCGTTTGCTGGCGACTTTGGGAAAATAAGTCAGAGTAGAAAAAAGTGTATGAATAGCACAAAGAGGGCGCAGTTAGACGGCTGCGCCCTCTTTGTGCTGGATAAAAAATTAGTCATATAGTTTTTAATGTGAAAGGATATGGATAGTTTAAGATGTGTCGGAGCGGCATTGTCTGAACTATTTGCTTTTTAGTTAAAAAAAAGTGAAAAAAGTTAAAAAGATTGACATTTGGCTGGGTGCATGATAGCATAAAATAGAAGTTAAAATCTTAATGAGAGTAAAGTTAAACGGATTCATTGAGAAAGAAGGTGCTGACGGATGAGGAATATTTTAGTTGTTTTATTGATTGGTGTTTTATTGCTGGTGAATTGGAAAGCGGCGGAAAAGCTGACGGTCAGTCCGGTAGAGATGACAGCATTAGAGCAGATAACCGAGGACAGCGATGCAAACCGACAGCTGAAAAAAACAGGCGATGAGAATGCGGCAAACTCAGGAAAAACAGAGGAAAAAGAAACGGAAAAACCAAAAGAAGAAATACCGGGGAAGGTATTACTCGATATCTCAGTTGACTATGTGCCGCTGCCGGATATTAACCCGGAAAAAGTCAAAGAAAAACGTTTAGCAGCCAATCAGTGGGCGGTTAACGGCTATATTTTCACGGCTCCGCATGGATATAAGAATTTGTTGAAATATCAGCAGCCACTCAAGATGGTCATGGATGGGGACGGAAATTATATCTTCACTCAAAGAAAGGAGCAGGAAGAAAGAGATTGGTTGATTAAGTGTAATCCGGCCGGTGATGTTATCATAGAGCAAAGTGGTGGCAGTCAGGGCTGGGATGAGATTGATCAGCTTCAATATCATCAGGAGATGGGCATTGTGATTGGTGGCAGGCAGACGGACGGACGCAGTTTCTTGGCTTGTCTTAATCAGGGAAACTTAACGCCGCACTGGATTTATCCGGCAGGGGGAGCGGTTGATGCTTTCTGCACGACCGGTCAAGCGGTAGTGGCCGCACTGGAGAACTCGGCGGAGCAAAAAATCAGAGTAATAAAGCTAAACTCGAAAGGGCAGGAACTTTGGTGCAGTGAAGTGCCGGGACGATGGCCAGAAGTAAGCGTAACGGAATTATCGGACGGCCGGGTGATTGCCATGAGAAACAACAGAGGGGAAAAGGGCGGCGCTGTGATGGACAGCTATGCTGCGGCGGACGGTGCAAAGACAGCAGAAATGCCAATGGATTATTATGGAGAGCTTACGCCGACGGATGACGGTGGTTTTATTTTGGTAGGCTATCGGCCGATCAAAACTGTGCCGCAGCCAGAGGTGATTTCAGCGATTTGGTTTGACTATGAAACGGTGGCGGCCAAGTATGATAAAGATTTTAAGTTGGAGTGGCGGAAAACCTATGACAGCTTGAAAGATACCATCGGTCGGGATATTATTATCCCGCAGCCGGACGGCAGCGTAGTTCTCACATTAAGTGATGCGCCATTTTAAGTTTCTCAGCTTTCCTCCGGGCGCAGCCGGATAGGCCAGTTCTGCTCGAAAGGTTTTGCCTTTGCCGGCGCAACGGTCGATCCGCCTGAGTGAAATGTTACGTGTTTCTGTCAGGGCGAGCGGTGTACCCCGGTCAGAAAAATTTGCCTTTGTCGGCGCAGCCAGCCAGTCGGGATGTTACAGACATGCGGCGGCCGCTGTATAAAAAGAAGGTTTTGACAGGCAGGAGAAAGTGAAGTAAGATTGATATATTTGCGAATAACAAGTTGGCATGGAGGACATTATGGAGTTTCAGTTAGTCAGTTCACTGGAAAAAGTATTTTTTGATCAAGCGCCGAAAGCGATGGCGCGGAAGTATCTGTCAGGCTTACGCAGCGAGGTGCTGTCTTTTCAGGTTGCCTGTTTCGGCGAAAAAAAGAGCATTGATATTTTAGACTGTGCGGTTAGTCTTAGGCTGAAAAGCCCTTTGCACAATCAGCTTCGCTGCCGGGTAGTGGGCTTGGTACCGTCAGATTATCCAGCGCATCCAGCCGAGGAAAGAGATGATAATTATTTGCGGACGAAGCCGGGGCTGTTTCCGGATGTGCTGCTGCCGTTGACGGTTCGGTTCGGCCGGTGGGAGCAGGTGGAGGATGCGGCGCTTTTGCAGCTGCGGATGCCCTTTGGTCAGTGGCGGACTTTTTGGTTTGATTTGGAACTGCTGCCGGAGCAGCCGGCCGGTCGGTATCCGCTGGAGATTTTGGCGGCGGATAAAGACGGTCAGATTCTATGGCAGACAGAATTAGAAATAGAAGTGATTGGGGCACAGCTGCCGAAGCAGGAGCTGATTCACACGGAATGGTTTCACGCCGATTGTTTGGCGGATTATTACAGAGTGCCGGTTTTTTCCGAGGAACATTGGCGGATTATTGAAAACTTTATGCGCACCGCCGGCCAGAGAGGAGTGAATGCGATTTTAACTCCGATTTTTACCCTGCCTTTAGATACTATGGTCGGCGGTGAGCGGACAACGCATCAGTTAATTGATATCACTTGGACGGGAGCGGGCTATGAGTTTGCCTTTGACCGGCTGACCCGCTGGATTGAGTTAGCTTCTGACTGCGGGCTGGAATATATTGAGTTTGCCCATTTATTTACGCAGTGGGGAGCAAAGGCCGCACCCAAGATTATGGTTTGGGAAAACGGCGAATTAAAGAAACGTTTCGGCTGGGAAACGGCAGCGACCAGCCCGGAATATACCGCTTTTTTGCGGGCATTTTTGTCGGCGCTGAAAGATTATTTGGCGGCGAAGGGGCTGAAGGACAAAGCGATTTTCCATATTTCCGACGAACCGCATAATGATGCCGATAAGGAAAGCTATTTGCGGGCTAAGAATACGGTTAAGGATTTGCTGGCGGACTGTTTTGTAACGGATGCGCTCAGCAGCTACGATATTTACATTCAGGGCGTGATTGAGCATCCGGTGGTAGCTACCAACCGGATTGATTACTTTATTGAAAACGGCGCCAAAGACTTATGGGCATATTATTGCTGCTCCCAGAAGGACAAAGTCAGCAATCGCTTTTTTGCCATGCCCGCCGCACGCACCCGGATTTTGGGAGTGCAGTTGTATAAGTTTGATATCAAGGGTTTTCTGCATTGGGGCTATAATTTTTATAATTCCCAGTTTTCCTTGGAAAAAATTGATCCGTACCGGGTAACGGACGCAGGCGAGGCTTTTCCGTCGGGCGATACTTTTCTGGTTTATCCGGGTGAAAACGGCGAAGCGGTTGAATCGCTGAGGCTGATGGTTTTGGCGCAGGCGTTTTATGATTTTAGGGCTTTGAAGTATTTAGAGAGCCTGACGGATAAAAGCTTTGTACTGGAACTGATAGAAGGGGAACTGGCGCAGAAAATCAGTTTTGCCGACTATCCGGCGGAAGAAGAATATTTATGGCGGCTGCGGGAGCGGGTCAATC
>CAUUKX010000137.1:0-4539 GCA_963545585.1 uncultured Lachnospiraceae bacterium
TCCACTTCCTTTTTTCCCCTTTTTTGAGTGGATTTTACCTTTACACTTTAGCAAAGCTTTTTTCCTTAATTCTCAAAGTATGTTTTAGCTTTAAAGTCGGACTAAAATTAAGAGTCTCCTTTTACCGCAAACCCTAAGCCGCCGGATATTGACATCACCCCCAAAAATTAGTACAATAAGGTTTGCTGGCAAGCCGGCAAACCTTCAATATCGAATAGCCAAAGGAAATAGACGTCAGATTGAAACGTTTGGCAAAAGGAGAGTTTATGGAAGCAATTAAAAAGAAATGGTTTTTTATCAGTTTAGCTTATGTGTTTATCATTTATTATATTTTTATTATTCATTTAAAGGGAACGCAGCAGTCGCTTTATTTGATTCTAATTTCCCTGTATGTCGGCATTACCGCCATTTTGTTTTTGGGCAATATCGTCGGCTTTCCGGGCCTGGTTCTGCATGCCTTTTTTCACCGCGAGGACAAGGCTTTGCCCTTTTACCGGGCCGCCTATAAACTGGGCTGCAAAAGCTCACAGCTGCTAGCCGCTTATGGCTTGATTTTGCTGCGCCGGGGCGATGCGCAAAACGCACGGGAAATCTTTGAAGCGGCGCTGGCTGCCAACCGCAATGTTTTTTACACCCGCACGCTCAAGGCCAATTTGGCAATTTGCCAGTGGAAGCTGGGACAGCCGGAAAAAGCCTACGCCGATTATTTGGAACTTTATTATTTTCCTGATAAGGATAAACTCCCTGGCTATGATTTAAACGAACTGGAAGCAGGCTTGGAAAAAAATACGACTTTCACCGAACAGGACTTTGTCACCATGGGCTTTTTGGCACTGCTTTGCGATGAACTGGCCGCCGCCCGCTATTTTTCCGAAGTTGCCCTCTTAAAGGAGCCCCAATGTGCCGCCGCCTATGATAATCTGGGACAAATTTATTTCCGCCAGGGCGACACCGAAAAAGCCAAACAAAACTTCACCAAAGCCTTGGAGCTAAAACCGGGCTTAATGGACTCGCTTTATTATATGGCAGTTATTGCCCTTAGCGAAAAGGATATCCCACTGGCCAAAGAATATTTAGCCAAAGCCGAAAGCCAAAGCTTTAACGCCCTGAACACCGTTTCCGCCGAGGATTTAAAGGCACTGGCAAATAAAATTTCCGCCTGTTCGCCAAGTAACAAAACCACTACCGCTATGCCCGAAGCAGAAAGGGACTCGCAAGATTCAGTGGTAAACTGAACTTGACGTACTGTTTTCTAACCTAAAAAAATGAAACCGGCCAGCTTAAGTGCTAAATCAGCTGCCGGTTTCAAGAAAAATTATCCCCGCTGACGTTTGGCTTCAAACAGCAAAACCGCGGCCGAAACGGCCGCATTCAGCGATTCCACCCCGCCGCTCATCGGAATAGCAACACGCTTAGCCGCCTCTAAAACAGAGGAACTTAAGCCTTGGCCCTCATTGCCGATGAAAAACAGCGCGCCGCCGCTGTAATCGGCCTCGGTATACAGCATGGCATCCCGCGGTGCAGCGGCAAAGCCGGGAATTCCGCATTTATTCATCACTGCCAGTAATTCCGGTAAATCCGTCTCCACTATGACCGGCAGGCGACTGAGCGAAGAAGCAGCCGCTTTGATTGTCTTGGGGTGATAAAGGTCAACCGTCCCGGCCGAGCAAAAAAGCGCCCGTACTCCGGCCGCTTCGGCGCTGCGAATCATTGTCCCCAAATTACCGGGATCTTGAATCGCTTCGACTGCCAGATAAAGACCGCCCGCTTCCGGCTGCCATTCTGGCTGCCACAGCGCCTCCTTGATAGTCAGCCACAAAATCAAGCCCTGGCTGGCCGGGTCAGCCGACAGTTTCGCAAATAAGGAATCCGCCAGTAAAATAACCTTGTTTTCCGGCAGCTGCCACCGGTGGACTTCCTCTTTTCGGCTCAGCGGCAGCAAATAGGCCTTGACCTGCTCCGCCGGAATATCCAGTCCATTTAGCCCTTCCGCCAAATAAGAGCCTTCCCTTTGCCGGTACTTTCTTCCGGATAATAATTTAACAAAAAGTTTATATTGCGGATTGTCCGCCGATGTGATTTCTTTCATAACTTCCCCATTCTATCCGTTTTCCCTCTGCGAAACTATTCCTTGCGCCCACGCTAACCGGATAAATTGCCTGTCCGGTACCATTTCCCGCCCGCACTCAATTTTCCTGTCGGTTAACCGCCAAGCTTGCCGCTGATATGCTTTGCCGCTTAACCAGCCGCATGCCAAAGACGGATTTCGCAGCAGAAAAAACTCTAATGCCCGATTTCTTTAAAGGCATCATAAGAGCCAATCATAATCAGCACCTCACCCCGCTCCAGCGGTGCGTCCGGATCAAGTACGATTGACGTTTCTCCGTTCGCTTTTTTACCGATGACATTTAACTTATACTTTCCCCGCAAGTTCAGCTTGCGCAAAGTATTGCCAATCCATTCATCCAGCACTTCCACCTCGGCGATGCTAAAATCCGGACTTAATTCAATAAAATCCATAAAGGTCTTATTCGTTAAATTATTCGCCACCTTTTCGCCGATTTCCTTTTCTGGAAAAATCACCTTATCCGCACCCACTTTGAGCAGTACCTTCTCATGCACAGTATCTTTGGCATTAGCCAGAATATACGGCACACCCTTTTCCTTGGCAACAATGGTCGCTAAAATACTGGCCTGCAAATTATTGGACATGGCTATAATCGCCACGTCAAAATTGCCCAGTCCCAGTTCTTCCAGTGCCTCCATATCGGTAACATCCGCCACCACAGCGTGTGCCACCACCTCGGAAGCGTCCTGCACCAAATCGGGATTGCTGTCGACCGCCATCACGTCATAGCCGTCCGCCGCCAGCGAATAAGCCACACTTCGACCGAAGCGCCCCAGGCCGAAGACCACAAATTCCTTTTTTTCACCGCTAAATTTACTTTTCTTACTCATTTCTATCCTTTCCTGCCGATACACGCTGCCGCCATGCCTGTCAGCTGCGGCCATCCCTCTTTCGGGGCAACAAACCATAGAGCCGATATTCCTGCTGCGGCCAATTCGCATTTTCCGGCGTTTCTCCTGCCTGCTCTCCACCACCGGGCAGCACAGTATGACTGCACATGCGGAAAATTCCGCCCATCAGCCTATCATCAGCCTACCATCAGCTTCCCTTCCGGTTTTTTTACCTTGCTGCTCTTGCCGGCCTTATCCGCCAACGCAAAGGCAATTGTGACCGGTCCTAAGCGGCCAATAAACATGGTCACGCAAATAATCAACTTACCGGCCAGCGACAGCTCAGGGCTAAGCCCCAAACTCAGCCCAACCGTGGCAAAAGCCGACACCACTTCAAATGCAATCCGCATAAACTCTGCCCGTTCCGTTACCGTCAGCACCAGTGTTACGCCGGTTACTACCCCCAAAGCAATGATAACTACCGCCAGCGCCCGCTTGACGATATCGTCTGCAATATGGCGGTCAAATATCTCCAGTTCCTGCCGGCCTTTCACTGTCGCCAGCACCTGCAAAATCAAAATCCCAACCGTTACCGTTTTGATGCCGCCGGCTGTTCCGCCGGGCGAACCGCCGATAATCATCAGCAGCATGGAAATAAACTGGCTTCCCTGCCGCATATTAGCAAAATCAACTGTAAAAAAGCCAGCCGTCCGCAGTGTTACCGACTGGAACATTGCCGCCAACGCCCCGTCAACTAAAGGCATACTGCCCAAGGTCTTGGGATTACCCGCTTCCAGCAAAAAAATCAACAGCCAGCCGCTAAATAAGAGCCCGGCAGTAATGACTAACGCTAACTTGGTATGCAGCTGCGTATGCCAAAACCAGCCGTGATTGCTCCGTTTCTGGCGAAAAACCTTGCGCCCGGCCCCAATCACGTCAAACCACACTCCAAAGCCAATGCTGCCCGCTACAATCAGCAGCATCAACACCAAATTGACGCCCCAATGCCCCACCAGCGGCGCCAGACTGTTCTCGCCGATTAAATCAAAACCGGCATTACAAAAAGCACTGACTGCGTGAAAGATGCCATAGGTTATTCCTTTTTTCAGCCCATACATTGGAATAAAGCAGAGCGAGAGCGCCGCCGCTCCGGTTCCCTCAACTATCAATGTCCCCCAAAAAATTTTTTTCGTCAGCCGCACTAACCCGGCAATCGTGGATTGATTCAGCGATTCTTGAATCAAAAGCCTTTGCCTGAGGCCAATTTTCCGGCCAATCATAATAAACAAAATAGCGGTCAAAGTCATGAAACCCAGACCGCCGACTTGAATCAGACTGATGATTACGATTTTGCCAAAAACCGACCATTGCTTTGCTGTATTAACCACCGCTAAACCTGTCACACAAACCGCGCTGGTTGCCGTAAATAAGGCGTTAATCAACCCCGCGCTTTGCCCGCTCCGGCTGGCCGCCGGCAAAACCAAAAGCAGCGTCCCCAATCCAATCAGCAAGGCAAAGCCCAGCATTAAAATCTGCGTCGGCTTTAATTTACTCAATAGTTCTTTCATCATTTTTTCCCAA
>CAUUKX010000138.1:0-4532 GCA_963545585.1 uncultured Lachnospiraceae bacterium
AAATCTCCCGTCCGGGAAAGCGCTTCGCCAAATAAATCGGAATCAAGCCGTGATCGGTTCCGACATCCGCCAATATGCCCTTGGAATTGCTGACCAAATCAGCAATCAACTGCAATCTTCTTGTTAATTTCATAACGCAAGCTATCCTATTCTGTTACCGTGCAAGCAGCCTTGCAATTCGCCGAGAGCCAATGGATATTTATCCTTAAACATATTTTCGGAGAAAAACTCCCCTTCGTCATATCAAGCATGCATACTCGCTTGTCTAAACGGTATGCCTATTCTAAATAGTCTTTCAATTTCCGGCTGCGGCTGGGGTGACGGAGCTTGCGCAGCGCTTTAGCCTCAATCTGACGAATCCGTTCTCTGGTAACATTAAACTCCTTGCCGACTTCTTCCAGCGTTCTGGCCCGGCCATCCGTCAAGCCAAAGCGGAGATTGAGCACCTTCTGCTCCCGGTCGGTTAAGGTTTTGAGGACATCAACCAGCTGCTCTTTCAGCAGGGTAAAGGCCGCCGCATCAGCCGGCACTGGCACATTGTCGTCCTGAATAAAGTCGCCCAAATGGCTGTCCTCTTCTTCGCCAATTGGCGTTTCCAAAGAAACCGGTTCCTGCGAGATTTTTAAAATTTCCCTAACTTTATCAACCGGCATCTCCAACTCCTCGGCAATTTCCTCCGGCAGCGGGTCGCGCCCCAGCTCCTGCAAAAGCTGACGCGATACTCGAATCAGCTTATTGATTGTTTCCACCATATGCACCGGAATCCGAATCGTTCTGGCTTGATCGGCAATCGCTCTGGTAATCGCCTGCCGAATCCACCAAGTAGCATAGGTGCTGAACTTATAGCCCTTGGTATAATCAAACTTTTCCACCGCTTTCATCAGGCCTAAATTCCCTTCCTGAATCAAGTCCAAGAACAGCATCCCCCGGCCGACATAGCGCTTGGCAATGCTGACCACCAAACGCAAATTGGCTTCTGTCAGCTGCTGTCTGGCCTTAACATCGCCCTCACTCATTTTTTGAGCCAGCTCCACTTCCTCATCCGCCGACAACAGTGGTACTTTTCCGATTTCCTTTAAATACATCCTGACCGGATCATCAATGTTGATACCGTCGGGCAGAGTCAGATCCAGCTCGATTTCTTCATCGTCATCTTCTTCCTCTTCCTCGTCAACGGCCATGCCTAAAACGTCAATTCCCATTTTATCGAGATAGTCATACATATGCTCGATATCTTCCGAATCCAGTTCGATATCTTTCAAAGAATCCTCAATTTGGCGGTATTCCAGCACATTTTTCTTTCGTTTTGCTTCATTGACTAATTTTTCTAAATATTCCGTTAATTTTGGATTTTCAATATCGCCCATTTTTCTTTCCTTTCTGCTGCCATGATAAAACCATCCCCGCTTTCCGCTCTGCCGTTTTACACTGCATTGCCGACCGCTTTTATTGTCTAATCGCTCAACTCTATTTTAAACTGCAGTAATTTTTTCTTTTCCTCAATCATCTTCAGCAGCTCGTTTGGATCCTTTTCCTTTTTCTGCTTTTCTTTCAAGGCAAACTCCCGCATCGTCCGGACCGCATCGGTAATCAGCTGCTCCAACTGCGCCTGATTATCCGGTTCCAGCCTGCGGCTGAAGAGCGAAGCAATCTTTTTCTGGTCATCGGCCTCTGGAAAATGATGCATCATAATCACCGGATCCGGCGTCCCTCCCTCTTCATAGACCGCCGCCGTCAATTCAAACAGCTTCCGATAAAACTCATTTTGAAAATGCTCGGCTTTGATATACGGCTGCACCGCTGCAAAGACCCGGCGATGCGATACAATCACGCTGATCAGTTCTTCTTCCGCTCCGCCAAAGGCTCTCTGCCTTTCTTTTTTGTAATTTTCGCTATTATTAAATTTCGCTATCCCCTGCTCTTTTCCTTTTTTTGCCAGAAAATCATTTATTCCTTCGGCATTCAAGGCATACCGGCGAATAATCGCATCCCGGTAGCTGTTAATCTCCAATTTGGAATCCAGTGTCAAAAGCCGGCGGACAACTTCCTCGGAAAAGCGGACCTGATCAGCCGGATCGGCCAAGTCATATTTTTTCGCTTCCTGCTCAATCTCAAACATAAAGCTGGGCAGCGCCTGTTCAATTGCCTGTTCAAAGGCTTCTTTTCCCTGCTTTTGAATCAGTTCATCCGGATCCTTGGCTGTTTGCAGGCGAATCACCCGGGCTTCAATCCCTTCCGACTTCAGAATCGGAATCGCCCGCAGCGCCGCCTGAACACCAGCGCTGTCCGAGTCATAACTTAAATAAATCTTCTGCACATAGCGTTTAATCGTATGGGCGTGATTTTTGGTAAAAGCCGTACCCAAAGAGGCCACCGTATTGTCAAACCCCGCCTCCTGCAAACTGATCACATCCATATAACCCTCAGCCAGCAAAAAATACGGCTGGCGGCTGGATTTGGCTAGGTTCAAACCATATAGGTTTTTCGATTTGTCAAAAATCTCCGTTTCCGGCGAGTTTAAATACTTGGGCAAAGCATCGCCAAAAACCCGCCCGCCGAAAGCAATCACTCGGTTTTGGCTGTCCCAGATGGGAAACATCAGCCGGTTAAAAAAGCGGTCATAATACCGGTCTTTCTTTTGCTTATCCGGCATGGCCAGACCCGCATCGACTAACTGCTGCGGGGAAAACCCCTTGCCGGTTAAAAAGCGGAATAAATCATCCCGGTAAACCGTGGCATAGCCCAGCGCAAACTTTTTAGCCGTTTCCGTAGAAATATTTCTCTGCTCTAAATACTGTCTGGCCACCCGGCCGTAGGTTTCATGCGTCAGGCAATAATAATAATACCGCGCCGCTTGGTAATTAGCGTCATACAGGCTTTTCCTGTATTCCTGCTTTTTCCGTTCCGCTTCGCTCAGTTCCGCTTCCGGCAGACGAATCTTGGCCCGATCCGCCAAATAGGCAATCGCCTCCTGAAAATTGAAGTTTTCATACTCCATGATAAAGGTAAAAACATTGCCGCCGTTGCCGCAGCCGAAACAGTAGTACATCTGCTTGTCGGGACTGACGGAAAAGGATGGAGTTTTTTCATTATGAAAAGGGCATAGCCCAAAATACGAACCGCCCTTTTTCTCCAAATGCACATATTGCCCGACCACTTCCACGATGTCGTTTTGCTGTCTGATCTCCTCAATCAGGTCTTCCTTGTAATACATAGTTATTCCTTCCAGACGCCGGGAACAAAGATTTCCTCAAACCTGCGAATCGCATATTGATCCGTCATGCCGGAAATATAATCCAGCACCACCCGCTTGGGCGAAGGATATTTGCTTATCTGCCGGACATATTCCTCCGGCAGCTCCTTCGGGTGGCGGATAAAATGTTCAAACAACGCCTTCAACATGCGCTGCGCTTTAAAATCCTCATCTTTAGCCCGAGAGCCGGTATAAACATGCTGAAACATATACTGGCGCAGTTCCATCATTGCCTTGTCAATTTCCGGTGACATATAAACATCGGGCTTGCCTATAGAGTTCCCCACCACATCATGAATCAGGGTATCTAAGCGCTCTTTGATGTTTCTGCCTAGAACCTGCGTCAAATGCTCCGGTAAATCTTCCTCATGCAGCACTTTACCCCGCAGTGCATCGTCAATATCATGATTGATATAGGCAATCTTATCCGCCAGCCGGACAGCCTTGCCTTCGAGCGTAGAGGGCTGACAGCGGCTGGGATGATTTAAAATCCCGTCCCTGACCTCTTTGGTCAGATTTAAACCCTGATAATTATTTTCCAGACACTCCACAATCCGCAGGCTTTGCTCATTGTGTTCAAAAGAAATCGGATCTTCCGGGATGATTTCCCGGCAGGCATCGGCTAACGCCCGCTCACCGGCATGACCAAAGGGGGTATGCCCCAAATCATGCCCCAGTGCAATCGCTTCGGTCAAATCCTCATTGAGCGACAGCGACCGGGCAATCGTCCGGGCAATCTGTGCCACCTCTAAGGTATGCGTCAGCCGCGTCCGGTAATGGTCGCCCTCCGGCGCAATAAAAACCTGCGTCTTATGCTTTAACCGGCGAAAGGACTTAGAATGCAGAATCCTGTCCCGGTCTCTTTGAAAATCCGTCCGCATATCGCAGGGCGCCTCCGATCGCTCCCGGCTGTTCTGCGCATTTTCGCTGAAACAGGCATACGGACTTAACAATAATTTTTCCCGTTCATATTGCCGCTCTCTTAAATTCATCCAAAACCTCCCTTGCGCCGCCGCGCCGCCTTTTCGTGGTCTTTGATTTTCCCGGTATCGCCTTTTATTATTCGACCTATCTGAGCAGAATCCTTTTAAAAAATTGAAATAATAAACTCCTTTTCCAAAATATCGGTAAAAGGAGCTTATAGGACTGTCATAGTTTGTTTACAATTGTTTTGTATTTTGCCGAATTGCAAATGGCCGTTTGAACTGTAACTATGATTTTAATTAACTCAACTTTCCCCTGATCGAAGTGCTTTGCACTTCTGCCCGGGCGGGCAGTC
>CAUUKX010000139.1:0-4500 GCA_963545585.1 uncultured Lachnospiraceae bacterium
CCGGACTGGGAGTCATGGTTTACGGACTTGGTATTTTCCTGCTGAAAGTAAAAGGACTGGAGGAAGTCAGACGCTTTCTTAAGGAAAGAAGAAGCCATAAAAGTGCTGATAATTCATGTTTTTAAGAAGAAATTATCTAACGGTGTTTCTATATTTTAATTGACAATTTTGTGATTTTTTGTATACTTTAATTAACAGAGTGGAGAAAATGAAACAGGGGAGGCTGGCTATGAATGTATTTGATGTGGCTAATCAGCAATACTATTCGGGCTTATAATCATGAAGAAAAAACCTAAAATTGCGCAAAGCCCAAATAATAAGAAATTTCCGAAGAATATCGGGGATCCGGAATCTTATTTGAAGAAAAATCCATCATGGAGATTTTCGATGTGTGATGAAAAACATGAAAAATGGGCATTTAGGGAACGCAACGGCTGCTCGGTTTTCTCCGGGAAGATGGAATTTTGAAGATACTATGGCTTGACAATAATCATGAGGTATGTCCGAGTAAGAAAAGGTAAATATATAAAAATAGGAAAGCACCTACAGCGGTGCTTTTTTGTAAAAAAAGAATGCGAGGAATAGGATGAAAGCAAATAAGATAATAGCGGCAATTTTAGTGATTGGAGTTTTGGCGGCGGGCTTTTTGGCATTTGGCCGGGCGCAGACGGAAAATCAATATAAAAATTATGAAATAACGATGGATCTGGAAGAAATTAAAAAAATTGCCGCCGCCGAGGGAAAAACGCTGGAACAGTCGCTGGCCGATTGGAAGGAAGTCGGGCTGGATTCGGTAACGATTACCGAAAGCAGCTTAGATACTTTGAAATGGAATAATGATTTTAAAGTCCGGACATCGTTTGAAGGCTATGATGTGATCGTTGAAGCAACCAAAGAAGGCATTGATTTTGTGGAAAAAGGCCTGAAGGAAGTGCTGGCTGACGGCCGGAGTCTGATCAGGCGGAGCGATACGACACTGGTGCTGACCGGGATTGCCTCGGATTTTGCTTTTAAATATGAAGTGGTACGGGACTTTTTAGAGAAAAAAATTGGAACCGATAAGGTTGGCCAAATGTCGAAGTTACAGTTGGTTGGTTTAGGTTATATTCCGGCTGAGATGGAAGCGGTGCAGGCGGCAGGACTGGCACTTCGGTTTCGGCCGGCCTATTCAGCCGGGGTGCAGGATGCGAAGCGCTCGATTGATCGCTTTATTGCGGCTGTGAAGCAGTATTCCGGGCAAAGTTATGCCATTTTTTTCGGGGATACGATTTTAGGGATGGATACGGAGCCGGAGTATATGATGAATGCACTGCGGGAAAATGAAATTGCTGCTGCCATGATTGAAGCTGGTGTGCAGCGCAAGCATTTGGAGCAAGTCGGCTTGGAGGCACTGGTGCGGGGGCTTGATTATCAGGCGGTGCGGGTTTTTTCTACTTGGAATTATATTCAAAGACGCTATGATTATAGTATGCCGCTCCATCATCAGGGACAAGAGATTGTCAATACTTTTTATCGGGCGATTACCGAGCGCAATATTCGGGTCATTTTCTTTAAGCCCTTTATCGATCCGAAAAATGATTTGGTCAGTGATTATACGGTGTATAAGGCTCGGTTTGCGGATTTGGAAAGGCGGCTTTCGGCGGCGCCGCATCATATTCGGCGGCTTTCGGCGGCTGATGGTGAGAAACTGGAGCTGATGCCGCGGCTGCGACTGCGTCCGGTCTATCAAATGTTGGCGGCGCTGGCAGTCATCGCCTGCTTTTTGCTGCTAATTGAGAATATGCTGACGGTCAAACCGGTAATTTTATATGGTCTGTTTGCTTTGGCGGCACTGCCGACGGCGGCGGTTTATTTGCTGCAAATCCGGCTGAGCTTATTTAACATTTTGTTTGGATTGGCGGCTACCATTTTATTTGCAGTGCTGGCGGTTCAGTTTGTTTTGGCGGAAAGTAAGCGGGGCTTTGACGCAGGTGCAGCCATGACAAAACTCGGCGCCTTTGGCCGGAGCTTATGGCTGCTGGCGGGAGCGGTTTTGATATCTCTATCGGGTGCGCTGTGCGAAACAGCCTTTTATGCGGAAAGTGAATATTTATTGGAGCTAAAGGTCTTTACCGGTGTCAAGATATCGCAGCTCTTGCCTTTGGTGCTGGTGATTTTAGTGGCGCTGCGTTATTTCGGAAATGATATTTTGGGCAAAGCCGAACTGACTGCCAAGGAGCGGACACTGTATTTCCTCAATATGAACATTAAGTTTTGGCATGCACTAATCGGGCTGATGCTGCTATCGGCGGTGGCGCTGCTGATTATTCGGAGCGGGCATGAAACCGGAGTGCAGCCGGCCAATATGGAGCTGTTTATCCGCAATATTCTGGAAGAAGTCCTGCCGGCCCGGCCACGAAACAAAGCCTTTTTGCTGGGCTATCCGGGTGTACTGCTGCTGGGTTATTTTGCCTATCAGAAAAGATACCGGTGGCTGTATCCGATTTTGGCGATTATGGCGGCGATGGGGCAGGCGAATATCTTAAATACCTTTTCGCATATTCGGACACCGCTGTACTTATCCTTTTTGCGTATTTTCTTTGAAATCCTTTTTGCCATCGGCATGACCGGCCTGTATGTGCTGGTGCTGGAAGCGGCCAGCGCTTTGTGGAAACGGTATCAAACCAGCCGGAGCAAGCAAATAAATTAGAAATATGGAGGGGCAAGATGACGGAGCTTATATATGATAAAACATCTCCGGATGCGGAGTACTATGAGCTGCTGATTAGCCTTATGGAACGCTGGGAATATGAAATTGTCGAGTTCAAGGAGGCAAAGGGGCAGTATTCCGAAGACAAGATTGGACAATACTTCTCTGCCATAAGCAATGAGGCGAACTTAAAGAATCAGCAGTACGGCTGGTTTATTCTCGGTGTCAGTGAACAGAAGAAAAAATATCCCGTCGGAACATCATTTAAGCAAGGTGCTCCTGTATTGATCGAAAAATTTAAATACGAGATCAGCAGAGAAACTACAGATGGAATGACATTTCTTGATGTAATAGAACTGAATCCTGTGTATGAAGGAAAGCCGCGAAGGATTTTGATGTTTAAAATTCCCGCGGCTGTTGCTGGTATGCCAACGGAATGGAAAACGAGGTACTATGCCCGCAGTGGGGAAAGTCTTGTTCCTCTGCAACAGTATAAAATTGATGCGATACGGAATCAGCAGCGGAGGGACTGGTCAAGACAGATCTTACCGGGCGCGACCATTGTGCATTTGGATAAAGAGGCGATTGCTTTTGCCCGTGTAAAGTATAAGGAAAAAATGAATAAGCCTCATATTGCAGAAGAAGTGGATGGGCTGACCGATGAGGAGTTTCTTACCAAACTGAAGTTGATGACAAATGGGAAAGTTACCAACGCAGCCATGCTTCTTTTGGGCAATTCGGAGTATGATAATTTGTTTGACAGTGCGCCAAGTATGATGTGGCGGCTAATTGCGACTGACGGAACGGTCAAGGACTATGAGATTTTCGGAATTCCGTTTCTGACAGTAACAGAAAAGATATTTGCCCGTGTCCGTAACCTGACATACCGCTATATGCCAAATCAGCTGTCGCTGTTTCCCAAGGAAACACAGCAGTATGATACTTGGCTTTTGCGAGAACTTATGAACAATTGCATAGCCCACTCCAACTATCTGATTGGCGGACGGATTTATGTTAATGAGGAGGATGACTGCATCAGTATCTCTAATCCTGGCGATTTTCTACCTCAGAATGTGGAAACGGTTCTTCGGAAAACATATAATCCGCCATTTTATCGCAATCAGCTTCTGGCTGAGGCTATGGTGAAGTTTCATATGATCGACACAGCTACAAGCGGAATCAAAAAAGTTTACCGCATCCAGCAAGAAAAGTTCTTCCCGATGCCGGATTATGATTTACTGACAGCAAATCAGGTTTCTGTGAAAGTGTATGGGAAGGTTCTTGATGAACGCTATACTTATATTCTTTTTGAACATCCAGAGCTTGACCTGGAAACGGTATTTCTTCTTGACCAGATACAAAAAGGGCGTGGAAAAAATATGTCAAAGGATGCCATTGCGCTTCTGAGAAAGCATCATCTGGTTGAAGGCAGAGCAAACAGCCTGTATCTTTCAGCGGAAGTTGCAAAAACGATTGCAGAAGAAGCAGCATACATTAAAAATAAGGCTTTTGATGACCAATATTATCGCGATCTGATCATGGAATATCTTAAACAATATGGTCATGCTACAAAGATACAAATTCGGGATCTCCTGATCGGAAAGCTTCCAGATTCTCTTAATGTTGTACAAAAAGAACGGAAAGTGGGGAATCTTCTTACATCATTAAGGAAACGGGAGATTATAAGTGTTATTGGACATGAAGGACGTCAGCCTATATGGGCGTTGAATAAGAGATAACGCACAATCGGATTCTCTTAATCCTCTTAAATTAATTTTCTTTTTAAAGAGAATAAAGAGAATAAAGAGAAT
>CAUUKX010000140.1:0-4444 GCA_963545585.1 uncultured Lachnospiraceae bacterium
TTCCGCTCTCTGGCCTTACCGAAATAAGACCACCACGAATACGCCTCGGTTTTATTCGGATACAGATAGCGAAAAGAATCCGTAAATCCGGCCGCCAAAAGAGCGGTCATTTTGTCCCTTTCCTCATCGGTAAATCCGGCATTACGGCGGTTCGACTTGGGATTGGCCAAATCAATCTCCTGATGCGCCACATTTAAGTCACCGCAAACAATAACCGGCTTCTTTTGATTTAAGCTGACAAGATATTGGCGAAACGCATCCTCAAAGTTCATCCGGTCGGGCAAGCGCTCCAGTTCCCGCTTGGAATTGGGCGTGTAGACCGTCACCAGAAAGAACTCCGGCATTTCCAGCGTAATCACCCGCCCCTCCTGATCATGCTCCGGCACGCCGATATCATAAGTCACGGCCAGCGGCTCTTCTTTACTGAAAATAGCCGTTCCCGAATAGCCCTTCTTGGTCTTGGCATAATTAAAATATTGATGATAGCCCGGCAAATCAAGCGTTACTTGCTCCGGCTGAATTTTTGTTTCCTGCAAACAAAAAAAATCTGCCTGCTGATTTTGAAAATATTCATAAAAACCCTTGCCGACAGCAGCCCGGATTCCATTGACATTCCATGAAATAAATTGTTTCATACTTTCTCCGCTTCTTGATAAAAACTTTTTGATTTCTGTTTAAGCTGCGTGATACGCTGAAAAGCCGGCTTCCTTAATTGCTCCTGAATAACCGGACTTGACTCCGCTTCCATTCTCAGTCCTGCTTTTTTTTCAGCGGACAGCTTTTCCCCGCCCGACAAGCTTCTATTCGATGAATAACCAAAATAACTGCCAGTCCCGCAAAAGTCAGTCCGACCCGAGCCAGTGCCGCCGCCGAAAACGGATTGGTAATGCCGCTAAAAGGCCAGAGCTTGCGAAGCGAACCGAGCATCATACCGATTAAAAAAGCAAACAAGGCATCATGATAGTGCTTTAACGCCCATTTTAACAGCTTGGAAAAACCAATAATGCCGATGACCGCGCCGACGGCAAAAACCAAGATAATAAAAATATGATTATCGGCAAAAGGCGATTTGACCACTGCCATAATCTGTTTATATTTGCCCAGCAGCAGCAGGATAAAAGAACCCGATATGCCCGGCAAAATCATGGCGCAAATCGCTACCACTCCGCTGAAAAAGAAAGCTGCTAGCGTTGCCGGCGTTTCCATCGGCAACAAACCGACCAGCCAAAAAAGGAGAACCGCCCCTGCCGCCAAAAACCCAAAACTAACGGCTGTCCGTTTCAAATCCTTGCTCATTAAAACAACCGAGCCTAAAATCAAACCGAAAAACACGGCAAAGGTCAGTGCTTCATGATAAGTCAGCAAATAAGTCATTACGCTGGCCAGGCTGAAAATTGCCGCCCCAATGCCCAATATTAGCGGCAGCAAAAAGCGCAGGTTCATTCGCTTCATCAGCGCCTGCCATTTGCCAGCGAATAACAGTCTCAGCATCTGCCCGTCATAACCGCTGATGGTGTCAATTAATTCCTCATAAATCCCGACAATTAAAGCAATCGTGCCGCCGGACACTCCGGGAATCACGTCCGCCACCCCCATAAAAAAACCCTTCAGCATTAAAATCAGCGCTGTCAAGCCATAATTTTTCTTGTCTGTCTGTAAAGTCTGTTCCTCCGGTTTCACTTCTTCCTCCGTTTGCTTTCTTGATAACTCTATTTTTTGTCTGCCGGTGTTTCAGCGGGTTCTGCATTTTCCTCTGCTGCCGATTTCTCAGCTGATTCTGCACTTTCTTCTGCCACCGATTTCTCAGCCGACTCTATGCTCTCTCCTGCCGCTGCTTTTTCATCAGCTTGCGTCATTTGCTTAATTTTGGCATCTAAAATGGATGTCAGCACCACGGATGCTAACAAAAGCGCAACTGCCACATAAACCAAAGTCCGATGCCGGTTAAACGGGCAAGCTCCCTGACTAATCGCCGGAAAATAATCTTTCACCACCACCGCCAGCGTAATAACCGCAAAACCAATGGCCACTGCAAAAATACCGTTGCTTAGTTTTTTCATCTTTGCTTTATCCATAATTCCTCACTTTATCCTATTGTTTTTCATGCTGCTAAAAAGTCACATATTTAACTGCGAAATACGCTGCCACCGATAAATTCGCGCAGAATTGAATTGCCCGGCACATTTTCACTGCCGTAGCCCAGAAAATAGTCCAAAAACTTTAACAGCCGCCGGGCCTCATTATAAACCGGAGAAGTTTCTGGAATATGAAACAGCAGCGGATCGGCATATTGTTTTAAAATCGCCAGTTCATAAATATGCGCCGAATTAAACATAAAGTCTGCCGATTCCTGATAGGGGAAAATATATTTTTCCTCGCCCCGGCGCACGGAGTTCCACATCATTAAAGTTTTTTCAGCCGATGCCCCCCGGTACTGAAAATCCCGCACCATCCGGCGAATGCAGCGACCGTCAGTGGTCGGAATCCGGTTATGCTCATCCAAGTTCAGCTGAGTCAACGCACTGATATAAATTTTATATTTATTTTCCGCCGGCAAAGAGTAGGTCAGGGCGTCGTTGAGGCAATGAATCCCCTCAACCACCAAAATCTCATGCTTTAGCAGCTCAGTCGGAGTATCGGCATACTCCCTGACTCCGGCCACAAAGTCAAACTTCGGCAAATGCACGGGCTTGCCTGCCAAAAGATCAGCCATATCTCGGTTAAAGCCGGCCACGTCAATTGCTTCAATTGTTTCAAAATCATAATTGCCGTTTTCATCCCGCGGCGTTTTTTCCCGGTCAACAAAATAGTCATCGACCGAAATAATCTTAGCCCGAATTCCGTTCGCCAATAGCTGAATCGCCAGCCGGTGAGCAAAGGTTGTTTTGCCGGAAGATGAAGGGCCAGCAATAAATACAAACTTTTTCTTATCAATATTAGCGGCAATCTGAGCGCTAATCTCGGAAATCGTTTTTTCCATCAGTGCTTCTGTTACCAAAATCAAGTCTTTCATTCGGCCGTTTTCAATCATGCCGTTTAGTTCCGCTGCGTTTTCTACCTGAATCAGACGTCCCCAGTCCATCGTTGTTTTTAAGACTTCAAACAATTTCCGGTCCGGTGCAAAAACAGCCGCCTTATCCGGCCTCTGCCGATCCGGCATCTGCAAAATAAAACCGTTTTCATAGGGATGCAGCGAAAAATCCGGCAAATATCCAGCACTCGGCACCATATAGCCGTAAAAATAATCCAAATAGCCTTCAAGTTCATAAACATTGGTTTCCGATGCCCGGCGGTATTTCATCAGCTTGGCCTTGTCCGGCATGCCCTGTTTGTGAAAAAGCCCGGCCACTTCCTTGGTTTTTAACTGATGCTTGCGCAGCGGTATATCTTCTTGGATGCATTTTTTCATTCGCTCCGACACCTGCTGCAAAAAAGCGGCATCCGCCGACAGACAGCTGCCATCCTTCAGCGCCCTGATTTCACAATAAAAGCCTTGGTTAATAGAACACTCAATTTCTGTTTCATAACCTTGCTTGCCCTGCTCCTCCAGTACCTGCTGTACTGCCCATACCAGCAAAAAAGACAGTCCTCTCTGTACTGTCCGATACCCGTCCGGTGTTGTCGCATCCAGCCAGCGGATTTGATCATTTTCTTTCGCTTTTTTGGTCAATTCCTTAAGGCTGCCATTGACTTCCGCTAATACAATCCGGCCGGCAAAACTTTTTTGTTCTTTTTCTGCCAAATCTTTTAAACAAAGATTTTTTTCCTGTTTTTTTTCGGTTTGCATCAAATGAATCACTTCTTTCTCCTTTGAGGTCGGCAACTATTCTTCCCGCAGCAAGGCATCCAAACCTTGTATTTGCTTTTCGGTACTGGCTCTTTTTTGTCCGGCCGCTGAATTTTCCGGCGGCGCATCCTTTAAGCTTTGCCAAATCAATTTCAATTCCTGTAATTCCAACTGCCTTAATTCCCGCAATATTTCCGTATCTTTCGTCTTTTCGGCTTTTCCGAAATAGTATTCGCTCTCGCTGTACGGCTCGTCCTGTCCCCAGTCGGCATAAATCACCGCATAATACTTACCGGCTTCTTTCAGATAATGCTCCTGCCGAATCCGATAGCCCAGCCGGTGCAGACAGCGCCGCACCAAATGCCGGTCGGCATGAGGCGATAAAATCAATTCCGTCTTTTCGGTCAGACAGTTTGCTCCGTTTTGCAAAATTGCATCCATAAGGATGCCGCCCATGCCAGTAATAATCAGCGTGGTCAGCTTCTTTCCCTGACAGGCAGCCAAACCATCCGACTGCAAAAAATGAATTTGTCCCCGCACGCCGTAACTGGCGGCATTAGCCGCCGCCCGCAAAAGCGGACGCTCCCGCACATCCAGTCCATAAATCTCCCGTCCGGGAAAGCGCTTCGCCAAATAAATCGGAATCAAGCCGTGATC
>CAUUKX010000141.1:0-4367 GCA_963545585.1 uncultured Lachnospiraceae bacterium
AAATACATCTTTCTCCTCCTGCCGCTAATTCCGGTGTAAATTGCAAGCTCTAACCGCTGCTGCTGGATTCGGTGCAAATCCTAAAATCTCAGCCGCCGCCAATCTGTCCGTTCGCTCCCCCGCTTTCCATTCGCCGGAACAAATTTTTAGTCAATCCGCCGTTCAAAGCCTAAGTAACGAGTACCCTGAAACGACAACTGCCCCCGATCGCCCTCGGCCAGCATGTTTTTGGCTTATTTCAGCACTTCACCATCCTTAAAGGCCGTTCCCACCGACTCACCCAGCA
Organism: uncultured Lachnospiraceae bacterium; assembly: GCA_963545585.1. Taxonomy (GTDB): domain Bacteria; phylum Bacillota; class Clostridia; order Lachnospirales; family Vallitaleaceae; genus W11650. Next base: position 287 of record CAUUKX010000141.1, read on the forward strand.
CCAGATATTGATGGCTGACCGGGTCATAGGTAATCGCCCGAAGCTTGGCCGGATCCGGCTGTCCATCTTTATTTAAAGCCGCTTCCGCAACGCTGACATTAACAATCTCACCGATGATATTTCCCTCCTCGGTAAATCTGACCAGATTACACTCCAGCGCCATCGGCAAATCGCTGATTACCGGCGCATTGACATATTCGCTGCGCAGCACATGAAAACCGGCTTTTTCCAGCTTATCGGGAACCGTGTTGCCGGAAACAAGGCCGACATAATCCGCCGCCACAACATGCGCGGCATCCGCAATATTGACCGTAAAGGCTTTTTTCGCCCTGATATTTTTCGTTGTCTTATGCCCGTCACTCAGGCAAAGAATCACCTGATTAGTATCATAAATCCCGCCCCAAGCAGCATTCATCGCATTCGCTTTGCCTTCTTCATCATAGGCCGCTACAATCAGTACCGGCATCGGGTACAACCAAGTTTTCTGTCCGAAATCTTTTCTCATGCTTTTTTCTCCTTTGCTCTCAGTTTATTTGACGGTCTTCCTTGTTTAAATTCTTCCTGCCGCCAGTTCAATATTACTATACCACAAACTTAGCGTAAATGCGAGAAAATCCTACGGATTTATTTGTCTCCGCCTTGCTGAAGCTTCCAGAGCCGGTAAAAAGCGCCGCGTCTGGCCAGCAGTTCATCCGCTCGGCCGCTTTCCATAACTTGGCCTTTATCCAGCACGATGATCTTGTCGGCTTTTTCAACTGTCCGCAGGCGATGGGCAATAATTAAAACCGTTTTATTCTTAATCAATTCAGACAAGGCTTTTTGCAGCCGGGTTTCATTATCGGCATCCATACTGGCGGTTGATTCATCTAAAACGATGACCGGTGCGTCCTTTAAAATAGCTCTGGCAATGGAAATCCGCTGTCGCTCCCCACCGGAAAGCAGCACGCCGTTTTCACCAATCATAGTATTATAGCCCTGCGGGAGCTTGGCAGCAAACTCGTCTACCTGCGCAATTTTGGCAGCAGCAATGACTTCCTCATCACTGGCATTTTTCCGGCCAATCCGAATATTTTCCAAAATGCTGTTATGGAACAAAACCACGTCCTGAAAAACTACCGAATAATTTTTTAACAAACTTTCCGGCTCAATTTCCCTGATATCTTTCCCGCCCAAGGTAATTTTACCCGAAGAAACATCCCAAAAACGCAGCATCAGCCGGGCTAAAGTGCTTTTCCCGCAGCCGGATGGCCCGACCAGCGCCGTTGTTTCTCCCTGCGCCACCCGAAAGCTGACGTCATGAATCACCGCTTGATCCTCATACGCAAAGCTGACATTTTCAAGTTCAATATCCGCCCGGCTGATTTCCGCTTCTGCTCCTGACAGAAGCGGCGTGCAAAAAATTTCATTCATTCTGTCGGCCGGCACCTGCACATACATAAATTCCACAATAAAACTCAAACAAGCGTCCATCGGCGTATAAAAAATCGCCGCCGCCAAAACCATGGTCAAATAATCAGCCAGTGGCAGCCGGCCGGAAATATGCTCATAAAATCCCACCAAAATCGAAGCCAGCACGCCAAGCCGTAAAAAAGAACTGATTGGCGCAATCAATAAGGGATTGTACATTTCCGTCCGAATATGCTGCTTTTCCTCGGCATTCAGCCGTTCGCCCAATTGTGTCAAAGTCCTTTCCTTCCGACCAAAGGCTTTAATATCCGGCACATTTTCCAAAATTTCCTGAATTGCTTCCGTTACCTTTAATTTCTTTTCATTGTGGCTGGTTTCCTGCTGTACTTTCTTTTTCCGCGCCAAATGAATCATCAAAAGTGCCAGCGGAAAAGGCAGAAACAAAGCCAATGCCATTTTCCAGTTAACAGCCGATAGCGCCAGCAAAATCAAACTGCTGGATAAAATTGTCCCGTAAAACTGCGGTACCGAATGAGAATAGGCATGTTCCAGTTTTTCAATATCGGTCATAATCGTGGCTGTCAAATCAGCCAAATCACGCTTGCCAAAAAAGGACAGCGGCAGCCTCCTGATATGCTCAGCCAAAGCAATCCGCTTCTTCGCCGTTTCGGTATAGGTACTGGTATACACGCTGTCATACTGCATAAGGCTCGCCCAATAAATCGCTGCCAGAATCAGCGGCGCCAGCAGCAAATACAGCCAAATCGTATACGCATTTTGAGTTTTACTTATATATATGCTGATGGTTTCTTTGACAAAAAAATAAACCAGCGCCATCGGCAAAAGGAAGGAAATATTCATCAGCACGCTGAATAAGATTCCCTTTTTCATATTTTCCGCGCCTTCTTCGGAAAGCAAAAATCTTTTTTGCAAATATTTAGTCATTGCTTACCCTCCATTCTATGCTTCTTTGATATTCCTGATATAAATTCTGATAATAAGAGCAGTTTTTCATCAGCTCGTCATGACTGCCGCAGGCAATCAGACTGCCGGCCTGCATAACCAATATCTGATCGGCCTCCTGCACGGTATTTAAACGGTGCGCCACCATAATCGTGGTCTTGCCCGTCTTTAGTTTTTGCAGTGCCGCCTGAATTTTATGTTCATTTTCCGGATCGGCAAAAGCCGTTGCCTCATCCAGCAGCAAAATGGGGGCCTGCCGCAAAAAAGCCCGGGCCAGCGCCAGCCTTTGCGCTTCTCCGCCCGAAACATAGGTGCCTTCGCTGCCAATCTTGGTATCCAGTCCCTCCGGCATCCGGGCTAAAATGTCCTCTGCCGCCGAAAGCCGCAGCGCCTGATGAATCTCCTCATCAGAAAAAGAGCCGCCCATTGTAATATTTTCGCGCAGACTGGTCTTTAATAAATGACTTTCCTGAAAGACAATCGCAAACCGGCTAAGAAGTTCTTCTTCCGGCAGAGCCGTTACCGGAGTACCGTCAATCCGAATGCTGCCGCTGTCCGTGTCATAAAATCTGGCCATCAGCCGAAGCAGAGTTGACTTGCCTGACCCGCTGGCACCGACCAGCGCATAGCTTTTATTCGGCGCAAAATGAAAACTGAAATCTTTGACCGCCGGCTGCGGCTTTCCCGGATAAGTAAATGTCACCCCTTCCAGCACAATTCCCTCCTCGGCCCGATGCTCACCCGGCAGCACCGGCATTTTGGCTTGGGCAAACAGTTCGTTCAGCTTTTGAAAGGTAACCTGATACATGCCCTGTGCTTCGGAAACCGTGGCAAACTTCATCAGCAAATTATGCAGCAGCAAGGAAGTCATCACATAAAAAAGTGCATTGACAAAAAGTTGACGAGGATTTTCCGCTCCGCCAATCAGCCCTATCGCCAGCAGCACCGTTAAAAGTGTCGGCGCAAATAAGGACAAGGTATAGCGCAGCATTGGTTTTTTGCAGTAATTTACAAAAAACTTGGCCTTTTGATCATAATTCATAATAGTCTGGTAAAAACGCTGAAAACTTTCCACCGTTTGATTAAAAACCTTGACCACCGGAATTCCACGGATGAACTCGACACCGTTGACACTGAGTGCTTCACTGGACGCCATATAGTCGGCCATATAATTTTTGGCTTCTTCGCCCATCAGCGTCTGCATAAAGAACATCGCTGCGCCGATTCCCAAAATACAAAGCAAACCGAAGCGCCAGTCAATCATAATGATTAGGGCTAAAAGCGCCAAAGGTGCAACCATCGCCGCCATAATATCTGGGAAAACATGAGCCAAAAAGCTATGCGTATTGGATGCATTGTCATCAATTAAGCGGCGAAGCCGGCCGCTGTCCTCGTTTTCAAAAAAACCGATCGGCAATTCCAAAAAATGGGCAATCGCCTGACGCCGAATATTTTTTTCCACCCGGAAAGCCAACAAATGAGAACAAATATTTGCTAAAACCCCTGACAAAATAACTATAATTTGCGTAACAAAAATCAACAAGGCATATTTTCTTATAGCTTCCGGCGTCAGACTTTCATAGCGTAAAATAATCTCCCCCGCCAGTTTCCAGATAAAATAATACGGCAGCACAATCAGCACGCCGCTCAAGACCGAGGCCGCCAGCGTAATATAATAAAACACTTCTCTGCCGCCGCCAAATCGGCGGAC
>CAUUKX010000142.1:0-4248 GCA_963545585.1 uncultured Lachnospiraceae bacterium
TTAAACTTTAATATCCAGTTCCGCTTTTTTCTTTAATTCGTTACGATAATACCGTTCTTCCGCTTTTTTAACCGCTGCTGATAAATAATCAGCGTATTCATCAATTTCGCTGCTCTTGCTGGCACTAATTGCCATGTGTACTTCCTGCTTGGCGCTCATTAAAATCGCCTTAGCTTCCGCTTTGGTTTTGGCTCTGGCCAGCCGGCTTTCAATCTCCCGCCGCCGTCGTGCCGCCGCCTGCGCCTTGCTTAAGCTTTTTGGATCGATATCACGTAAAAGACTTTTTTCTTTCTCAGTTAATTCCTCGCCGCAAGCCACTTTTCTCAAAATCGTCGTCTGATCGGTCGAATTTAGGCTATTCATGCTCTCCTTAGCCAAGCGCAGCAATTCTTCCATTTTTTTGACATTTTCTGTTTTTTCCTCAGCGGCTATGCCTTCCGATGTTTCCTTCCGTTTAAAAGAAGCTGTTTTGGCAAAAAATCCGTCCTGTTTCCGAGCAATAGAAAAAATGCCGGTTCGACTGCCGAATAAAAACTTGTTTGCTTGAATATTCATGTGGATTCCTCCCTGATTTCATCTGGGCTTGTCCCTAAGCCCTTGTATTGTTTTCTGCTCTCTTTCATTCAAACCGAATGATTGTCCAAACTTTTTCCTTGCTATGTATATCGGCAGTTTTCGAAAAAAGTTGAATTTTTACGAGCCGGGCCAGCCTAATAAATATTTTTTCTATGCCTGATTGATAAGGCAAGGACAATCAGCACATCATCTCGGATATCACAGATAATTCGATAATCGCCGATTCGATATCGCCATTCTCTGCTTCTGTTTGCCGTCAGTCCTTTGCCTTTTGTTCGTGGATTTTCACAGTTTTCTAAATTTTTTGATACCCAAGCCAAAATCAGCTTCTGCATACCCTATATTGCTTCTTTTTCCGGCGCTTCTGCCGGCGGAACCGGCTTTTTCACCCTGATTTTTTCAGTGATGACCTGCTTCGGACAAACTTTAACGCAGGCGTTGCACTGTTTACATTTGTCATAATCAACATGGGCAATGTTATTGACGACATGAATAGCGTCAAACTTACATTCTTTTTCACACTTGGTGCAGGCGATACAGCCCACCTGACAGGCATCCATCACTTCCTTGCCCTTAGCCAGTGAACGGCAGCGTACCCGGACTTTTTTATCATCCGGCACCATTTCAATTAATTTTTTCGGGCAGGCAGCCACGCATTTGCCGCAGGCCACGCATTTTTCCGGATCAACTACCGCAATCCCGTCAACAACCGATAACGCCCCGAACTCACAAGCCCGCACGCAAGAGCCAAGCCCCATACAGCCGTATTCGCAGGCCTTTGGCCCGCCACCCGGCAGATACGCCGCATCGGCGCAGCTGGAGATGCCGACATATTCATATTTTTGCTTGGCGTTTTGGCAGTTACCATTGCACTGAACAAAAGCAACCATTTTTTTGCCGGCTTTGGCCTCTACCCCCATGATTTTGGCAATCATGGCCAAAGTATTTGCTCCGCCGACTGGACATAAATTAATCGGTGCGCCGTCTTCCACGATTGCTTTGGCGTACGCATCGCATCCTGCTTTGCCGCAGGCGCCGCAGTTGGCACCGGGCAGCGCTTCTCTTACTTCCGGTATCAGCGGATTGACTTTCACCGCAAAAATCTTAGAAGCCACACCTAAACCGGCACCGAACACTAAACCTAATCCGCCGATTACCGACATGGTAACCATTACCTCATTCATTTTCTAACCTCCCTATAAAAACCCATCCTCGACTGTTCCGATCAGTAACTGTCAGAAACGGTTATAAGCCTATTTAATTAAACCCGTAAATCCGAAAAAGGCAATTGCCATCAGGCCAGCCGTAACCAGTACAATCGGATACCCTTTAAAAGAAGCCGGAATATCATTGTATTCCATTTTTTCCCGAATTCCGGCTAAGAGGACGATTGCTACCAAAAATCCGACCGCCGTGCCAAAACCGTTAATGGTTGCTTTAATCAGGTCATATTCTTCCTTCATGTTGATAACAGCTACGCCCAAAACTGCACAGTTGGTCGTAATCAACGGCAGATACACGCCCAGTGCCTGGTAAAGTGCCGGACTGGTCTTTTGAATAATCATTTCAACCAGCTGCACCAGAGAGGCAATGACCAAAATGAAAACGATATTATAAAGGTACTTTAAGTTCAGGTTGACCAGAATGATGTTATACGACAAATACGTCATAATCGAAGCCAGAGTGATAACAAAGGTAACCGCCACTCCCATGCCGATAGCCGTTTCAATTTTTTTGGAAACGCCCAGAAACGGACAGTTTCCTAAAAAACGGGCTAAAATTACATTATGTACAAAAACCGCACCGATAAACAGTAAAATATATTCGGTCATGCTTTCGCCTCCTTTTTCTTTCTGGCAATGATGTAGTTATAAACCGCCAACATCACTCCTAAGGCAATAAATGCACCGGGCGCCAACAGGAAAATGGTAATCGGCTGATAAATCACCGGCGGCAGAATGGTAATACCAAAAATCTGACCGGCACCTAAGATTTCCCGAATCGATCCCAAAATCAAGAGCGCAACCGTAAAGCCCAGTCCCATGCCCAAACCGTCAAACAAGGACGGCAGCACCCCGTTTTTTGAGGCATAGGCTTCTGCCCGTCCCAAAACGATACAGTTAACGACAATCAGCGGGATAAATAAGCCTAATGAAGAATAAAGGCTGGGAATAAAACCCTGCAGGAGCAAATCAATGATTGTTACAAAAGTGGCAATAACCACGATAAAGGCCGGAATCCGCACCTTAGCGGGAATAATTTTCCGCAGCATGGAAATAACTACATTCGAGCCGACTAAAACCACGGTAGTGGAAAGCCCCATGCCGACACCGTTAATCGCCGAACTGGTTACCGCCAAAGTCGGGCACATACCCAGAACCTGAACAAAAATCGGATTATCCGAAACAATCCCTGCCTTAATCCTTTCTTTTACAATATTCATTTACTTGCCTCCCTTCAGCTGCATCTGGTAATATTCGATGGCTTCGTTGACAGCGCTTACTACGGCTGTAGAAGTAATGGTTGCGCCGCTTAAAGCTTCAATATTCTGACCGTCGTTATTGCTCTTGGATACCGCCAGTTGTTCGGCCGGTTTGGTCTTAAATTTGTCCTTAAAGTCATCCTTGTCTGCATTGGCTCCCAGACCCGGCGTTTCCGAATGACTAATCACATCAATTCCGCTGATTTTGCCGTCAGCGTCAATTCCAGCTACCAAGGTTACCGCTCCGCCATAGCCCTTGCTGGTCAGCATAAAGGCATAGCCCTTAACACTGCCGCTGCTGTCGGTACCGCTAAAAATTTGCAGGATTTTCGGATATTTTTCCGCATCGGCAACCGTTAATTCTTCAAAGGTTGCATCCGGCAAAACTGCGTTTAAAGCATTGTCCCTTTGAATGATAGCTTGTGCTGCAATCGGCGCTTCGGTCACGGAATGTACTAGGCTGAGTAAAAGCCCGGCTACCGCTGTAATCGCAAATAAAATAAAGGTATTTTTAATAATCAAAAGCACTTCCGAATTGGGTTTTTGTTCGACAGCTTCTTTATTCATTTTTTCTCCCCCCCAAATGATGTCGGAATCAGAAAATTATCCAGCAGCGGTACAAATAAGTTCATAATCAGGATAGCAAAGCTGACACCTTCCGGATAACCACCGAATAAGCGAATCAAAGCGGTTAAAAAGCCGCAGCCCAGCCCCATAATAATCTGCCCTTTACTGGTCATCGGCGAAGTCGAATAATCGGTCGCCATAAAGAAAGCACCCAAAAGAAGCCCGCCGGCTGTCAAGTGAAAAGCTAAATAATTCATGTCCCAAGGTTTTTGCCCGAAAATCAGCATAATTAAGGTAAACATGCCGATAAAACTGACCGGAATCTGCCAAGTAATAATCTTGCGGTAAAAGAGGTAACCCGCTCCTAAGAGCAAAGCCACCGCTGATACCTCACCAATGCAGCCGCCGGTAAAGCCCCAGAAAGTATCGGTCAATGTAATTTGTAAATCCCCAACTGCCAAACTTCCCGCTTTTAAAAGTGCAAAAGGTGTTGCTTTTGTTATTGCATCCAGTGCCGTAAAGCTGCTGGTTTTTAAAAGCGCCAGCGGCGTTGCGCCCGTGATCATATCAATTCCGGTAAAACGACCGCTTTGACCGGCTAACGGCCAAGTTGTCATATAACC
>CAUUKX010000143.1:0-4225 GCA_963545585.1 uncultured Lachnospiraceae bacterium
TGTTCGTAAACTTCTTATTGTCCCAGTTTTTCATGCGGTATTTAACAAATACGGCCTTTAATTCATTAAGGATTTCTTTATCAACAAGATACTCTTTTATCACATCATCAGCACCATGCCATTTGCGCTGCATGATAGTGACAATAGCACTGTCCTCATTGTATTCCTGCACCGATTTGGAATAGGAACCTCCAAGCATGCCACCGCCACTGCTGTATTCATATTTTTTAAGCCTTTCTTTTTCAATGCCTGCAAATTCTCCAAATAAACTCATAGCTGCAAATACACCTCCTGTAACGAATAGAGTAGCAACAACGACTGCGCACACAATTTTCGTACTCCTTTTCATCATTCACACCACCTTCATGCATCATTGATCGTTAATTACACCTTAGCAAGCTGTATAAGCTCTCCATGTTGCACTCCCAAAAAACGCTTTGCCCGTTTCCCTTCTTGTCATCAGCCGAAACTTTTTTCTATGCCTTGATTATACCATAAAGACGATATGTTTTCTATCTAAAGTAAAAAATGGAGAGGATTCTATAATCAAATATGAAAATAGGGTATAGTATAAAAAAGTTTGATTTTAAGGATTCCGATTCATAGAAAGATAATTGTCAAAGTGGCAGAGGGAATGGACAGGAAAATAAAAAGAATAGCCGGTTTCGGATAAATATCCTTAACCGGCGATTCCTTATTTTATTTATTGACTCAACTTTCCCATGTTCGTCAGAACAGTCTTTTTAGGCTCGTTGCTTCCAGAAAGGCTACGCCTTTCGGCGGCGGGCGGGAACGATAGGCAAATTGCAATGCCGTCGGCCGAAAGTGGAGTCCATGCACCCGCTCTCTGAGCGGGATAGAGTCAAAAAAGACTATGGGAAAGTTGAGTTATTGACCTTTATTTTCCCAAATTCTCCTTAATCTGCGCATTCATTTCCTGTTCAATGGCCGTGCCGCCGTTTTCGTAGAATAATTTAACATATTCGTCAAAATAGTCGGCCGGTTTTTCGCCAGTGATAATGCTCATATAGGTTTCTACCGTCAGGCGTTCCAAGGCACTGATGTTCTTGGAGTAGCTTTCGGTTTTGGGATACCGCTCATCAGCATAGCTGGGGCCATCGTACTGTTCGATGAATTGGTAGTAGTCGGGCAGTGCCTTTTTGCGGAAATCCGGCTGCTGCAAAAGCTCGAAGATATAAACCCCATCTTTTCTCAAATCGTTATCCTTGGGGAAATCGGTGGAATTGCGAACCAGTTTGCCATCGGCATTCTTGGTGTAATGCACGCCTTCGATTCCTTTGGTTAAAAGCAGGTAAAAATCATAATCGGTGAAAGTATCTTCAATCAACTGGAGCAGGGCATTGGTTTTTCTTTCATCCTGGACACACTTGGTAGTAAATACGCCGATATTGGAATTGACAGCGCCCCATTTGTGCAGACCGGACTTGCCGTGCGGGCCTTTGATGGCAGTACCGATATCAAAGGTTTCCCCAAATTTGGCGTTGGGGTTGGCGGCCAGCATTTCCTGATAAACTGCGCCGCCTTGGCCTTCGTTGTCATAAGGCGGATTCCAGTGGGTAGGAAGAACTTTGCCGGTTACGCCGATACGACCGTTGATAAAAGCGTGAGAGGTTGCCCAATAGCCGCCCGTGTTTTCACCAGTCACAAATTCCGGGTCAATGATGCCGTCTTTATAATACTGTTGCAGTTTAGCCAATGCTTCTTTCATCTCCGGCCGAGTACAAGCAAATGCCAACTCACCGGCTTCGTTTTTGGTGATGAACAGCACTTGCCGGCCTTTACCCAGTGTCTTGAGCGGAATTGCGCCAAATGCTCCGAATACAGCATCAAAGGCGGTTTCGGATAAGCCGTAGGTGTTGGCCTGTCCGTCTTTATCCGGGTCTTTTTCTTTGAAAGCATACATTGCCTTATCAAAATCTTCCAAGGTTTTGGGGATTTCATTAATGCCGACATTTTTGAGCCAGTCTGTTCTCCAGATTAAGACAGTCGGATAAGCACCTTGCGAGGAGATAGGCTTTAAACCGTAAAGCTTACCGCTGCGCTTGGCATCAACCCACATATTGTTGTGTTCGTCGTATTTTTCCACGACTTCAAAATAAGTCGGGATTTTAGATTGCATTTCCGGGGTGATTTCAGCGGCTAAGCCCTGCTTGATATACTTATTGATATCACCGGAATCGGGCAGCATTACGAAATCGGGCATTTCTCCGGCAGAAAGCTTAACACCCATAATTTCGTTAAACTTTTTATTGTCGACTACCCAGTCCCAATTAAACTTGACATTGTATTTTTCTTCTACCATTTTAACAATTCGGGCATCAACGTCCGGCTGGGCAGAAGAAACAATTTGAATTTCGACCGGTGCTTCTTTTGGGGCATCTTTGGCGGTGTCTTTTTCAGTAGCACCATTGTCTGCCGGTTTCTCTGCTGGCTTTTCACTGCCGGTTTGAGCAGCTTTTTCATCGGTTTTTGCTTCCGGTGCTTTGGTTTCTCCACAAGCAGCCAGACTGAGCAGCATCGTCAGCGCCAGCAGCAGGGAGAACATTTTTTTAAATGTGTTTTGTTGTTTCATAAACTCCTCCTTATATTTGATAAGTTGTTAAAAGTTCAGGCAAGCACAAAAATAACGCATGCACTCATAATTTGCGAAAGCGAATTATGAGTGGCTTGCCTGAACATTAGTGAACGGTAGGGTAGTTTTTATGCTTGGTATGACCGGAGAGCTTGCTCTCTTTTACGGCTTACCCAAACGGTTTTCCGTTTTTTACTCTTTTACGCCGCCTAACTTTAAGCCTTGAACGAAATGCTTTTGCAGGAAGGGATAAATCATCAGCACCGGAATAATCGAAAGAATCAGCGCAGCCATTTTCATGGTGTCGGAGTTCACAAAAATTTGTGTACCGGCGGCCATTTCTTCTTCAACCGAAGTGCCCTCTAACAGCAATTTCCTGAGTACAAACTGGAGCACCTGTTTCTTTTCATCCCGAATATAAAGCATAGAATCAAACCATTCGTTCCAATGTCCAACGCCGACCCATAAAGAAACCGTAGCAATAATCGGTTTAGACAGGGGCAGATAGACTTGGCGCAAAATCTGAAAGTGAGAAGCGCCGTCAATTTTAGCGGCTTCTTCATAGGATGGGGAAATCGTACTGAAAAAATTCCGCATAATGATCAAGTTAAAACCACTGGCTAAGCCCGGAATAATCAAAGCAAACATCGAGTTACCCATTTTCAAAACATTATTCACCAAAATATAGCGGGGAATCAGGCCGCCGCTGAAATACATGGTGAAAACAATAAACAGCGTCCAAAACCGGCGATGCGGGAAATAGGGCTTGGATAGGGCATAAGCACCCAAAAGCAAGGTACAAATACTTAAAGTCGTGCCGCTGACGGTTCGAATAATAGTATTTAGATACGCCAGCCAGATGGGAGCGTAGGACAGCACCCGTTCATAGCCAGCCAAGGTAATTTGCTTCGGGAAAATGTGCATACCGTATTTGGCCAATTCTTCCTGTGGACTGAGGGAAATAGTAATTACCTGCAAAAAAGGCGTAATTGTGAGGATGCCCAGTCCAATCAGCAGGAAATAGACTACCGCATCAAAAATTTTGTTTTCCATTGTTTTCTTTTTTCTTCGCATAGTTTCCTCCTTTCCTTAAAACAGGGTTTCCTGACCCATTTTTTGAGCCAGCCAATTAGCACCCATTACAAAGACAAAGGAAATGGTATTTTTAAATAAACCAACCGCTGTCGCATAGCCATAGTTCAAATTTTGAATTCCTTCACGATAGGTGTAAGTACTGATTACATCGGCCACCTGCATTACCTGATTGTTCATCAGGTTGAAGATTTGGTCGAAGTTGTCATTGATAATTTTGCCAACTGCGAAAATCAGCATAATGACTATGACATTGGCAATACTTGGCAGAGTGATGTACCAAATTCGCTGCAAACGGTTAGCGCCGTCAATTTTGGCTACTTCGTATAAAGTCGGGTCAATATTGGTAATTGCCGCTAAATAGATGATAGAGCCCCAGCCGATTTCTTTCCAAATATTGGAGCCGACTAGTACCGTGCGAAACCATTTGACATTGGCTACAAAAAAGATAGGCTCAAAACCCAGCCATGACAATAAGATATTGATTGGTCCGCGCGAAGGCGAGAGCATTTCATAAACAATACCGGCCAGTACAACCCA
>CAUUKX010000144.1:0-4224 GCA_963545585.1 uncultured Lachnospiraceae bacterium
GCCGACAGGTCAAAATTATATTCCGCCATTTTCCCCATCGCCTTTTGGGTCAGCCCAACCGGAATTCCAATCATTTTTTTAATTAAAAGATATATCAACACAATCATCAGCATGGTTACGCCTAAATTGACGCCGATTGCCATCCACAGGCTGCTTTTGGCATTTCGGGTAAAACTGCTCATGGTGTTGACCGATTGATACATCCATCGGTCAGCCACACCCGGAATACGAATCGGAACGGCAATAATCTTGGAGTAAATTCCGGTTGCCGCCGAAACTTTTTCAGCAATGACTTCTTCTGAATTCAAAATTTGACGAATCTCTTCCTGAACCCCAGATAGTGCCTGCATATTTCGGCCGGCATCTATGGAATTGGCGACAATTATGCCGTTATTTGTAATAATCAACTTCGCGCTGTCAGCAGAATTGCCCTCAACCACCTCAATTCTGTGCTGAAAGTTTTTTAAATTGATATCGGCATTGACCACGCCGACCGCTTCTCCTTCGTGCATAATCGGCAGGGCTAATGTCGCCAGCAGCTCCCCTTCATCTTCATATAGCGGTAATACCAGCATCTTTTTCTCTTGCATCGGTCGGTCATACCAGTCTTTTCCGACCGGATCTGGCTTAGCTAACTCAATTTCGCCGTTATACAGCTCGGCGTAAACCGTAAATCGACCGTCAATATCGTCTCTGCCGTCAAATTTGTCTTTTTCAAAAGCAACCCCCAAACCGTCAATTTCTGTATTTTTTCTGGTAATTTCCGTCAAACACTTTATCACTAAATCCCGTTTTCTATCCTGCACTGGCAGGCTTAAATACTCTTCTGCCAAAGTCCTAACATCATTCATACTCTGATACATACTGGTAAAAATGGCTTCCGTTTCCCGCGTCAGCTTTCTGGTTTTTTCCAGTTCAATCTTTTCATTAAATTTCATTTCCATACTATATAAATTGACGGCGTCATATCCGGTTTTTATACCCAAAATAAGCATCAATACCGCCGCAACTATTATGCTTAGCTTCAACCCGATAGACCCATTTTTTCCTTTTTTCATTCTGCTTGCCTCCCTTTCATCTGCTATTTTGTGCAGTCTCGCTGGTGCTGCAATGATGATTGGTTTCCATCATTTCATCCCGCCGGAGATAAATATCCAGCCTACGGCACAACTTTTTATTGCCAGACGCCCTGCCGCCAAATCAACTGCTAAAGCACATATAAAAACCATGTTAATTACTCAACTTTCCCATGTTCGCCAGAACAGTCTTTTTTAGACCCGTTGCATGGCGGGAACGATAGGCAAATTGCAAAGCAAATTGCCGAAAGTGGAGTCCATGCACCCGCTCTCTGAGCGGGATAGAGCCAAAAAAGACTATGGGAAATTTGAGTTAATTATATTGCAAAAAACAATTAAATACAATATCTTTTTATAAAAATATGCAATAATCCCAGCAGCATGTATAAATATCCGCTTGCCGAAACAGTTGCTAAAATACTGCTTTCTATCTGCGAAAAACAGTTGTATTTTCAAAACCGACAACGTATAATGACAATATATCTGCACAGCCGCAGCATAAAATCCTGATCATCCGCCGACAAGTCATCCGAAAGGAGTTTTCTATGATTTTATTTCATGAAAACAGCCGTCAGTTCCACTTATTTAACAACCAAATCAGCTATATCATAGAAGTAATGGACAATGGCCAACTGGCCAATCTCTACTATGGCCCGGCCATCCGCGACCGCCAGTCCTTTACCTATCTGCGGGAGCGCTTCGAGCAGCCCCTATATGCCGAAGCAGCTCCGGCTTCACTCCTGACCCTGCAATTTACCCGGCAGGAATATCCTGCTTACGGCACCGGCGATTTCCGCTATCCGGCCTACCGCATCCGGCAGGAAAAAGGCAGCCTAATCTCTGGTTTTGCCTACAAAAGTCATCGGATTTTTTCCGGGAAAAAGGAGATTCTGCCACTTCCCTCTACTTACGCAGAAACGGAAGATGCCGACAGCCTTGAAATCACGCTGTTTGATGCGGTCACACAAACCCGGATGGTACTAAGCTATACACTCTTTCAGCACCTGCCGGTTATCACCCGCCACACCACCTTTACCCAAGTTGGACAACTATCTGTTTCCCTGCCTATTGCCATGAGCCTATGCCTTGACCTACCGGATATGGACTGGCAAATGCTGCATTTAACCGGAGCATGGGGACGGGAACGCCAGCTGCGGCAAAGAGATTTGGCTATCGGCACGCAGTCCATTGCCAGTCTGCGCGGCGCCAGCAGTGCTGAGCATAATCCAGCCTTTTTGTTAAAAAGAAGTCATACGACCGAGTTTGCCGGGGAAAGCATTGGCTTTGCCCTGATTTACAGCGGCTCTTTTCTGGGACAGGTAGAGGTTTCTTCCTATGAGGAAAGCCGGGTACTGCTGGGCATCCACCCGGAAAACTTTGACTGGCAGCTGAACACCGGCGAGAGTTTTACCACACCGGAAGCCGTGCTGATCTACTCGGCGCAGGGGCTGAACGCTTTAAGCCAAAGCTTTCATACTTTGTTTCAAAATCATTTAACCCGCAGCTGCTGGCGAAATCGTCCCCGGCCGATTCTGCTCAATAACTGGGAAGCTACCGAAATGAACTTTGACGAGGCTAAAATCTTAAAAATTGCCGCCAAAGCCCAAACAGCTGGCGTCGAACTCTTCGTCTTGGATGACGGCTGGTTCGGCATGCGCAATGACGACAGACAAGGCTTAGGCGACTGGTTTGTCAATACCAAAAAACTCCCCTCCGGAATCAAGGGTTTATCCGAAAAAATAAACGCCATGGGCTTATCTTTCGGCCTGTGGATTGAGCCGGAAATGGTCAATAAAAACAGCCGGCTGTATGCCGCGCACCCGGACTGGCTGATGGTTGACCCGGAGCGCCCGGCCAGCCCGTCCCGGCATCAGTTTGTCTTGGATTTTTCCCGGCCGGAAGTGGTTACTGCTGTTTTTGCCATGCTCGACGACATCATCGGCAGCGCCAATATCGCTTACATTAAATGGGATATGAACCGCTATATCACCGAGTGCTACTCCAATCACACCCCAGCTGCCGACCAAGGTAAGGTCATGCACCGCTATATTTTAGGCGTTTACGACCTGTACCGGCGCCTGACTGAAAAATACCCGGATATCCTGTTTGAATCCTGCGCCAGCGGCGGCGCTCGCTTTGATGCCGGGATTTTGGCCTTTGCTCCGCAAACTTGGTGCAGCGACAACACCGATGCCATTGACCGCTGCCGAATCCAATACGGCACCAGCCTGTTTTATCCGGTCAGCAGCATGGGTGCTCATATTTCGGCAGTGCCGAACCATCAGACCGGCCGAAGCGTACCGCTGTCTACCAGAGCCAATGTCGCCTATTACGGAGCATTTGGTTATGAACTGGATTTAAATGAGATTTCCGAAACGGACTTTAACGAAGTGAAAAAGCAAATTGCTTTTTATAAAAAAGCCCGCCCTGTCTTTCAGTACGGCACTTTTTACCGCCTGCTTTCACCCTTTGTCGGCGCCGGGCATACAGCTTGGATTAGCGTAGCGCCAGATCAAAAAACCGCTTACGCCGGATATTATCAAACTTTAACCGAAGTGAATCAGCGCGGCTTCCGCCTGCGGCTGGCCGGACTTTGTCCCGCTCAAAAATACCGGGTGTGCGCCCCATACTATGATAGGGAGCATTTCGGCGACGAACTGATGAACGCAGGGCTCCTGATTGACCGCCGCATCTTGCAGCACTTAGGCGGAGATTTTACTTCCCTTTTGTTTGAGATTAAGGCGTGCTAAATTTTATTTGAGATTAAAGCATGCTAAAATAAGCGGGGATTCACTCGGCAGCTAAGTGTATTTAAAAAAGAGCTGCTGCATAATAAGGATTTATCAAGATATTTTGATAAATACATCTTTTCAATATCTTGTATAAGAGCCTTAAAGTGCAGCAGCCCTTTTGAGTTTTGGGGCAACTCCGTCTTTTTATAATGTGCAATATTAAAAATATATCCCTCTGCTTATGGTCAATATTATATTTCGCTAACCTTTATAACATCAGTCCGGTTACCTTCTGAATATCATCTAAGGCAAAACCCAAGCTTTTCATTTTCTGGGCAATGCTTTGCTTCTCGGTACTCCGCCCTTTTTCTATCCCTTTCTCTATTCCCTCTTCCAAAATATCAGTCCGAACGGCC
>CAUUKX010000145.1:0-4053 GCA_963545585.1 uncultured Lachnospiraceae bacterium
AACCTGTATTTATTTTTTATGAACTTTATTGCTTACTATTTAACCGGCTATGTCGGAGTAGGAGTGGTACTGGCTTCGACCTTGATTACCACCATGCGGATATGGGACGGCGTGACGGATCCCTTTATCGGTTATTTGGTGGATAAAACCAATGGCAGATTTGGTAAAAATCGGCCATTTATCGTGATTGGTAATGTGATTTTGGCAACAACCAGCCTGATTATGATTACGGTTACCCATCGGCTGCCGGAGGGCGGAAGATTTATCTTTTTTGTGATTGTTTACATGGTGTATATTATTGGCTATACTTTTCAATGTGTAGTCACCAAATCCGCTCAATCCTGTATGACCAATGATCCGAAGCAGCGACCACTGTTTTCGATTTTTGACGGAATTTATAATACGATTTTATTTTCCTTGCTGCCGATTTTGATTTCCGGCGTCTTGGTGCCTAAGTTTGGCGGATTTAACGATCAATTTTTCATGACTTTTTGGTTGATCACCGCTCCGATTTCGGCGGTGTTTACGGTTATTGCCATCTTTTCCATCGCAGCCAAAGACCGAAGTGAATACTTTGGCACTGGTAAAGTGGTTAAAGTTGGTTTCAAAGATTATTGGGATGTTTTAAAGCATAACCGGGCGATTCAAATGCTGGTGGTGTCGGCCAGTACCGACAAACTGGCGCTGACTACGCAGGCGAACGCCACGGTCGGTGTTATTATTTACGCCATTATTTGCGGTAATTATAAATTAAGCGGTATGGTTGCTGCCTATACCACCATTCCGACCATGCTCTTTTTATTCTTTGGAGTGGGATTCATTGCTACCCGGCTCGGGCAGAGAAAAGCGATGCTGTTTGGCACTTACGGCGCTTTGACCTGCTGCGTGCTGCTGATTGTTTTATTTTATACCGGCGATCCGACGACTTTGGCACTGCCGGGCGCTGAAAACTTTAGCGGCTGGACTTTCTTTACGATTGCCTTTATGGTTTTAAACTTGGGGTTAAAAGGTTTTACCGGAGTATCGGGCAATATCGTTATTCCGATGACCGCTGACTGTGCTGATTATGAGGTATACCGGAGCGGCCGCTATGTGCCGGGCTTAATGGGAACTTTGTTCAGTTCGGTGGATAAGATTGTGTCCTCGCTGGGCACCACGATTATTGGGCTTTTGTGTGCGATGGTCGGCTTCCGTGAGCAGCTTCCGACCGTTGATACGCCGCTGACGGATGGACTGAAGTTTGTCGGTGTATTTAGTATGTTTGGTTTGTTAATTATCGGCCTGCTGTGTAATGTGGTGGCGATGAAATATTATCCTTTGACCAAGGAAAAAATGGAAGAAATTCAAAGCGAGATTGCGGCTATTAAGCAAAAAGCCATGCAGGAGGCATAAGAAGCGGCGGCAGCTGCAAATAGGGGAAACTTGCGGGTAACCGCAGGCTGAAAGAGAAAGTGAAAGGACAGATGATGAAAAACGAAAAGCAGGCAGAAATGGATGCCAGACAGTGGCTGGAGCTGGAGGAAGAACTGGCCGCATTGAAAAAGCAGCAGGGGACTCTTAAACCCAGTCTTTTTACGAGGGCAGGCGATGCAATTGCAGATTATAAGGAAAAAAAGAAAGCAATAGTCAACCGCCGCAAATATATTCGTTTGGCCTTAACTTGCGGTTGGCTTTGCGGAGCCCATCGGTTTTATGCCAGGCATTACATCACGGGCGCTTTGTATTTGCTCTTTTGCTGGACGGGAATCCCCTTGGCGATGACTTTGATTGATTTGATGATTGCGCTGCCCAAAGCAGCCGATGCCCGGGGAAATATAGAAATGCAGTGACAGGAGTGTTCAGGATAGGAATGAGCAGGTATTTTGGGGAGAAAGAAACAGATTATAAATGCTGTCGGCTGGATTGCCGAGGTGTTAGCGGAGCAATTTCGAACCATCAGCAGCAAATAGTTATGAGATAAAAAAGGAGGTAGCAATGTTATATCCGGTATTAACAGAAGGACGAGGATTGATTGATTTAAGCGGTTTATGGAGCTTTAAGCTGGATAATGGCAATGGTTTTGCCGAAAAATGGCAGGAAAAGCCTTTGGCGGATGCTTTAACCATGCCAGTTCCGGCTTCTTATAATGATATTAAGGAAGGTGTGGATTTTCGGGATCATTACGGTTGGGTTTTTTACCAAAGAACGCTTCATGTGCCAGCGTATTTGCTGGAACAAAGAGTGATGCTGCGGCTGGATGCGGTGACGCATATTGCTAAGGTTTACTTAAACGGCGAGCTGATTTGTGAGCATAAGGGCGGCTTTCTTCCCTTTGAAGCGGAGATTGGGTCACTTTTAAAAGCCAGCGGCAATCTTTTGACGGTGGCGGTAGACAATCGGATTGACCATTCCACTTTGCCGGTAGGCAGTGAGGGGACGGGCAATATCTTATCGACCGGCTTTTTTCCCTATGTACCGTCAAAGAAGCGGAATAATCCTAACTTTGACTTCTTTAATTATTGCGGCATTACTCGTCCGGTTAAGCTCTATACCACGCCGAAGGATGCGTATATTAAGGATGTTGCTTTAATCAGCCGGTTGGTGGACGGACAGGCGCTGATTGATTATTCGGTTGAGGTCGAAGGTGCAGCCGAAGCGGCGGTCGAAGTCCGCAGCCGACAGGGCGAGCTGGTAGCTCAGGCAAAAGGATTGCAGGGAACATTAACGATTCAAGAGCCTCAGTTGTGGCAGCCGTTAAAGCCATATCTTTATGAAGTAACGGTTTCTTACGGCGCAGATCAGTATGTTTTGCCGTATGGGGTGCGGACGGTGGAAGTTCGGGGCGGAAAGTTCTTAATTAACGGACAGCCCTTTTACTTTAAGGGTTACGGCAAACATGAAGATACTTTCCCGGCCGGCCGTGGTCTGAATCTGCCGATGAACAGCAAAGATATCAGCCTGATGAAATGGCAGGGTGCCAACAGTTTCCGCACCAGTCATTATCCGTACAGTGAGGAAATGATGCGGCTGTGCGATGAAGAAGGCATTGTAGTGATTGATGAAACACCGGCGGTCGGTGTGCATCTGGGCTTTGGCGGCGGTGCAGCCTTTAAGGACGGCAAAAAGGTATCGACTTTTGACCCGATTGCAGAAGGTGGAATTCGGACACAGGAGCATCATCAAGAGGTGGTTCGGGATATGATTGCCCGGGACAAGAACTATGCCTGTGTTGTGATGTGGAGCATTGCCAATGAAGCCGATTCGGGCGGCAAAGGAGCGTATGAATATTTTAAGCCATTGTATGACTTAGCACGCGAAAAAGACCCGCAAAAACGGCCGTGTACCATCGTCAGCGTGCAAATGGCCAATTATCAGGAAGACTGCACTTTGCGTTTAAGCGATGTTTTTTGTCTGAATCGGTATTATGGCTGGTATGCGGCCGGAGGCGATTTGGCGGCCGCAGAGCAGCTTTGCCGCGAGGAACTGAGTTTTTGGAACAAACAGGGCAAGCCCTTTATGTATACGGAATACGGCGCCGATACGGTTATGGGACTGCATGATACGACTGAGGTGATGTTTACCGAGGAATATCAGGTGGAATATTACAAGGTCAATCACCGGGTGGTGGATGAGCTGGAAAACTTTGTCGGCGAGCAGGTGTGGAACTTTGCCGATTTTGCTACCAGTCAGGGACTGCTGCGGGTGCAGGGCAATAAGAAGGGCGTCTTTACCAGAGACCGCAAGCCGAAATTAGCTGCGCATTATTTAAGAGAGCGCTGGACGAATATTCCAGACTTTGGGTATAAGAAGTAAAGGAAATTATGTTTTTCGGGAAATAATGGATAGGAGAAAAGGAAAAATACCGGCAGTCAGGGTTTAGTGGCTGTTTGGGAAAAACTTTTCTCCTTTTTGTTTATCATTTGCGAATTACGAGGATCTTGCCTAAACAGTAACGGTTTTTCATCGCAATTAAAGCGTTAAAAGTTTGCTGCCGGCAGCTGATAAGCCGGAAAATTGATTTTTCTTGCTTTTTTGCGGCAAAACGATTATACTGAATTCAACTTTTTTGTGGTT
>CAUUKX010000146.1:0-3898 GCA_963545585.1 uncultured Lachnospiraceae bacterium
CTGGTTGCAAAAATAATCGAATTGCTCATGCCTATTCCTTTCCCAACAGAAAACTTTCCAAGGCAGAAATTGCCTCCGCTTCATCAGCACCGTCCGCCGAAAGCTCCAGCTGGTCGCCGACAATCGCTCCGACCGACATCATTCCCATAATACTCTTGGCATTTACTTTCAAGTTTTTCAACTGCATATACACTTTACTGGAAAACTGATTGGCCATTTGGACAAACAATGCCACCTGTCTGGCCTCCAAATCAATTTTAATTTCTATCGTCTTCTTCGTCATGTTTCAAGTTCTCCCTTCTTTCTTTGATGTCTTCGGCGATTTCCATAATTCGCTGCAACCGGTGATTGACACCCGACCGACCAATGGGGGGAGAAAGCATTTCTCCCAATTCCTTTAAACTGGCCTCCATATTGGCTTTACGCAAAATGGCAATTTCCTGCAAAACCTCATTTAAAAAGTTCAGACCAACTGTTTCCTCAATGAAATCAATTGCCGCCGCCTGCTGCCAAGCTGCCTGCGCCGTCTTGTTTAAATTGGCTGTTTCGCAATTCACAATCCGATTAACGGAATTGCGCATATCCTTAACAATCCGCAGATTTTCCAGCTCCATCAGCGCCAAATGCGCCGACATAACATTTAATAGGCGAACAATTTGTTCTCCTTCTTTTAAATATACCACAGGCAGGTTCTTTCGTCTAATTATTTTTGCGTCAATTTCAAATTCCTGCATTAAAACGATTAATTGCTCTGCTAAAGCCGTATTTTTAGTCATAAATTCCAAATGATAGGTTTTTTCGGGACTACTGACCGAGCCAGCCGCCAAAAACGCTCCCCGCAAAAAAGCCCGCTTACAGCAAGACTGCTTAAACGCAAACTCCGGCTGCGGCTGATAGCCGCAAATATCAAGGAGCAGCCGGTGCTGCCGGATAACATAGCTGTCATAAATTCGCCGGCCGTGCCGACTGAGCCGAAGCCTGACCTCCGGCCGAAAGCGCAGCAATCTTTCTGTTAATTCACCAACCCGTCCGGCTGCCGCTAAGCTTTCCGTCCGAAAGCGAATCTGCCCCGAGCGGCTGTCCGCCCCAAAATACAAAAAACCGGTTAATTCCGCCAGCGCACAATGCCGGGGCATTTTGCCCAGCGCCGCCAGCTCCCGCTTCACTTGCCCTGAAAAAGACATCCTCAAAATAACCTCAACTTTCCTATAGTCTTTTTTGGCTCTATCCCGCTCAAAGAGCGGGTGCATGGGTCCACTCTCGCAATTTGCTGCGCAAATCGCATTCCGTTCTTACCCATGCAACGAGCCTAAAAAAGACTGTTCTGTCAAACATAGGAAAGTTTAGGTAATGCCCAAAACGAACGTAGCCAGATTTTTCGGGTCATGCCGGATATAATCACCGTCAGCCACGCATAAATTGCCGCTGACAACCTTATATTCGGCTGAGCCTTGCAAATCATTCCTGACCGGATAGGAATCATCCGCTTCATAAAAGCTGAGATTCTCCGGCAGCTGGCTATTGCCGTCAATTGCAATCACATCAATCACATTCTTGCCCAAAATCCGCTCAATCGCACCGACATGATCAGACAAAGCAAAAAAATCCGTTTCCCCCGGCTGCGTCATCAGATTGCCGATATATATCACTTTCGCTTTCGACTCGCGAATCGCTTCTGGAATTCCTTTGACCAATAAATTGGGAATAATGCTGGTAAATAAACTTCCCGGCCCAAGCACAATCAGCTCTGCGTCCTCCAGCGCCCGCACCGCCTTACGGTTGGCCAGCGGGGGCTTGGGCAGCATTTCGATGGTCTGAATCTTTTTGCGGGAAACCTTGTTTTGATAAACAATTTCCTCTTCCCCGAAAATGCGCGTACCATCCGAGTAAGTAGCCATCAGTTCTATTTTTTCATCAGTAACCGGCAAAACCTTGCCTTTCACCGCCAAAATATCACTCAACTGTTCCACCGCTTTTTCAAAGCTGCCGCCGCTGATATCCGTTAAAGCGGCAATAATCAAATTGCCCAAATTCTGCCCCTTTAAACTGCCCTCGGAAAAGCGGTACTGATACACTTTTTCCATTAAAGGCTCGATTTCCGCCAGTGCCAGCACACAGTTGCGGATATCACCCGGCGGCAAAATCCCCATTTCCCGGCGAAGCTGACCGGAACTGCCGCCATTATCGGCCACAGTTACAATTGCCGTAATATCCTCCGCATAAAGCTTTAATCCCCTAAGCAATGTGGAAAGCCCTGTTCCGCCGCCGACACACACAATCCTGCGTTCATCCTTTGCCCGTTTCATGCCGTCTCCTATCTTTCGCCTACAATTCTCACTTCCGGCTGCAACCTGACCCCAAACTTTTCTTCCACTGTTTCTTGGACATGTTCAATCACATTCATCACATCAGCAAAACTGGCATTCCCCCGGTTGACTACGAAACCGCAATGTTTGGTGCTGACTGCCGCACCACCGCAGCGATACCCGGCCAGTCCTGCATCCATAATCAGTTTACCGGCAAAATAGCCCTCCGGCCGTTTAAAGGTTGAACCAGCGCTGGCCAGCTCCAAAGGCTGCTTTTCTTCCCGCCGCCGGGTCAGCTCCGCTGTTTGTTCAGCCATTGCCTGCCGGTCGCCCGGCTTAAGTTGCAGCAAAGCCTCCAAAATAATCTCGCCGCTTTCCTGAATCCGACTGCGGCGATAGCCAAAGTCCATTTCTTCCCCTGAGTAACAGTGAATCTTGCCCTGCCTATCCATGACCGTGACTTCAGCCACTACCTGCTTCATTTCGCCGTCATAAGCACCGGCATTCATAAACACCGCTCCGCCGATACTGCCCGGAATCCCGCAGGCAAAAACCAAACCATCCAGACCTTCCTTTAGCGCATACTGAGCCACATCTTTTAAGCGCGCTCCCGCTCTGGCTCGAACTGCTTCCCCTTCCCGGCTGATTCGGCCAAAATGCTGACCCAAAAATATAACCATGCCGCGATAGCCCTTATCGGTAAACAACACATTGGAACCCTGACCCAAAATAAAATAAGGGAGCGAGCGCTCTCGGCATATTTCCAGCAAAGCCCTTAATTCTGCCGGTGTTTTCGGTTCCGCCCAAAAATCAGCCGGACCGCCAATCCGAAAAGTTGTATATTCTTTCAACGTCTGATTTTTTAAAATCTTTGGCGCTGCTGTTTGTCTGTTCTCTGTCATATCCGCCCTTTCTTCTCTCAACTTTACGTAAATGCCTGCGGCACTTGGCCTGCCTATCGCAAAGATACCGCCTTTTTCGCAGCAGATTGTTCTATTCAATGCGTGCAGCTAAATTAGAATTTATCGGGGAGTTCTTCCCCGTCAGATCAAATGCTCCGCATTTACCGCACTTCGTGCTCCCCGTCTGCCGGTGAAGCGCCGCAAAAGGAATATGCCCGCTTCGCAGCCGCATTCCTTTATGCTTGCGCACTTATTTCAAAGCTGCCAGATTGATTTGAACCGGATAGCTTTCCTTTAATTCTTCCAGCCTTTTGGCGTAAACTTCCTTTTGCTTGGCCTGAAAAAGACGCTTCTTGATTTGGTCTTTCGCCATTTCTAAATCGGCTGCCCCCGCCGGTGTCATCTCCCCGGCCTTAATCAGGTGATAGCCAAACTGCGTTTTGACTGGCGCACTGACCATACCCTGCGTCAGTGCAAAAGCTGCATCCTCAAACTCTTTGACCATTTTTCCCCGGGTGAAAGTACCGAGGTCGCCGCCTCTGGACTTGGATGGACAGCTGGAATACTCTCTGGCTGCATCTTCAAAAGTTTTTCCGGCTTTGATTTCGGCGCTGATTTTTTCTGCCGCTTCTATGCTGTCTACTAAAATATGTTTGGCCGACATCTTTTCCTCTTGCTTAAACTCGGCCG
>CAUUKX010000147.1:0-3864 GCA_963545585.1 uncultured Lachnospiraceae bacterium
TACCGGGAATGGTTTTTCGGGGGCGGGGCGGCATCTTAAATGTGGCATCGGTAGCAGCTTTTGTGCCGGGGCCAAGAATGGCGGATTATTATGCGTCTAAGGCCTATGTTCTTTCCTTTACCCAAGCGCTGGCGGCGGAACTGAAAAATACCAAACTAAAAATTTCAGCTTTGTGTCCGGGGCCGGTACAGACCGGATTTCAGGATCGGGCAGGTTTAAGCGAGTCCAAGCGTTTTAGCCAAATGGCGCAAAGTGGCTGGTCGGCTAAACAGGTTGCCCGCTACGGCTACGAGCGTTTTCAGCAGGGTGAGGTTGTCATTGTGCCGGGGCTGTCAAATCAGATTTTAGCTGTTTTGGGGCGGAAACTGCCGCTGAAGTTAGTGCGCCGGGTCATGGCGTGTGCACAGAGATAAAGGAGGAAGCAAATGGCGGTAAGAGTAATTATCGGAGCACAATGGGGCGATGAAGGCAAGGCAAAATATATTGATATTTTAGCGGCAAAAGCTGACATGGTGGTGCGTTATCAGGGCGGCAATAATGCCGGGCATACCGTGGTGGTGAATAATAAAGTTTATAAGTTTCATTTGGTTCCGTCCGGAATTTTGTACCCCAATACCCTATGTGTGATCGGTAACGGCGTGGTGATCGACATAAAGGGACTGTTAGAGGAAATGGCGGAATTAGCGGAGCAGGGGGTTCATTTTGAAAACCTGCGTATCAGTTTGCGGGCGCATTTGGTTATGCCCTATCATAAGGTACTGGATCAGCTGCACGAGGTCTATTTGGGCGAAGCCAATATCGGCACGACCGGAAAAGGAATCGGGCCGTGTTATACGGATAAGGCCGACCGCACCGGTATTCGGGTCTGTGATTTGCTGGAACCGGAAGTTTTTGCGGCCAAGGTCAAACAAAATGTGAAATTTAAAAATGAAATGATTGAGAAAATATACTTATCGGATCGGCTCTTAGATGCCGATAAAATCATAGAGGAATATTTGGGCTATGCCGAGCGGCTGAGGCACTATTTTACCGACACAACGGCACTGATTAGCGAAGCGGCGGAAGCTGGTCGGGAAATTTTGTTTGAGGGAGCACAGGGCACGCTCTTAGATTTGGATTTGGGAACGTATCCGTTTGTTACGTCCTCGCATCCGACGACTGGTGGTGTTTCTTCCGGCAGCGGGCTGGGGATGAACAAACTGACGCAAAGTATCGGTGTGATGAAGGGCTATGTGACCAGAGTCGGTTCTGGGCCTTTCCCAACGGAGTTAGAGGATGAAATCGGCGAACAGATTCGGCAGATTGGGCATGAGTTTGGAACAACAACCGGCCGTCCACGGCGAACTGGCTGGTTTGATGCTGTCATTGGTCGTTTTGCCGTTAGAACAAACGGCTTGACCGATATTGCTTTAAATAAGATTGACGTGCTGTCGGGCTTACCAGTGGTCAAGGTCTGCGTGGCTTATGAAAAAGATGGCCAGCAGATTAAGGATTTTCCGGCCAGTTTAAATGAGTTAGCAAAGTGCCGGCCGGTTTATCAGGAACTAAAGGGTTGGGGTGATATTTCGCATATTCGCCGATATGAAGACTTGCCGGCGGAGGTGAAGGACTATATTGCTTTTATTGAGGAAAAGTGTGGTGCGAAAGTCAGCTATGTTGGTGTTGGGCCGAACCGGGATCAAAATATTGAAGTGAAGTAATTCGCTGAAATTTATTTTTTAGCAGCAGAAATGTCAACTTTCCTAATAGGAGAGATGGATATCGGCTATTTTGCATCATGATGAATTGCGAATGACTTTGCGGGAATTGTAACTTTGCTTTTGGCTTACGGTTGGCAGCATTTGGCTGACATCAACAGGGAAAAAGAGACGAACGAAAGCATCCGTGCGAAAAAGAAAGGGCAGAATCATGAAAATAATTGCCGGACTGGGTAACCCTGGGATGCAGTATGCGGCAACCCGACATAATATTGGATTTGAAGTGATGGAACGTCTGGCTTATGAAACCGGGATTCGCTTAGATAAGAAAAAGCACAGAGCGATTTTGGGGCAGGGTCAGATTGGCGGTGAAAAGGTGATTTTACTACAGCCGCAGACCTATATGAACCTCAGTGGGGAAAGTATTCGGGCGGTGATGGATTTTTATTCTTTGACACCGCAAGATGTAGCTGTGGTTTATGATGAAATCAGCTTAGACTTAGGGCAGCTTCGGATTCGGGAAAAAGGCAGTGCCGGCGGGCACAACGGCATGAAAAATATTATTGCCCATCTGGGCACGCAGGAATTTATTCGCTTTCGAGTCGGGGTCGGACCGCAGGTTCCGGGCATGGACTCGGCTGATTTTGTGTTGAAGCGGATGAGCCGGGAAGAAATCAAAATGGCGGCGGAAATGGCGCTGCGGACGGCTGAAGCCATTATGGCCTATTTGGAGCAGGGAATTGCTTACGCCATGAACCACTATAATGGATAGAATTTTTAATAAAAACCTTTCAAGGGAACACAAAGGAAAAAGAGAAAATGAAAGAACAGGAAAAAACATTTGCCAATACAGATGATATAAAAATATCAGAAAATAGGAGCAAAGCAGAGAATATCGAAAGTTTAGCTGATGCCAGCAGCGCAGAGGCAATGAACCGGGTCGAAAAGAATCCGGTTTCGGACAGAAATGAACCGGAAAAAACAGTCGGGAATACAGAAACCGGAGAAGCGGAAAAAGCAGGCGGCAATAGGGCGGCTGCATCCAAAAAATGGAGCTGGCGCAGCCATTTGGGAAATTTGCTGCTGATTGGCGGCATTGCTGTTATTTGTATTCCGTTTGTCGGCCGGTATTTGGCTGACCGGCAGCAGCAGCAAATGCTGAAGGAGTTTTATGACCAAATCGGCAGCGAGGTCGGCACGGAAGCGGAAAAATTGAACCGAGAGTTGGGATATACCGATGATACCACTTTGCAGGGAGATTTGGATGCGTCGGCCAAGGCCATCCGGGAAATTGAGCAGAGTGAGGGTTTAAATCCGAACACAGTTACCAAGCTGACAACCGGACCGACGGCAATTGGGATTATTGAAATTCCTAAGATTAAGCTGAAATATCCGGTGGCGGAAGGGGTGGATAATGTCACACTGCGTTTTTGTATTGGCCATATGCCGAAAACAGCGGAGTTAGGTGAAGTTGGCAATTCGGTGCTGGCCGGCCATCGCAGTCACAGCTTCGGTGATTTTTTTAACCGTTTGGATGAATTGGAAAATGGCGATACGATTTGGATTAAGACCAAATCAAGCTCCACTGCTTATATAGTTTATGAGAAAAAAAGAGTGAATAAAAAAGACCTGTCGGTTTTATCGCAAAAGGGAAACGATAAAGTGCTGACTTTAATCACCTGTGAATTGGGAGTTAATCCGGAGGAAAGAATCATTGTCAAGGCGAAAGCAGAAGCGGCGGAGACACCAGCCGAATCCACACAGCCCGAACAAACGCCGATTCCGGCAGAGCAGCCTGTGAAAACATCAGAATCTCCGATGCCGGCAACTCCGCCCGAAAAACCGGCGCAGCAATAAAAACGGAGTTTTTTGGCTGCGGCGGAAGATGGGAAAGAGTAAGGAGGAAAAATGGCAAGGGCAGATGCTCTGCTGATGAGGGCATAATAGGTAAAAAGACCTTGATTTCTTTGGGATAAAAAGGAATAAATTCCTACAAATAGGACTTGATTTTTAGAAGAAAATATAGTAAAGTAAGGTCAGATGTAGAGCATGACGCATATAAAACTTTAAAATTTTTTACGCTGCTCAGTAATATTTTACAATGGAGCAAGCGCTTTCAGCGATAAAGGCAAACTGCTTGAAAAGGCAGGACGCAAAACTACAGGGC
>CAUUKX010000148.1:0-3813 GCA_963545585.1 uncultured Lachnospiraceae bacterium
CCAATGGGGTACTTGGTGGATAATCCTGTCGGCAAGATTAAGGTGATTATTCTGGAGCGAGTGGCAGATATGGAGGATTGGGTAGCTCATCTCATGCCAGAGCTGCCGAGCCGTCTGCTGCATCCGGTACTGTGCATCATCATTTTATTCTTTTTGGATTGGCGTATCGGCTTATCCATTTTTGCCCCCCTGCCTATTGCCCTTATCGGTATGGCAACCATGATGTATAAATATCGCCCCAGAATGGCTGTCTGGCTGTCAAGTTATGCCAATGTCGCTGACAGAAGCGCAGAATATGTTCGCGGAATTCCGGTTATTAAAGCCTTTGCCCAAGATAAGATTTCTTATGGAAAATTTGCCGATGCCGTAAAATTCTATCATTTTTCTACCATGAAGTGGTGGAAACAAAGCTGGTTAGGCAAGGCCTTGATGACGGCTGCGATGATGACACCGCAGCTAATCAGTATGCCCTTAGCTTTTTATTTTTACGGACAGGGGCAAATAAATATGGAAACTCTGCTCTTATCCCTTATCCTGCCTATTTCCATCCTGCCGCAGGCTTTTGCAATCATGATGAGTTTTGAGCTCTTTCAGATGGCTTCCAACAACTGGGTGCCTATAAAAGAATTGCTTGATATGCCTGCTCAAAAACGCCCGGATGCAGAAAATAGAGCCGCTGTCTGCTCTAATCAGGGCATCCAATTTGAGAACGTAAGCTTTTCCTATCATGATGGTACGGAGGTACTGCATAATATCTCTTTTGAGACCACGCCCGGTCAGGTAACTGCCCTTGTCGGTCCTTCCGGCGGCGGAAAATCAACCATCGCAAAACTTTTAGCCGGTTTTTGGGATTCGTCATCGGGCTTCATTTCTCTTGGCGGTGTGGAAACAAAGAATATCTCCTTTAAACAGCTGGCAGAAGAGATTTCTTTCGTTTCTCAAGATAACTTCCTATTCGATGTCAGCATCAGGGATAATATTCGTCTCGGCAAGCCAAATGCAACGGACGATGAAATCATAAAAGCAGCCAAGGCTGCTCATTGTCATGAGTTTATTATGGCGCTTCCTGAGGGATATAACACGAAGGCAGGCGAAGCGGGCGGCGCAATGTCAGGCGGCGAGCGCCAGCGCATCACCCTTGCCAGAGCTATTTTAAAGCCGGCTTCTACCATTATTTTAGATGAGGCGACCGCTTATGCCGACCCGGAAAATGAAGCCCTCATTCAAGAAGCGATCTCTCATCTTGTCAAAGGGAAAAATCTGGTGATCGTTGCTCATCGACTAAACACCATCAAGCAGGCGCATCAAATTATCCTAATTGATAAGGGCCGCATTATAGCCAAAGGCAGACATGATGAGCTGATGAAAGAACCGCTCTATGCCAATCTTTGGAAACAATATTTAGGGGAGGAATAAGATATGGAATTTATTAAATTATCTTTTAAATTAGCCGGAAAGTATAAAAATCGGCTTACAGCGGGAATGTTCTTTATTTTTCTGCAAAACGCTTCGGTTTTATTTGGGTTTTTTGCACTCTTTCTTGGGTTTAGCTATATGGGAGAAATGAGCAACCCTCATATCGGGACGATTTTCGGAGTGCTGCTTGTCTCCTTTCTCTTTAATTTTCTAACCAGTTGGGCCAAAAGCAGTCTTAGCGATGGCGTTTTCTTCGGCATTTTTAAGGATTACCGACTGACCGTCGGTGAAAAACTAAAAAATGCGCCTATGGGCTATTTTGCCGAGCAGAGTCTTTCCAGAATCATGGCCGCCTTTACTAATGTGATGAAAAGTCTTGAAAACTATTCTTCTATGAGCATTGATTTTGGTGTTTCCGGTATTTCCATATCCTTTTTCCTCTTAATTGGTATGTTTGGTGTAAATGCTAAAATCGGATTTTTAACCCTAATTTGCTTAACTCTTATTTGGCTTTGTGTATTTCTGATAGTAAATCAGTCCAAGAAAGAGGTGGTACGCGAACACGCTGCCATTACTAAGGTCAGCGATGCCCTTATCGACAGTATTTGCGGTATTCCTGTGCTTCGCAGTTTTCCGTCGGCGGATGCAGGGGTGGTGGAAGAAATTCATTCTAATTTGAAAAATGCTTCCGAGGAACTTCGGCTTTCTCAGGTCCATTTCGAGATTATTTTTGTTATTTATTCGCGAATTTTTTCGACCGTTATCCATCTTTCCAGTTTACTTGTTACCCTGTTTTCTTGTTATCTTTATACTACGGGGGAAGTCTTATTGCCGCAAGCACTTACCGTTTCGGCGGCGGGCTTTATGATTTTTGGCGGTTTGAAACAGCTGGAAAACGCAGCCATACTGATGGTTAAAAACCCCGCCAATATGCAGTATTTAGATGAGGTTTTAGATATTCCGGAAATCAGCGACGGTACTTTAAGCGTTGCGGCAAATCAGGACATTGTATTTGATCAGGTAAGTTTTAGCTATGACAAAAAAAATCCGGTCTTAAAAGATATTTCCTTTACGATTCCTCAAGGCTCAAAGACAGCTATCGTAGGACCGTCCGGTTCCGGGAAAACTACAATTATCAATTTGCTATCCCGGTTTTATGATATTGACAGCGGCGTAATCCGACTGGGAAATAACGATATCCGAGACTATACCGTCGAAAGTCTGCTTAAAAATCTTTCTCTTGTTTTCCAAGATGTGTATCTTTTCCAAGATACTGTCGAAAACAATATCCGCTTTGCCAATCCTCAGGCAAGTCACGAAGAAGTGGTGGAAGCTGCCAAAAAAGCACGCTGCCATAATTTTATCATGGAGCTTCCCGATGGCTATAACACTATGGTAGGAGAAGGCGGAAGTTCCCTCTCCGGCGGAGAAAAGCAGCGGGTTTCCATTGCCAGAGCGCTGCTTAAAAATGCACCGATTATTCTTTTAGATGAAGCCACCAGTTCGGTTGACCCTGAAAATGAATATGAGATTTTGGCAGCAATCGAAGAATTATCCAAAGGGCATACCGTGATTTCCATAGCACACCGTCTTTCTACTGTAAGGCAAGCCGATCAAATCTTAGTGATTGATGACGGTAAATTGGTGCAAGAGGGGAAACATAACGATTTGATCCACGAGGAAGGAATTTATTCCGCATTCATCAAGGCAAGAGAACGAGCCGCTAACTGGAAATTATAGAAATGATAAATACTTCCTCAAACCAGGCCTAATGAGCGGCTTGGTTTGAGGAAGTATGATTCATTCCATTCTTTGCAGACAATATTCCTTTTGCTTTTGTAAAATGCACTTTACTACCCCAATTATTTTGACTTACAGTTTTTCTGATGAGCCTTTAGCTTTTTCATTGCCCAATCATAATGACTTGCAGTCGCACTCACAAAATAGGAACCCAGCGTACTCCCTCCAACCCATTTATATACACCTTTTGAAAAAAGTTCTTCGTTTGTAAAGGTTTCAGCCAACTCTAAAACATCTCTATGGGATTTATGAAACATTTTAGTTGCGTCTTCAAGAGAAGTATTTTGATGTTTCTTCCAAAATTCCACATTCATATCTCCATAAGTTTTCCAGTTATATGGTTCAGGCAAAAATGGTTTTTCTTCTCCCTTTTGATTGGAATGTACCCAATTCAAAATAAGCTGATGCCATTCATAGAGATGGATTAAAACATCTCTTAGATTCTTATCTCTTTTCCAATGGGCTTCTTTTTTCTTTTCCTCTTTTGAAAAGTCAAATGGTGTATTTAACTCTTCCTTCGTCATCTTTGAGATAAGTAAATTTAACTTTTCATAGTTTTCTTTAGCAGCAATCATTAAATCATTTTTTGTCGTCGGT
>CAUUKX010000149.1:0-3675 GCA_963545585.1 uncultured Lachnospiraceae bacterium
CACTTCGATCAGGGGCTCGTTGCTTCCAGAAAGGCTACGCCTTTCGGCGGCGGGCGGAAACGATAGGCAAATTGCGGAGCAAATTGCCGAAAGTGGAGTCCATGCACCCGCTCTCTGAGCGGGATAGAGCCAAAAAAGACTATGGTAGGTCGCCCACCCGGGCAGAAGTGCGCAGCACTTCGATCAGGGGAAAGTTGAGTTTATCACTCTGCAAAGAAAACACAGACATATTCCGGTGCGTATACCCCCTTTTGGCACAGGGTCAGCCGGCCGCTGGCCTGATCTCTGGCAAACAGCGTCAAATCATCCGAATCCTGATGTGCCGCCACCAAAAAATCCTCCGCCGGGCTAAGCGCAAAATCCCGCGGCGTTTTTCCCTCGGTCGGCACATATTCCACTAACTGCAAAAGCCCATCTGCGCCCACCTGAAATACCGCAATCGAATCATGCCCCCGGTTAGAGGTATAAAGATACCGGCCATCGCAGCTGATCCGAACAGCCGATGCCGCATTATTTCCTTTAAAGTCTTGCGGCAGAGCCGAAATCAGCTGACGCTGAAAAATCCGACCGCTGTCTGGCTCCATCTCCAGCACCAAAACCTGACTGGATAGCTCTCCCAGTACATAAATAAACGGCAGCTGCGGATGAAAAGTCAAATGCCTCGGTCCCATGCCGGCCGGTGTTTTTTCCCGGTGATACTCTTTCAGCGTTCCATCCGCCTGCGGCAAGTATAGATAAACTTCATCCGTTCCTAAGTCGCAGACAAACAAATAACGGCCACAGGGGCTGATTTGCGCAAAATGAACATGGGATTTTTCCTGATTGGGATGAACGCTGCTGCCATGATGCACTACCCGGCACCTTTCCGCCAAACCATCCGCCGTCTTCTCAACCACGCTGACCATCCCCTGATGATACCAAGATACATAAAAATACGGCCGATTCGGATCTGCCGAAATATGACAGGGTGCTGCTCCCTCCATCGCTACCGCCGCCTGTTCCTGCCCGTCTTTAATCATCGCCACACCGCCGCTTGCTCCTCGTTTCATGCAGGCATAAATACAGCCATCCGTCTCCAGCAAATAGGTTGGCCGTTCCGCCTTATAAATCAAATGATAATCCATAAGCTGTCTTTTTTCAGTATCTAAAGTAACTTGGCCAATGCCCTGATTAGCCCGATTGGTATAGCCGCCTAATAATATGGTATGCTTCATGATTTTTCCTTTCCGGTGTTATTGCCAACGATTTGTTTTTACCCGCAAAAGCCCGCTATTTTCACTGCGCCGCTAAAGGTTTGCCTGAACTATAACCTTTATTTTAAACATTTTAGCTTGATTTGTCAAATAAGAGTTAGAACATTTTTACAAAAAAGCCGCCTCAAAATTTTGCGGCGGCTTCTTTATCGTGTCTAATTTTTCGTTGCCTTCCTGATGCTAAAATCATCACCGGCGATGTCAATCAGTACCTCGTCGTTTTCACCGATATTGCCAGCAATCATTTCCCGGCCAAGCTTATTTTCCACCACCCTCTGCATATAGCGTTTCACCGGTCTTGCGCCAAACATCGGATCGTAAGCTACTTCAGCAATCTTATCCTTGGCCGCATCCGTCAAGTGCAAATGAATCCGTTCTTCCTCCAGCCGCTTCTGAATAGAAGCAATATTCAGCTCAATAATGCCTCTGATTTGCTCCTTGGTCAGCGGCGAGAACAGGACAATATCGTCAATCCGGTTTAAAATCTCCGGCTTAAAATAAGCATGCAGCTGTTCCATCACCTTTTTCTTAGCACTCTCTTTCATATTGCCGTCCTCGGTAATTCCCTCCAGCAAAGTCTGACTGCCGATATTCGAGGTCATAATCACCACCGTATTTTTAAAGTCGACCGTCCGCCCTTGGCTGTCCGTTAACCGTCCGTCGTCCAAAAGCTGCAACAGCACATTGAATACTTCCGGGTGCGCCTTTTCAATCTCATCAAACAAAATGACCGAATAGGGTTTCCGCCGGACTGCTTCCGTCAGCTGACCGCCTTCTTCAAAACCGACATAGCCCGGAGGCGCTCCAATCAGTCTGGCAACCGCATGGCGCTCCATATATTCGCTCATATCAATCCGAATCAGGTTTTCCTGCGTGTCGAACAAAGCCTCGGCTAAAGCCTTAGCCAATTCGGTTTTGCCGACACCAGTCGGCCCTAAGAAAATAAAGCTGCCGATGGGCCGGTTCGGGTCTTTTAAGCCCGCCCTGCCTCTGATGACGGCATCTGTTACTGCCTGCACCGCTTCTTCCTGCCCGATGACCCGCTGATGCAAAATGCTGTCTAAATGCAGCAGCCGTTCTTTCTCCGAAGAGTTCAGCTTGCTGACAGGAATACCTGTCCAGCGGGAAACGATTTCCTCGATTTCTTCTTCCGTCACTTCCTCTTTTAATAAGGTTAAGTGCTTATTTTTGGCACTTTCTTTTTCAGCCTGCAATTCCTTTTCCAGTTCGGGGAGCTTGCCGTATTTTAAGCTGGCCAGCTTTTCCAAATCATAGGCTCGCTCGGCTTCTTCGATAGCCAGCTGCGTCTTTTCAATCTCAGCCTTGATTTCCTTTTCTTTATTTAACTCTGCCTTTTCCAGTTCCCACTGGGCTTTCTTATTGTTAACCTGCTCTTTATACTCGGCGATTTCCTTTTCCAGATTGGCTAAACGCTCCTTGGATGCGGCATCGCTTTCCTTGGCCAATGCCTGCTTCTCAATTTCCAGCTGCATCAACTTACGCGAAATCTCATCCAGCTCCCCCGGCATGGAGTCAATTTCTGTCCGAATCATGGCCGCCGCTTCATCCATCAAATCAATTGCCTTATCCGGCAGGAACCGGTCGGAAATATAGCGGTGCGACAAGGCAGCGCAGGCAATCAGCGCTCCATCGGTAATCCGAACACCGTGGTGAATTTCAAATCGCTTTTTTAGCCCCCGCAAAATGGAAATCGTGTCCTCAACAGTCGGCTCATCCACTAAAATCGGCTGGAACCGCCGCTCCAAGGCAGCATCCTTTTCAATATACTGCCGGTACTCGTCCAAAGTGGTCGCACCGATACAGCGGACTTCGCCCCGAGCCAGCATCGGCTTTAAAATGTTGCCGGCGTCCATAGAGCCTTCTGTTTTACCAGCACCGACAATGGTGTGCAGTTCATCAATAAACAAGATAATCTCGCCGTTTGACTTCGTTACCTCGCTCAACACCGCTTTCAGACGTTCTTCAAACTCACCCCGGTATTTAGCTCCGGCCACCAAAGCACCCATATCCAAAGCAAAAATTTTCTTATCCTTTAAGCCCTCCGGCACATCGCCGTTTAAAATCCGCTGTGCCAGTCCTTCCACTACCGCCGTTTTGCCGACACCCGGTTCACCAATCAGCACCGGATTGTTCTTGGTTCGCCGGGACAAAATCCGAATTGCCCGCCGAATCTCGCCGTCCCGGCCGATTACCGGATCAAGCTTACCCAGCCTTGCCATTTCCACCAATTCCCGTCCATATTTTTGCAGCGCTTCATAGCTTTCTTCCGGGTTATCGGTGGTTACCCGTTTATCGGCTCGGAGCTGCTTTAAGGCCTGCAAAAAGCTGTCCAGCTCAATGCGAAACTCTTTCATAATTCGCTGTGAGGGAGTATTTTTCTCTTTTAACAGCGCCAGATACA
>CAUUKX010000150.1:0-3644 GCA_963545585.1 uncultured Lachnospiraceae bacterium
TTTTTTGCTTCTCTATTGTTTCATATTCCGCAACAGCAGCTTTAAGGCTTTAACTGACACGGATAACTCGACAATCAAAAGAATCAGCGACAGCAATAAAGCCGCTAAACCCAGCCCAAACATAACCGTACCCAGTTCTGTTTTATGGGCAAAAATAGAAAACATCGAAAAAGCACAAAAGAAAAAAGCCAGTGCTCCCATAATCTGCATATACTGGATCACATTCAGGCGAAAAGCCAAATTGTCGATTTGGCGTTTTAAATTCTCACTCGGTTTTTTATCATGCTCGGCCTTTAAATCCCGCACTAAACCAGCTAAAGTAACAAAGCGGTTGGTGTAGGCCAGCATCAATAAGGATATGGCCGGAAACAGCAGCGCCGGTGTAGTTACATCTAACATAGAATTCCTCGTTTCTTATTGTCTAAATAGAGGGCGAAATGCCTGAAATACTGCCAGATAAAAACTTATTTACTCGTTTATTTCATTAAAACGCTTTCATTTCCGGCTCAAATAATATCTTGTCCTCAGCTTATTCGCTTTTTTTATTCTCCTCTACAAAATTCCACAAAACATCACGATACTGTAAAAAGCGTTCGCGCGGCACCAGATTATTGTCCTGCCAGATTTGAGTCAATTCCGTAAAATCAACAAACTTAGCGTCTATTACTTCTTCTGCCTGCAAAGTTAAATCCTTGACTTCTAAATCTCTGACTACGGCATAAGTATCAACAAAACGGTCTTTAATTCGAATCGTATTCAATAACTTTAATTCCGCCGGATCAACTGCTACCCCCACCTCTTCTTCCAACTCGCGGGCCGCGGAATGACGACTCTCTTCTCCGGCCAATGCCGAACCGCCGGTACATTCCCACATATTACCCCAAATTTTTTTAGGATGCCTTTTGGTAATCAAAACTTTCCCATCCTGCCGCACCAGCCAAATATCCGTTACCAGGTGGTATTCCCCCTCTTGCAGCGGTACGCCCCGCACATGCGTTTTCCCCAGCAGAGTTCTGTTCTCGTCGTACAGATCCCACAATTCCATTTTTTTCTCCCTATCCAAATCGGCATTGATATTTTCCTTCTCATTATTTATAGCATATTCTAAATTATCTGACAACCCTTTTTAATGCCTTTTCTATAATGAAATCCTACCGCTGCAGCCGAATATGATTAATGCCTTTTTATCTGTATTTTCCAGTTCTTCTATAAATTCTCTTTCCCATATTTATTGAATTTTGAGCATACAAAGGGAAGTATCTGCGTTGCTTTTACTTCCTCTTAGTAATTTTATTTCATTGTTTTACTTCGATAAACGAGGAGTTATGCAGCAAAAACTTGCCAAATGTTTATGTCTATGCTATGATGTTAGCGTTTCAGCGCTTAGCGCTTTAAATTACAATCAGAAAGGAACTGCATTTATGAAAGAACAAGTATTAAAAGCCATGAAAGAAGCCGGTAAACCAATGTCTGCCTCGGAAGTCGCCAAAGCAGCCGGTTTGGATAAAGCTGACGTTGATTTCCTAAATCACCTGAACCTCAAGGACATAGTCTATGCTATCAGGTAAAACCGGATTTCCGCCAAGCTCCGCAAACAGTACATCGGGGTAATCCCTATGTACCCAGGAAGTCGAGGCGGGAATCTCATAACCTGTTGCTAAAGCCCGTATCTTGACAAGTCTGTTCTTATCAATTCCTATAAGCGGAACCGGCCCTATGGTATTTTCATATAAGTGGAAATAATAAGTATTTCCTTTTTTCGTTACTCGGCCGTAATCCGGCTTAGGAATATCCGCCGCTCCGCAGCCATAGATACTTTCGCTGTTTTTAGACATCCATTCCCCTATTTCCTTTAAAATCCTCATGGATTCTTCAGGTATATTGCCATAAGCGTCAGGTCCTACATTTAGGAGCAGATTTCCACCTTTACTCACACATTCGACAAGTTTTTTAATTAACATCGGTGCCGGCTTAAAAAGTTTATCCGTGCCGTGATAGCCCCAATGATTGTTCATTGTTACGCACGCTTCCCAAACCAAAGGCCTGCCCTCAATATCTTTTAAACCTTCGGGCGGAATAATCTGCTCCGGGCTGATAAAATCACCGTGAAAAGGCGCAGGATCACCAAGTGCCAGCGAGTCGCTGCCCTTTCCGTTTACCTCAAGGCGATTATCTATTATAATATGCGGCTGTAAACTCCTCACCATATTTACAAGCTTTGTCGCCTCCCATTTCTCCCCCCTCATATTATCATAAGAAAAATCGAACCACAAAATATCAAGTTTTCCGTAGTTTGTGCATAGTTCTTCCACCTGGTTATGAAAATATTCTACATATCGCTCCCACTTGTGGTTCCAGTTACCGTATTCCTCTTTGTTTCTCATCGGATGATGAGTATCGCCGTAATGCGGATAGTCTTCGTGATACCAGTCCAAAAGACTGAAGTAAAGTCCTACTTTAAGTCCTTCTCCTCTTACCGCTTCCACGTATTCTTTAATTAAATCTCTTCCCGCTCTTGTGTTTGTTGCCTTAAAATCAGTGTATTTGCTGTCAAAAAGGCAAAAGCCGTCATGATGCTTCGCCGTGAGCACCATATATTTCATTCCTGCTTCTTTAGCCGCTCTCGCCCATTTTTTAGGGTCATAATCCCTTGCGGTAAACTCGTCGAAGTATTTCATATACTCTTCCTTTGACATTTCTTCCGTGCTTCTTACCCATTCTCCCCTGCCCGGTATCGCATACAGCCCCCAGTGAATAAACATCCCGAACCTTGCATTTTTATACCATTCCATCCTTTTTTCGTATTCTTCACGATTAAATTTATACATGAATTTTTCTCCATTCTCTTTCTTCCTTTTTCATAACCATGTCCAAAGCTGCCAACCATCCGAGCTTTGTACCGATTAAAGTACAAATATGAAAGCGCCGGAATTCCACTTGACTTTGAAACTGATTTTATCTTCCGATGTCTGACCGGATGATAATACTGTATGAGATAAATAAATATTTGTCAAGCAAAGCTTTTTTGAGTTTCTCCGCTTTTTACTCGTTTTAAGGCTGACAGCTGGTGCAGACCGGAAGCCTAAACCGCACATAAACGCTGTTGCAGGCAGAAAAGCATTCCGCCCGCAGCCGGTCGCCTTGGGCACTAACTCCGCCAAAGTCGTAGAGGACACCCACCACCGAAATCTGATTGGCTTTGGCACCGACTACATCAAACTTACGGTCGCCGACCATAATCACCTCGTCGGACAGCTCAATCTCATTTTGCTCCAAAATACGGGCAATCACTTCCTCTTTATTGGCTATGAAAATTTTGTCAGAAATTTCTTCTGCCGATGTTTACCCTCCCCCTACAGACAAGAAGATATTTTTGCAAAATTGCTTCACATATGATATACTTGTTTTTAGTATTGCCAAACAAATTGACAAAAAATAAATATGCCTCGGAAGTTTTCAAACTTCCGAGGCCTTAGTGCTAAAAGAGCGCCGGCTTCTTATCCATAATCAAAATGATTTTTTTAAAAGTAAAATTTCCGATCTGGGAAGTCAGTCATGAACCGGCCCGAACCAAAGAAACATATACACATAGGAGGAAAACCATGAAAAAAATTTTAACCCGCAAAGAAACACCCATTGAGCAG
>CAUUKX010000151.1:0-3576 GCA_963545585.1 uncultured Lachnospiraceae bacterium
AACGATTCTTCCTCTCCCAAAAGCGGACACTTTATTTTACCATTTATATTTTTACAAACTTGACTTTTTACGCTTTTCCATGCCCGTCCTTAGCGATGATTTCCAAAATATCCGTCTGGAGCTGACCGTCGGTAATCAAGGGGAATTTAGGATTCTCCTATCAGCTCCCGCAAATACTCGGCAATTCCGTCCTCGTCATTGCTGCCAATGACGATATCGGCCACCTGTTTAACCTCGGTCAGCGCATTGCCCATCGCCACGCCCACTCCGGCCAGGCGCAGCATACCGATATCGGCTAAATCATCGCCAAAAGCAATGATATTATCGGGCAAAATACCGCTGGCCGCACAGAGTTTCCGAATCGCCGTCTCTTTGGTTACGTCTTTTTTGGTAAACTTATACCAGAAGCTGTCAGAAAAACGAATACTGTCCGTCTCCGGCAAGGCTTTTTTAAGTTTTTCCGCCTGCTCCGTCTCAAAAATCTCAACGCACAGCTTTAACGCATCCTGGCGAAAATCACTAAAATCAGTATAGACGCTGCCGCTCCAATTCTTTTCGGAGCTCGCGGGATCAACTTTATAATTCCAATAATGAGCCGCCGCCGTATCAACCGTAATCTGACATTCGGCGCCGCAAATTTCCCTGGCCGCCCGAATCATCTGCCGGGTTTCTTCAGCCGAAAAAGCAGCTTCATAAATACATCGCTCGCCTGCTTTGATCAAAGCACCACCGCTGACAATCAAAAAATCCGGCTGCAGCTCTCTCAAAAAAACTAAACTGTTCTGCTCACCACGGGCAGTACAAATTCCAATTGGAAGCCCTTGCCGGCGGCAATCCCGAAGCGCTGCCAGCACAGCGGCCGATATGGTCTTATCACCGCGCAGAAGCGTTCCGTCCAAATCAAACAATAATAACTCAACCTTGTCATGGTTTTTTAAATTTATCATTTTTTCCGACGTCCCTTTATATTTTTATACGCAAACAGCAAAGAAGCTGCCATATACCCTGCGGCAATCACCTTAAAACTGCCGCCCCTGACAAAATCAGCAATATCCGGCTCCTGTTTGCCTGACTGCACCACCGCCAGCAAAAAAAGCGGAACGCAAACTAAATTTATGATTGCTATGATTTTGCCAAACAAGTAATATCTTTTTTGGATTTCTTCCACCGCCGTCAACACCATCGTTATAAAAAATAAAAGCAGTATCAAAAGATAGTCCATTGATTTTCATTTCCTCCTTTGCGGCTGAAACCGATTCAGGCGCAGGGCATTTGTAACCACAAACACACTGGAAAAACTCATCGCTGCTGCGCCAATCATCGGACTGAGCAAAATCCCCCAGCGGTACAAAAGCCCGGCTGCCACCGGAATGCCAATCACATTGTAAAAAAACGCCCAGAACAAATTCATTTTGATATTGCGCAAAGTTGCGCCTGACAGCTCATACGCCGTCAAAGCGTCTGCCAAGTCGCTCCGCATCAGCACAACGTCCGCTGACTCCAGCGC
Source organism: uncultured Lachnospiraceae bacterium (assembly GCA_963545585.1). GTDB lineage: Bacteria > Bacillota > Clostridia > Lachnospirales > Vallitaleaceae > W11650. The sequence continues at coordinate 1,508 of CAUUKX010000151.1, forward strand.
CACATCGGTTCCCGCCCCAATCGCAATGCCGACGTCGGCTCTGGCCAAAGCCGGAGCGTCATTAATTCCGTCGCCAATCATCGCCACCCGGCTGCCGGCCGCCATTAATTTTTGGATTTCATTATCCTTATCCTGCGGCAAGACCTCGGCAATCACCTGATCAGCCCCCACGCTTTTTCTGACCGCCTCAGCCGTTTCCTTATTGTCACCGGTCAGCATCACCACCTGAATTCCCTCGGCCTGTAAGCCGGTAATTGCCGTCCTGCTGCTTTCCTTCGGTAAATCAGCCACGCCAATCATGCCCAAAAGCCCATCTTTTCCGGCAAAATAAAGCGGCGTCTTGCCTTCGGCTGCATACTTTTCGGCTGCCCTGTATCCGACCTGCCAGTGCGGACTATCTTCGGCTGCTAAGCCCTGCTCCCGCATCAGTCTTTCATTTCCGGCCAAATAATCCTGACCGTCGATTTCCGCTTTGACGCCCAGACCTGATAAAGCCTGAAAGTCAGCAGCTTCCGGCGCTTTGATTCCTTTGGCCTCCGCTTCCCGCAAAACTGCAGCCGCCAGCGGATGCTCGGATCTTGCTTCTAAAGCGGCCGCAATAGCTAACAGCCGCTCCGGTGAAACCGCAAAGGCTTCCATATCTGTTACTACCGGTTTCCCCTCGGTAATCGTACCAGTTTTATCCATCGCCATGACCTTGACATGACAAAGATTTTCCAAAGCTTCGGCATTTTTATATAAGATTCCGTGTTTAGCACCTACTCCTGTACCAACCATAATCGCTACCGGCGTAGCCAATCCAAGTGCGCAGGGACAGGAAATAACCAATACCGAAATCGCCCTGACCAGCGCAAATTCAAAGCTTTGTCCGGCCAAGAGCCAGCCCGCCATGGTTAAAAGCGCCAGTCCGATCACCGTCGGCACGAAAACACCGGCAATTTTATCCGCCAATTTGGCAATCGGCGCTTTCGAGCTGCCCGCTTCCTCAACTAAGGCTATGATTTTAGCCAGCGCCGTATCTTCACCGGTTTTAGTCACTTTCATAGTAAAATAACCGCTGGTATTGAGCGTTGCACCGGTAACCGCATCCCCGCTCCGCTTTTCTGCCGGCATGCTTTCGCCGGTCAAAGCCGATTCATCCACCGCCGACACCCCTTCCAGCACCAAGCCGTCCAGCGGTACCCGGCTGCCCGGCTTAACTGCCAAGATATCACCAACCCTGACTTCCTCCAGCAGCACCTCCTGCTCCTGCCCGCCGCTTAAGCGAATCGCCGTTTTAGGTGCCAGATTCATCAGCGCTTCCATCGCTGCCTTGGTTTTGCCCTTGCTGATGCTCTCCAAACTTTTGCCGAGCGTGATTAAGGTTAAAATCATCGCCGCACTTTCAAAATAAAGGTCATGCAAATATTGATGCGCAATTTCCAGTTGACCGTGACCAATCCCGTAACTAATCCGGTACAAAGCAAAAATTCCGTAAACAAGAGCAGCCGATGAGCCGAGCGCCACCAGGCTATCCATATTGGGCGCCCGGTGCACCAGCCCCTTAAAACCGCCAGTATAATATTTTTTATTGAAAAGCACAATCGGTAAAGTCAGCAAAAACTGGGTCAAGGTAAAGGCAACGCCGTTTTCTGTGCCGCTTAAAAAAGCCGGCAAAGGTGCGGCAATCATATGCCCCATGCTTAGGTACATCAGCGGCAGCATAAAGATAACCGATCCCCACAGCCGAACCCGCATTTCCTTCTGCTCCGCTACCTGAATATTTTTTTGCTCCTGCAAGGCGGTATTTTCCTTCTTTCGGTCGGCAGTTTCCGGCGGCGCGACCGGACAAGCCCCATAACCAATCTTTTCAATGGCAGCCACCATCTGCTGGGCGCTGACCTTGGCTTCATCATATTCGACCTGCATATTATTGGCCAACAAATTAACCTCTACGGCCGCTACGCCTTCCATTTTGCGGATTGTCCGTTCCACCGCCGCCGAACAGGCGGAACAGCTCATCCCCGTAATATCAAACTTTTCTTTTTTCATACCTGCTCCGTTCTATCTCCGTTCTATCTCCGCTCAAG
>CAUUKX010000152.1:0-3558 GCA_963545585.1 uncultured Lachnospiraceae bacterium
TCATTACTCATATTCTCCCAAACATGATTTTTATTTCGGGAGACAGCCATTTTCTTAGCTTTATCAATAACAGAAGCATCAAGAAAATCAATATCAAGATTCTGATATACCTTATTAACAAAATAGCTTCCTTGTTTTCTTGCATATAGCTTATATACAAGTTCTGAATAATCTGTGATATTGATGTCTCCCTCATAAGACCTGTCCCAAATTCTTCCATTGTGTCTGCAAACCTGATAACCTTCAGGGACTCTTATATAAATTACTTTTTTCTCATCAATATCAAAGACTTCCGGAAGTAAATAAAGTGGAGGATACATCTTTTGCGGATTATTGATTGCCGTAGTAAATTCCTTAATCACTTTATCTACCCTATCTTTACTAACGCCAACAATCTCTCTTTTATCATTTACACCAAGTAAAATATGTCCTCCGTTTCTATTATTGAAAGAGCATATTGTATCAAAGACATCTTTGCTTAGAGAATTCTTTGATTCTTTAAATTCGACATCTATCTTTTCTCCATTTTGAATGAGGTTCTTTATTTCTTTAGAATTCATATCTACCCTCCCATATTCACTAAAAATCGTCTTTAATCATCTTAAAGTGCTTCAACGCATCCTTAATAGCTTCCTCTTTTTCCGGTGTGCATTGTGGAATAACCTGTTTCTCTTTTTTCGATTTATTATAATTCTCCCTCAGTACAATTCCACACTTCTTTTTAATCTGTGCAATATAGAGTGTCGAAACCTTTAAATCAAATTTTTCTAATATATATTCCTTGATTTGTGCATAAGTCGCTTTACTTTCAGCACTTGTCAAATCAAGCTCATCAAGCTTAATTTCAACATCTATATGCTTATCGACATCGAGTTTGGACAAAAGTGCTACCGTCTCGACATGCCCCGTTTGCGGGAACATATCGACACATTTAATTTTTTCCGCTTGGTAGCCATGTTCCTGAAAAATTGCCAAATCTCTGACCAAAGAGGTCGGCTTGCAGCTGATATAAATGATTTTTTCTGCGCCGAAGCCGATAATCTTCGGCAATGCCTTGGGATGAATGCCGTCTCGGGGGGGATCCAGCACCAAAATATCCGGCCGCTCGGTCAGGTCGTCAATGACTTTCAGCACGTCGCCAGCAATAAACCGGCAATTAGTCAAACCGTTGCGCTCGGCATTTTCTCTGGCGGCTGCAACCGCCTCTTCCACAATTTCCACGCCGATGGCTTGTTTTGCTACCCGGGAAATGATTTGGGTAATTGTGCCAGTGCCCGAGTAAAGGTCAAAAATGGTTTTACCGCTGACTGAGCCAAGCCATTCGGTTACAGTCTGGTAAAGCCGCTCGGCGCCTTTGGTATTGGTTTGAAAAAAAGAAAAGGGCGAAACCTTAAAGTGCAGTCCCAAGAGCATTTCCTCATAATACTCACGGCCGCAAAGCAGTGTAACCCGTTCCGGCTTAACTGCGTCAGATGGGTTATCAGACAGCGTATGCAAAACCGAAACAATCTGGTTGTCCAGCTGCGGCGCTAAGCGCTCAAGCTCCGTTTGCCATTCCTGTAGCAAACTGGCAGTCGGTGCTGGTTCGTATTGCGAGGTAGTTACCAGATTGACCATCAGTTCGCTGGTTGCCTGACCGTGCCGCAGGATTAAATAACGCAAAAATCCGGTGCGGCGGCGGATATGATAAAAAGAGCAGCCTTTTTGCCGGAAAAAAACCTGCGTCAGTCGGACAATTCGGTTAAAATCCTCCGGCACTAAGACACACTTGGCTGCCGGCGTAATATCATAATTGCTGCCCCTTTTATGCAGTCCCAGAGTCAATTCGCCATCCAGATATTCGTTGCCGAAGGAGTATTCCATTTTATTGCGGTAAGTCAGTTCGGACGGACTGGGAACGATTTCGGTTAAAAGTGCTTCAGCGTTTACGGCTGTCAAAAGAAGACGGACTTGTTCCGTTTTCTGGGCTAATTGCAGGGAGTAGGGCAGAAGTTGATAAGTGCAGCCGCCGCATTGCCCGAAAACAGGGCAGAGAGCGGGTCTTTCCGTGGCAGCTGGCTTCAGTGTTTCCAACCAAATGCCTTCATAAGTACTGGCTTTCTTTTTTTGGATTCTGCCCCGAATGACTTGGCCGGGGATGGCGTTTTTGACCGTAACCATGCCTTGGTCGGTTTGAACTCGTCCTTTATTGGGAAAATCGGCTCGTAAAACTAAGCCGGTAAATTCTTCGCCTTTTTTCATGTTTGTTTCTCGTACTTTCTGTTTGATTTTTCAATTCAACTTCCCTCTCCTCTTGGTCGAAGTGCTCCGCACTTTTGCCCGGGTGGCGGTCTGCCTAAAAAAGACGATGCTGACGAACATGGAAAAGTTGAATTTTTAAGGTTTTAGGTTTCTTTGTTCAACCACTGGCGGAAAGACTTTGGCCGTTCAATAGGCTTTTCGCATTGATAGGGCAGAACGTTCAACACAAGATGACATTTATCTGATTGGATAGTGCTTTGATGCTGCTGGTGATTTCCTCAAAAAAGGCTGTCGCATATCAAGATTTTTAACGCAAAAGATAGGGAAAGTTTTGAACGCAACCATATCTTGGAAAAATCTTTCATTATGCAACAGCCTCTTTATGTTCAGCGCCGATCGGCTTATTCAAACGAATCGCAGCCGCATTTTTTGGTAGCTTTTCAGTCTTTATTTTTTCAAATCCTGAACCGCTTCTTTTCCCTTATCGGCAACGACCTCCGCTTTGTCTTTGATTTCTTCGGCCTTGTTTTTGACGGCATCTTTGATTTCTTCGACTTTTTCGCCAGCTTCTTCTCTTTTTTCGGCTAAATAAGCTTCCAGCTCATCATCGTCAAAATCAAAGTCGTCTTCAAAATCATCAAAATCCTCAAAATCATCGTAAAAATCATCATATTTATCTTTTTTCTCGATAAAAAGCTTATAGCAGGCATAACCAGCAACAGCCGTAACCGCTGCTGCACCCAGCGCAATTGCCCAGCCGTAATTCTTTTTTTGTTTGACAATGATTTCTTTTTCCTTTGGTGCAATTCTGGCTAAAAGTTCATTTAAATATTCAAGATTATAATCATTGCTATTTCCTAAAACACGATCTAACAGTTTCATATCTTACCTCCTATAGCGTTCTCAATACTCATACTTCTGATACTTTTTTTATTATAGCATTATTTTGAGAAGGAATCAAGTGAGAAGTTTAAGCAGCAGTAAGCGAGTGTATGCGTTAAGCAAATGGATGGTTATGCATGAACCGGAAACAAAAATTTAGTAGCAATCCCCCCCAAAACGTGGTATAATGTTGCGCAGTAAAGATGTGAGTGCAGCTTGCTTATCAAAAATGCAGGGCACGCTTGCGTGCCCAAGCATTTTTGATAAGCAAGCTATATGAGCAGCGATGCGGAGAGAAAATCCGAAGGATTTTCTCTTGCACTCACATCGTAAAAAATCGAGTGCAGGATGTAGGCGGAAAACGCAGGGCACGCTTGCGAGCCCAAGCATTTTTGATAAGCAAGCTATATGAGCAGCGATGCGGAGAGAAAATCC
>CAUUKX010000153.1:0-3516 GCA_963545585.1 uncultured Lachnospiraceae bacterium
CTAAGCGAAATGCTGTGCATTTCTGTTCAGGCGGGCGGTCTGCCCCTGGTCGAAACGCTATGCGTTTCTGTCTGGGTGGGCGACCTACCCCCTGATCGAAAGCTTCGCTTTCTGCCCGGGCGGGCAGTCTGCCTAAAAAGACATTTTAGTTTTACGGAATATGGAAAGTTGAGTAAGTAAGTTAACAAAAGGAGAAAAAATGTCAAATCATCAGGAGCGTTTGCGTCAGAACTTAAGGCAGCGCTATGAAAACAAAAAAATATTGATTTTGGGTTTTGGCCGGGAGGGCAAGACCAGTTATCATTTTCTGCGGCGCTTGCTGCCGGAGCAGCATTTTTGGCTGATGGATGAAGCGGTGATTGACCCGCAGGATTCGGTTTTTTGGCAGGAAGAAAAAGCTGGTTTTGATACAAATGTTAGTTTCTTAACAGGTACGCAGTATTTGCAGGATTTGGCAAATTATGATATGATTTTTAAAACACCGGGGCTGCCCGGTTACCGGCTGCAAGGCGTATCGGCCGAAAAAATCACGTCGCAGACCAATGAGTTTGCCGCGCAGGTCGGCAGCCGGGTAATCGGCATTACCGGTACCAAGGGCAAAAGCACCACTTCTTCTTTGGTTTATGCCGGGCTGAAGGCGCTTGGGCAGGATGCGCTGCTGGTCGGCAATATCGGTAAGCCGGCCTTGGAACTGCTGCTGGAGGATGAGCCGGAGCGGCTGTATGTCTATGAAATGTCCTCGCATCAGACCCAGTTTTTGCGTTATCCTCTGCGGGTCGGAGTGGTGCTCAATTTATTTGAGGAGCATTTGGATAATTATACGGATTATGAGGAATATATTCAGGCTAAATTGAATATCGGCCGTTACAGCGGCCCGGATAGCCTGTTTTTGTACGGCTGTGACAATGACAAGCTGAAAAGCTATGCCGGTTTATGGAAAAGCTGCCGCCATCAGACCTTTGGCTGCTGGGAAAATAACAGCTTAAACGACAGCGGAGTTTTTCTGAAAGGGGATCAAATTATATGGTGGCCAGCACCAGAACAGACGGATAATGGCAAAAATATATGTCCGACACCGACACTAAAAAAAGTGGGAGTTAGCGGCGGGTGCGGTCGGGAAGCGGAACAGACAAGCGGCTCAATAAATGCGGCTGGCCAGTGGCCGGTGGCTGGTGTCGGTTCGGAAACAGTTTTGGGCAGTGCGGACTTTTCCCGCCGACTGTTAGGCCGGCATAACTTAATCAATGCGCTGGTTACGCTGGCGGTGGCCGAAGAGTTCTTCGGGCTGACGCAGCCAAGGCTGGATTTGCTGTTTCGGGTAATTGGCGATTTTGCCGGTTTGGAACATCGGCTGGAATATGTGGGCCGCTTTGCCGGGATTGATTTTTATGATGATTCGATTTCCACGATTCCGGCGGCTGCGCTGGCGGCAATTGGCAGTATTCCAAGGCTGCAAACCTTGATTTTGGGCGGTTATGACCGTGGGATTGGCTATGATGATTTTGTGCGGGAACTGAACCGGCATCAGGATTTAAAACTAATCTGCCTGCCGGCGACCGGGCATAAGTTATTGACCGGGCTTTGCCACCGGGACAAATACCGGGCGGCGGATATGGCTGAAGCGGTTGAGCTGGCGTTTGCGGTAACAGAAGCAGGACGGGCATGCGCCCTTTCTCCAGCGGCGGCCAGCTACACCTTTTACCGCAATTTTGAGGAACGCGGCTGCGATTTTCAGGAGAAGGTGAAAAATCACGGCGGACGGGAACATTAGGCAAATGGCAATGCACCGGTCAAAAGTGGCGCACTTCCAAAAGGCATCCGTTTTTGCGCAGGATAAAGCTCGAAAAATCAAGGTGGATTGCCGCTTGGGCAGAAAGACGGGCACTTTGATTAGGGGCGCAGTTTTGCGGAGATGCTTCGGACTTTTGCACTTGCCGCTGAAATGCGGAATACTTCGACAGGGAAATGAGTAAAAATTGTAAAAAACAGCAGAACGGAAAGAGCAATGGAAAAGAAAAGAAACACGGTCAAAACAATTAGTTATGTAATGATAATAACCTTAGCCGGCAAGTTTATGGCTTTGCTGCGGGGGAGTCTGCTGGGGCAGGCCTACGGCACCGGTATGGAGGCGAGCGCTTTTTCGGTGGCCAGTCAGTTACCGCGCGTTTTTTTTGACGCTATTTTTGTGTCGGCCATTACCATGAGCTTTATTCCGGTGTTCAGCAAATGTATGCAGGAGGGCGGAAAAAAGAAGGCGTTTGCCTTTTCGGACAGCTTTATTACGCTGGTCGGGCTGCTGATGGCAGTGCTGTCGGTGCTGGGCATGCTTTTTTCTGATGCGGTGGCGGCTGTTTCGGCTGCCGGCTTTGATGCCGATGCTTTAAAACTGACCTCGGAACTTTTGAAAATCCTGTTTCCGACCATGTTTTTTACCGGCATTGCCTTTTCCTTTATCGGGATTTTGCAGTCGCTGGAGAGCTTTTTGGTTCCGGCGCTGACCAGTGTGGTATTTAATGCGGTCATCATCGGCTATTTTTTCGGGCCGAATGCTCGCTGGCAAATTCACGGTTTGGCGGTGGTTTTCCTGATCGGCTGGGTAATGCAGGCGGCGATTCAGGTTCCGGCGCTGCGCAGAGCCGGTTACCGCTTTCACTTGAACTTTTACTGGAATAGCAGTGAATTAAAGCAGGTCGGCATCCTGCTGTTGCCGGTTATGGTCAGCACTTGGGTGCAGCCCTTTAATATTGCGGTGAATATCCGCTTTGCCTCCGGTATTTATCAGGACGGGGCGGCGGTCAGCGCCATCAATTTCGCCAATGACTTATATACCATGATTATCAGTGTATTTGTGTTGTCGGTCATGAATGTGATTTTTCCGCGGATGTCCGATTTGGTCAACCAAGGGAAAAAGCAGGAGGCAGCGCGATTGACTGGGCAGACACTGGGCATTATTTTGCTGTTTGTGATTCCGATGATGGCCGGGCTGATGAGTGTAAGCGCCGAGGTGATTCGCCTGATTTATGCCGGCAACCGGTTTGAGCAGTTTTCGATTGCGATTACGTCAAAAGCCTTATTTTACTTTGCACTGGGGATGATTGGCTATGCCTTGCAAACGGTGCTGGCGCGGGTTTATTTTGCCGAGCGCAGTGGAAGGATACCGATGATTGGGGCAATCATTGCCATTGTTTCTAATATTTTGTTATGTATGCTGCTGGCTCCGGTAATGGAAATCGGCGGGCTGGCGCTGGCTTCGTCCCTGTCCTCAACGATTTACGGCGTGGCTTTGCTGCTGCCGCTGCTGAAAAAAGAGCGCCGGATTTTTGACCGGACATTTTTTATTGATGCCGGTAAAATGCTGGCAGCGGCCGCGGTGATGGCGGCGGTGATTTATGGTGTCAAGCCGTTTTTGGCGTTTTTATCCGGCGGCCGGCTGATGCAGATTATTTATTTAGGGATTGTAGCCGGACTGGGAGTCATGGTTTACGGACTTGGTATTTTCCTGCTGAAAGTAAAAGG
>CAUUKX010000154.1:0-3424 GCA_963545585.1 uncultured Lachnospiraceae bacterium
TTTTGCGAGTTTTAAACCAGCTTCAGCCATTCCTCGATTTTAGCAATCGTCAGTGCCAGAGAAGCACGGAAGAATTCCGGGCTATGCGAGTCCATGCCGACAATCGCCAGCACGTCATGCGTGCTGCGGCTGCCGGTTGAGCGCAGCAGTTCTTTGTATTTCGGTACAAAGTCAGTCCCTTCTTTGGCGTATAAGGCATACAGCCCCTTGGCAAACAGCTCGCCGAAGGCATAGGGGAAGTTGTAAAAATTAAGATTAGACGAATAATAATGCGGCTTACACATCCACATATAGGGATGCAGGTAATTTTCATCCAAACCGTCGCCGTAGGTTCTTTTTTGGGCGCGAATCATGGCAGCTTTCAGTTCGTCAACCGACAGTGAGCCGTTTTGTCGCTTTTCAATCAATTCGCTTTCAAAATAGTAGCGGCTTAAAATATCAACAATCACCTGGGCGGTGGACATGATGTCATTTTCCAAAATCACCACCTTTTCTTGCGGGGAAGCTTCCTTTAAACTGGCATTGGCGACAATGGTTTCGCAGAAAATAGATGCCGTTTCCGCCAGCTGCATCGGTGAATCGGAATTAACCGGTGCTACGCCCTTCATGCAGTAATTGTGAAAACCATGTCCCAGCTCATGAGCCAAGGTGTAAACATCACTTAAACTACCGTCAAAATTGGTCATAATCCGGCTTTCTTCCAATGATTTGATTTCACTGCAAAAAGCACCGGAAACCTTGCCTTTGCGCGGGTAAACGTCAATCCAGTCATGAGCGAAAGCGTGAGCGGCGAACTCGCCTAATTCCGGGGAAAATTGACGGAAATTGTCAATCACATATTGCTTGGCCTGCTCGTAGCTGTATTCCATCGATACTTCACCGACTGGAGCAAACAAATCATAAAAAGGCAGTCCGTTTTTATGGCCGAGCAGTTCGGCTTTTTTGCGGAAATACTTGCGGAAAGCCGGCAGGCTTTCTTCCATAGCGGTCAGCATGGCCTGCAAGGTTTCTTTGTCCATGTGTGAGTTTTGCAGGGTCATATCCAGCACTGAATCATAACCGCGCTTGGCGGCGGCGGTATTGGCTTCACCCTTAATTGCGTTCAGACAGGCCGCAGAAACGGTATCCATTTTCGGATAGCAGGCCAGTTCCGCCTCATAGGCTTCGCGCCGAACAGCCGAATCCTGATCATAAGCTTTTGCCCGGAGAGCTGATAAAACTAAGTCTTCCCCGCGAAAATGCCCGGTTAAGCCAGCAACAGTTTGATCCTGTAGCTTACTCCAAGCGTTTCCGCCGGTGTTTTGCAGCAGGGCGAAAAGTTCCTCCTCGGCGGTGCTGAGCGTATGAGCGGCACTTTGCCGGGCGGAGTTCAGATAAAAGTGAAAATCCTGAAGTTCCTTGGCTGTCAGCAAAGCATGAAAATCAGGCAGCTCTTTTAGCCACATTTTAAAATGTGCTTCGGCTAAGGATAGTTTGGGGAAATAACCCTCTAAGACTTCTACCAGATTTAAAGCCGCGCTGTCAGCGGTATTGACCGCATAGGTCAAACTGCCGTAATTATAGAGTTTATCCAACAGCAGCAGGGCTTGATTATAGATTTTTAAATATTCTGCGCAAGCACCGGTAGGAGAGGCTGCTGTTTTTAAAAGAGCGGCCTTTATCAGCAGATTATCGCAGGATTCGGTTAAGGCCTTTTTGTCAGCAGTTAGTTTCGGGTCGGAAAATGAAGTATAAAGTGGGGTTAAATCCCAAAAAATTTCCGGTTTCGTTTCTTTTGTTTTGTTCATAATTGTTTCCTTTCTTTTCTGATTTTTTCGAAAATAAAATATTGTATTCTAACTTAACATCTTATTTTACTAAATGCTTATTAGGAACAAATTCGATTTTTAGCGTTGAGTTCATTGCTTCTGCAATACGATTCAACAATGCAAGACTTGGATTTCTTGATCCATTTTCCAATCGGCTGATATCTGCTTGGCTTATCCCCGTCTTTTGAGACAACTCGGCCTGTGTCAGGCCTGCTGCTTTCCTTGCACGAATAATAGACATGGTAATGTCCCGCTCCGGCTGAAGTGCTTCATATTCTTTTTTGAACGCAGTATCCTGCATGAGTTCATTCGTCAGTTCTTGTAAATCGCTCATCGCTCACACTCCTTTCTTTTCATGTGAATCGCTCTTCTCTGACTGGCAATCAGTATCTCGCTCGGTGGAGTTTTCTGTTGTTTTTTGACAAATCCATTTGTTGCAATAATGATTTTATCTTCATCAAAGAAGTATAAAATCCGGACTATATTATTTCCCAGAATAGTGCGAAGTTCAAAAATATCTTCACCAAGGTACTTGTCCCAGCATTTCTAAGCGATGCAGATCAGATACTACTTTTGCCTTCATTTTTACATCCAGACTTCGGATAAACTCTCCAACTGGTTTACTGCCGTCTTCTTCACGGTAGAAATTTACACTGAACAATTCACTCTCCTCCATGCTATATATAGCATATCTCTTGAAAGAACATTTGTCAACTCTTTAATGCTCTTTCACAAGTTTTCCAGAATTACAGGATTATCATTCAACCTCTTTTTTGATACTGACTTCCGGCATCAATTCATTGGATATAGTTGCCAGCATGAACTCTAACTTTTGCAAATCTTTAGCTGAAAAAGTAGCCCGCATCCGATCGCAGACGGTGCTGACATATTGATTTTTAAGGGAATAATACTTGGTGAACTTTTCAGTCGGATAAAGCAGAACCCGCCGCTTATCAAGGGGATCTTTTTTCTTTTCGATATAGCCCTTTTGAATCAGCTCATTGACCTTATAGGTGGTATTGGGCTGGGAAATGCCAAGATACCGGGAAAGCTCGGAAATGGTGGGAGTTTTTAAAGAATAAATCACTTCCAGACAAAAGGATTCGGTGATGGTCAGAGGATTCTTTTGCCGGTCAAAACCTTTAAAAATATTTTTATAAAAATTGAGCTTGAATTTATCATAAACATCAACAAAAAGCGGATCTAACATGGCAATCTCCTTTCGATCATGCGGAATTGGAAGCGGTTTTCCTTAGCTACCATGGCAAAAAGCAAAAAGTGCAGGCTTTGGCATAGGTTTGAAATTGCTTTTTGCACATATTTGCACGTAAGTGAAAAATTTCTACTACATTAATATACCATATTTATATAAACTTTAAAAGTCTTAACTTTCGATTTTATAGAAAAAGATATAAATGGTAAAATAAAGTGTCCGCTTTTTGGAGAGGAAGAATCGTTAGATAGGGAAGAAAAAATAAAAAGAAAAACATAGCTAATCTATGGTACCCGTCTTCCGACGAAGTACTATGAAAATTCCGGAGTTTTGAATTTATCCCATCCACAACCTATTTTATAAAATCCGAATATCCCCTTATTTTTCAACGTTTTTTTATGCC
>CAUUKX010000155.1:0-3358 GCA_963545585.1 uncultured Lachnospiraceae bacterium
TAAAATCTGCGTCGGCTTTAATTTACTCAATAGTTCTTTCATCATTTTTTCCCAAAATCATTCCTTATTACATCTTGACATCAAAATTATGCGACTTCAGGCTTTCGATAATCTTATCCAGCTGGTCGCTTTCCACGCTTAAAAATATTTCCTTCAGACCCAAAACACCGGTATCCATCAAGGCCAAGTTCTTGATATCGCCGCCATAGCGGTTGATAATATCGACAATTTTTCCCATTTTACCCTTATAATCATAGGAATAAATGAAAAAGCGGGGATATTCGCTTTTAAAAATCTGCTCGTACCGCTCCATTACCGCCTTGCGGGTGATAATTCCCACAAAGTCCTCATTTTCATCAACCACCGGAATAAAAGGATAGGGCGACCGAATGAAAAAGCCAATGGCATCCTCGACAATATCGGTATCGCCCAAAGTCGGTATCTTCGTCCGCATAAAATCACTGACTGGCCGCTGCAAAAAGACTTCCTTCGACTCATCCATCTCAAAAAAGGTCTGGTATACATAGCGCTTAGACAACATACCAATAAACTTTTTGCCGGAAATCACCGGCAGGGACAACAAATCCTTTTCATCAATAATCTTAAGTGCGCTGCCGACGGTATCATCAATCCGAATCAGCTCCAACTCCGCCGCCGGTTTAATCACTGTTTTGATATACATTGCCTGCTCCTTTCATTCTCCATATTTTTTGCTGCCGTTTAGGTAAGCAAATTTTCCCATTTGATATGCCCCGGTGGAGAGCTGGCTCGCCAAAGACATATCAAACAGAAATATCCATTTATTTAACACTCACACTCATAATTCACCGACATTTCGGCAAATTATGACAATTGCAAGCATTTTTTCCATTATGCCTGCTTATTTACATCAATTCATGATGCTGCTTTTCAAAAAAACGACACCGCTACCTAAAAAGTAAAACTTTTGACCTTTTAAGCCTCGGTATCGACTGTGCTGTTCATTGCCCGGCTCATCTCATTTAGAACCGTCCCCAACACAAACCACAGCGCCGCCAATACCACTGCCGCCATCCAGCCGACTTCTAACCCCGCCTGATAGGTCAGGGTAGTCTGCCCCGCCCCATCCGCCAAAGAGTGAGAGCCATCCAGCAAAAGTAATCCTTCTGCCGCGATTCGGCTGGAAATCCCGCCAGCACTCAGCACTCGTTTGGCATTCAGCACCAGTAAATTAATATAGGGCAGTTTTATCGCCAATGTATTGAGCAGTATAAAAATAACCGCTAAAATAGAAGAAGTTTGAATCAACTCCGACCAACGGCCATTTTTATCAAACAACAGAACTGCCGCACAAGCCGCAATTAGAAAATAAAGCAGAATCAAGCCCTTGGCATAATAAATCTGCAAATGACTCAGCAGCCCTTGAATTTCCGTACCCGCTTCGTATTCCTGAACATAGGTTAAAAGCTGATTCGGCGTAAAAGCCGCCACTTTATCGGTCCGGTCAGTCAACTCATTCTTAGAATACACCCGCACGCTTTCCGTTAAATACCGGCCGGTTTTGGCCGTATAAAAATAACCGCGAAACGCCGCCGTGCCGCTGATCGAATACCATTTTAAAAACAGGCTCAGGAAAAAAAGACCCAAAACTCCCAGTGCCGTCAAAGAAACATAGCGGTACTGGCGGTACTGCCCTTCCTTTTTTTGAGCCTCCTTTTTTTTGCGCTTTAATTTCTGCTGAAGCTCTTTTTCCGCCTCGGCTTCTTCATCCGGAATCAGACTTTGAATCGCCTCATCAAACTCCCGGTCTTGGTCGCCCCGGCCTTGCCGCCGAAGCTCTTCCGGGATTTCCTGACCACAGGCAAAGCAAACCAAAGCCTCATTATCAAGCGCTGTGTTGCAATTCGGACATTTCATAAAACTCTCCTCAACTGTTTACTTGCTTTCTAACATACCGCTGACCCGAATTTGAAAATCATCCAATCTTTTCTTCATTTTCAACGCTTCGGTAATATCAAAGTCGCAGTATTTTCCATCCCGGTAAGCCACAACCCGATTGGACTTACCCGCTAGGAGAAGATCAACCGCATAAGCGCCCATCATCGCTGCGTGAAAGCGGTCAGTCGCCGTCGGCACACCACCTCTTTGCAGATGTCCCAAAATTGACGCCCTGGTTTCAATCCCGGTAATTGCTTCAATCCTCTTAGCTAACTCGGCTGAACCGCCAACGCCCTCCGCTACAATGATTAAATTGTGCTTCTTGCCTTTTTCCCGGTTATTTAAAATGCCGCGAATCATTTCTTCTTCCGTCACATTTTCCATTTCCGGCAGCAAAATCTGCTCTGCACCATTAATAATCCCGCACCACAGTGCAATATAGCCGGCATGCCGGCCCATAACCTCCACAATCGAGCAGCGCTCGTGCGAAGTCGAAGTGTCGCGAATCTTGTCAATCGCATCCATCGCCGTATTAACTGCTGTATCAAAGCCAATCGTATAATCAGTGCAGGCAATATCCAAGTCAATCGTACCCGGTACGCCAATCGTGTTAATGCCCAGCTCCGACAGTCTTTCCGCACCTTTAAACGAACCGTCGCCGCCGATTACCACCAGCCCGTCAATCCCGAACACCCGGCACATATCGGCTGCCTTGCGCGGACCGGCATCAGTATAAAACTCCTTACAGCGGGCGGTATACAGCACCGTGCCGCCGCTGTGAATGATATTGGAAACGCTGCGCGCATCCATTTCAAAAATATCGCCGGAAATCAAGCCATTATAGCCCTTCCTGACACCAAACACTCTTTTGCCGTTGCTCAAAGCGGTTCTGACTACCGACCGAATTGCCGCATTCATACCGGGGGCATCGCCGCCGCTGGTTAAAACGCCAATTGTTTCCACCTTTTTTGACATATTGTCCTCCATTACTAATCTTTGCTTCCTGCTTATTTCCCCGGTTTCCCTTAACCGCCGCTTAAAAGTTCTAAGCTTTCTGATTATAAGCTATCCTATGCTTTTCTCAGGAAACATGGGTATTTTTCCTTCCGGCTGTTCCTTTTTGCTATCTTTTATCATAGCTTATTTTGTTAAAAAAAGCAACTGATTTTTCAGCACCAAGCGGCGGGCAAGGACGGGTAAGGCAGGGTGAAAGGGAATTTGCTTATTCTCCCTCTACCATAAAATCCGTTTCGCCTTTTACTTCAGACAAAAGGCATATCTTTCTTACTTCCGGCAGCTGGCACAGCCTTTCCATGGCTTCGATATCCGTTTTTAAGCAACAGCTGTCAAAGGTCCTGGTCTGTAAACCTGAAATCCGTTCTGGCACGGGAGTTTGACAACCTATCCTGATATGAAGTACATCAAAGTCAGATAGGACTTT
>CAUUKX010000156.1:0-3319 GCA_963545585.1 uncultured Lachnospiraceae bacterium
CCGGCATGTTGCTGCCGACGGCATTGCAATTTGCCTATCGTTCCTGCCCGCCGTCGAAAGGGGTAGCCTTTCTGGAAGCAACGAGCCCCTGATCGAAGTGCTACGCACTTCTGCCCGGGCGGGCAATCTGCCTAAAAAAGACTGTTCTGACGAACATGGTAAAGTTGAGTAAGCAACTTAAAACGAAAAGAGAAAGGATACGATTATGATTTTTGATACGCATGCGCATTATGATGATGAAGAGTTTCAGCCAGATCGGGAAGCGGTTTTGCGGGGGCTAAAAGCTAAGAATGTTGGTGCGGTTGTCAATATTGGCACGGATTTAAGGACTTCGCGCTATTCGATTGAATTGTGCAAACGTTATGATTTTATGTATACGACGATTGGTGTGCATCCGCATGAAGTTAAGGATATGCACGAGGATGATTTGGAATATTTGCTGATGATGGCCAGCTACCCCAAAGTAGTCGGGATTGGTGAAATCGGGCTGGATTATCATTATGATTTTTCACCACGGCCAGCGCAAAGACTTTGGTTTCGCAGTCAGCTGGAGCTGGCTAAGCAGTTAAGGCTGCCAGTTAGTATTCATAGCCGGGAAGCGGCGCAGGAAACGTTTGATATTTTAATGGATTCCGGTATCGGCGGGGTCAGCGGCGGCGTGATTCATGCGTATTCGGGCAGTGCAGAAATGGCGGCAGAGTATGTCAAGGCCGGATTTTTTATCGGTATCGGTGGGGTGCTGACCTTTAAAAACGGGAAAAAATTGGTGGAGGTAGCGGAACGGATTGGGCTGGAACATATTGTTTTAGAAACGGACGCCCCCTATTTGACTCCAGAGCCATATAGAGGGCGCCGCAATGATTCTTCGCTGCTTTCTTATGTAGTTGATAAACTGGCAGCCATTAAAATGCTTTCGCCTGAGGAGATTGAGCAGGTTACTTGGCAAAATGCCTGCCGCTTATGGCAGCTGGATTAAACCGTAAAAATTGCCAACCGCGCTTTCAGGTTTTCCGCCGCAGTGATTAGCCGTTGACTTTCCTCTGCCAGTTCAGACAGCAGAGAAACCTGATACTGAACGGTAGCGGGAGCATCAATGACATTATCGGCATCGTCATAGGGGGTGCCGGATAAGGAAAGCAAAGCTTTTTTAATTTCTCTGGTATTGGTGTTAATTGTGTCAAAAGAGCTTTTTAAAGTGCCAACTGAGGATTCTAATGCACCAAAGGCTTGAGCAATTGACTGAAACCTTTGTTCGGTTTTGTTAATATATTTTGATTGAGCAAACACAACCTGATCGACTTCGGCTACAGAACCGGCGGTATTTTGCGAATCAGTTTTCAATTCGCCGATGATTCGCCGGATTTCGCCAGTAAAACTGCTGGATTGTTCGGTCAGCTTGCGGATTTCATCCGCCACATTGGCAAAGCCTTGACCAGATTCTCCAGAGCGGGAAGCTTCGATGGAGGCGTTTAAAGCCAAGAAATTGGTTTGGGAGGCAATGGAATCCAGCATATTGCTGGCTTTTTCAATATCGATTGCGCTTTCCTTGCTTTTTCTAACTGATTCGGAAATTTGCTGAAGCCGAAAAGCAGATTTTTCTGCATCAGTCAGCAAATCAGCGGCTAAAATCTTTCCTTTTTCATCGGCGGATTCCCCTAAGCCTTTAGTGGTGGCTGAAGTACCGGCTTCATCAGGATACGAGCTGTCTTGCCCCAAGAGTGCAGTCAGTTCAGCCTGAACCCCCGTAGAAGCGGTTGTTTCCGCCGTAGTTTTAGCAGCGGCGGTGGTTACCTTGGCTGCGGAATTCGCTTGGATGGAAGGATCGGACAACGAATCAATGATACCGTTAATATTTTTGGCAGTTTGAGCCATCAGTTCGGAGCCGGAATTGGCCTCGGCGATGGCTTCTTTTATTTTCTGTAAAAAGGCATTGACCGTAGCTGTCAGGCGACCAATTTCGTCTTTGGAGGCAACGGTAATGGACTCAACTTCCAGCGGGAAGTGGCCATTTTCATTTTCTGTCAGGGACAAAATCATGGTATTGACCGGTTTTAAAATCTTTTTGCTGATGCGCAGGAACAAGAGAAGATAAATCAGGAAAGCAATACCGGCACAAACGGCAACAATGGTCAGATTTCTTATAGTGTACTCCTGTTCGATGACACTTTTTTCGGCTAAACTTTGTTCCAAAGAATCAATATAATTACCGGTAGAAACGACCCATTTCCATGACGGAAAGCTTTTGGAAAAAATACGGATGGAACTTAACTTACCGGTACCGGCATCTTCCGGCCTCTCTCTTTCAAATTCGGTAAAACCTCCGTTCGGATTAGAAGCGGCGGTCAAAATGTTTTGCAGGATTCGGCTGCCTTCGTCACTTTCATCGGTTATTCGGTTTTGCCCTTCGGTTAAATAGGGATGAACTACTAAATTACCGTCCGTGTCGTCAATCCAGAAATAATTGTCCGTACCGTAACGCATTTCTTTGATTGCCTGTTTGGCCATTTCCTGGGCAGCTGGTTCGCTGATTCGGTTTTGGCTGTACTCTTGATAAAAAAAGGCAACCGAGTCCAACGCCAAATTCATTGCAGTTTCCAGCTGGGCGTTATAATCACGGTAAAGCATAGCTTTCATGTCATGCTGATTGGCCTGAGCTCTGGCATTATTGGCCAAAAGCAAAACAATCAACATCACCGCCGACATAAAAATGACCGGCAGCAGAGAGGATAAGAGTAGCTTGGTTTTTAAAGATTTCATGTTAAATTCTCCTTATATTTGCCAGGAAAACAGAGGATGAAACTGGTAAGAACAAACTGTTTTTCTGAAAAGTGAAATGCTTTTTCCTTTAGGGTGAGAAAAGTATGAACAGCCTTAAAACAGTGGAAAAGCAAATCAATGCCATTTAAAATACAATCCTATTATATCAAAAAAATATAAAAAGTCCAGTTCGGAGAAAAAGTTTTTGCCAGAAGAAAATATATTTAGTAAAGTGAAAAAGTAATTTGCACATGGAAGGGGGAGAAGTGGATTTTAGTTTTTCCCATATTTCCACTTGCACAAAGGTGGAAATTAAAGGAAGATGAGAAAGTTAAGAATTGGATTAAAATGAAAGGGAGCCATGACTTTTCCTTGAAAATTTATGCAAGATATCTTATACTAAAAGGGTAGAGCAACTATGGCGCTGCTTTAGCGCCGCAGTGTTAAAGTCCGGAACGCAAAAGGCTGATCCGAAAGGAGGGAGTTTGGTATGGAGGGCTTTCAGCAGTTAGGCATTATTGTCTTGGTAATCGGTATTTTATGCATGGTTGCTGAGATTTTT
>CAUUKX010000157.1:0-3301 GCA_963545585.1 uncultured Lachnospiraceae bacterium
GCTTCAATCGCCGCCTTGGCCAAATCGACAATCCACATGACCGGCTCAATCTTCTCCCGCATATTATAGTAGCTGTCTTTTAGTTCCAGCTGAATCCGGCCGTCGTATTTTTGATTTAAATAATCCGCCGCCTGCTGCATCACTTCTTTTCGCCGGGTAAACTCTTCCCGCGAATGGTCGCGAATCAGATAGCGCATTTCCGCCTGCTCAATGCCGCCTCGAATCTCGTGCAGCATAAAAAAACCCTCCCGGCCTTCGGTATGCTCCGGCCGCTCGGCCACCGGCAGCAGGGCATGAAACTCACAGGCAACATTTGCGGCGTTAATCATCTTATTTTTAGCCGATCCGGGGTGAACACTCTTGCCGGCAATTCGGACAAACGCATCCGCCGCATGGAAGCTCTCATATTCCAATTCCCCTCTGGCGCCGCCGTCCATGGTATAAGCAAAATCAGCTCCAAACTTAGCCACATCAAAATGATCCGCACCCTTACCGACTTCCTCGTCCGGCGTAAACCCAATCCGAATCTTGCCATGCTTAATTTCCGGATGTGCGGTCAAATATTCCAGCGCTGACATAATCTCGGCTATGCCCGCCTTATCATCTGCGCCCAGCAGGGTATTGCCGTCGGTTACAATCAATGTTTCCCCGACATAATGAAGCAGCTCTGGAAATTCCTGCGGATCAAGGCTAACCGATGCGTTTAAGGCAATCGCCTTGCCGTCATAATTTTCCACAATCTGCGGCGCTACTCCCTTACCGCTGCAATCCGGCGCTGTATCCATATGGGCGATTAAGCCCATAACCGGCAATTCGCGGTCGGTATTTGCTGGCAGTGTCGCGTAAACATAGCACTGCTCTGTCAGTTCAATCTCGGTCAGACCTATCTCCGTTAATTCCTTAACTAATTGCTTCGCCAAATCAAACTGCACCGCTGTTGTCGGCGACGTTTCCGAATAAAAATCGGAAGTTGTTTCAATCTTAGCGTAGCGAATAAACTTATCAACAATATTTTCCATGTTTTTCTCCTGTTTCTGCTAATCAACTTAAAATAATGGCCAGAGTTCAGGCAAACCTTCCGGCTGTATCAAGCGTAATATGCTTACTTGCACCAAAACAAATCATTAACTCGATTTTTACCATTCTGCTCTCACCGCAAAATGCCACACCCTTAATCAAGCAATCCGCATACCGACCCAGTGGCTATTCTCCCGTCTGCTCTCTGCGATCATGTTTTCAGCAGATCAGCACTGTGCGCATGACGTAAGTTCATTAAACGGTGCGGATTCAGCTTAATCTGTATGCCAATCCGGCCGCCGCTGACCAGAATAAAATCCAGCTCCTCCGCACTGCGATCAATACACAGCGGAAAATCCTTTTTCATGCCAATCGGCGAACAACCGCCCCGAATATAACCGGTTACTGGCAAAAGTTCCGCTACCGGAATGAGTTCCACGTTTTTCACGCCGAAAACCTTGGCCGCCTTTTTTAAATCCAGTTCCGCCGCTACCGGGATTACTCCGACATAATAATTTCTGTCGCTCCCCCGCAGCACCAGCGTTTTATAAACATGAGCCGAATCCCAGCCAACCTTAGCCGCCACCGATACACCGTCGATATTGCCGTCACTGGCATCATAAGTCAGCGCTTCATAAGCAATTCCTTGTTTATCCAACATCCGCATGGCATTTGTTTTATTTTTATCCATCTTTCTTTAAATCGTCAATGTCGGCGGGGTATAGGTTCTGGCTGCCAATTCTGAATCCAGTAAATACAGCGCTTTCCTATCTTGAGCAAACATTTCAAATCTCTGAACCAAGTCGCTGGCATTTTCCTCTTCTTCCCCCTGCTCTTTAACAAACCAGTCCACAAAAGTAATGGTCCGGTAATCCTTTTCCTCCTGCGCTGCTGCATAAATATTGTGAATGGTGCCAGTCACATAAACTTCATGCCGATATGCCGCTTTTAAAGGATCAACCAACTCAGCAAATGCCACATTCGGCTTAGCAATCGTCTCCAATTCCACCGGATATCCTTCCCGCAGCACATAAGCCCGAAACAGCATCGCATGTGCCATTTCCTCCTGCGCCTGCACATAGTACCAATTAGCAAAACCCTTTAAATTTTTATTCGCATAAAAATTAGCCATATCCAAATAAAGATATGCCGAGTAAAGCTCCTTGTTAATCTGCTCATTTAATAATTTTACCATTTTTTCTGATAACATTTTAAGCTCCTTCCGTATTTTTATTCTTATGCCCACCATACTTTCTGCCTTTATTATACTAAAATATTTTATTCTCTACAACTACTTTAGCAAAAAAGAAGCGAAAAGAGAAAGTCCTTCCTTTCCAAAACGGCTTCTCGGTTTAAAGCAGAACCGGAAATCAGCCGGAGATTAAGGGAAAACGGACAGCACCTTAAAAATTACAATATTTTCTTGAGATTTCGGACATGCAGTGCTATAATGTTCGTATATACTAACTCGGCGAAAAGCATTTCCGCAAGCAATACTTAAAGTATTTACTCAACTTTCCCATATTCGACAGAACAGCCTTTTTAAACTCGTTGCTTGTAGAAAGGCTACGCTTTTCGGCGGCGGGCAGGAACGGAATGTGACTTGCGAAGCAAATTGCGAGGGTGAGTCCATGCACACCGCCATCCTAAGCAGAAAGCGGAGCTTTCGATCAGGGATGCCCGCTCTCCGAACGGGAGTTAGCCAAACTAACAAAAGGAGTCATTACTATGAAGAACAAAAAAAGTGATTTTAATGAAATGACGGCTGCTTCTGATAGCAAGCAGGCCAAGCAAACCGAAGCCTTAATCAAGGAGGTCGAAAGCTTACATCTGGATGTTCCCGATGAGATTATGAAGCGGATTAAAAATGAGGTACAGCAAAGTGAAAAGCAAGACCAAATCAGCATGAGCGGTTTAAGCCGGGAGCTGATGAGTGTTGCTCCGGAGTACAAGACCAAAATGCGGCTTTCCGTTATTTTGGCTTGTATTGGAGAGCTTTTTAGTTTTGCTTCTTATTTTTTTAGTGCTTATGCTGCCGGTTGGCTGATAAAACAATTCGGCAGCCATCCGGCCGGTTTTAATGAACTTTTAAAATATGCTTTCGGGGCGATGGGTTCGCTCCTGCTTTATCTGATATTTACTGGCTTTAGCACCACCCTTTCGCATAAAACATCCTTTGCTATCTTAGCAAAACTCAGGCAGACTCTATTTGAAAAATTGAAAGTAATCCCAATGGGGTACTTGGTGGATAATCCTGTCGGCAAGATTAAGGTGATTATTCTGG
>CAUUKX010000158.1:0-3296 GCA_963545585.1 uncultured Lachnospiraceae bacterium
CGTTATAACTAACTCAACTTTCCCGTGTTCGACAGAACAGTCTTTTTTAGGCAGACTGCCCGCCCGGGCAGAAGTGCGAAGCACTTCGATCAGGGGGGGAAAGTTGAGCAACTAACTTTTTAGACTTGACTTTGCGTCTCGATGGGGGTGCACAACCTGTCCTGTCGAAACGCTGCGTGTTTCTGAATGAGCGTGTGAGCTGGGGCTAAAAAGACGGTTTCAGCGAATGGGAGGCAGCGGAGTGTTGATATTAACGTCCAGTTTATTGTATGGGATTTCAATTCCGGCCTGATCCAGCAGCTGCTTGGAGCTTTCCAGCAGATCATAGGTCACGTCCCAGTAATCCTCGCTGTTAACCCAGACCCGGGCGGTAAAGTTCAGAGAACTGGCGGCCTGCGCCGTCATCCGCAAAAAGGGAGCCGGGTCGGTGAGAACCTTGGGATGGGTGGTCAGCAGGTTCATCAGGAGCGATTTTACCTTGGCAATATCACTGCCATAGCCGACCTGAAGAGTCAATTCCACTCGGCGGGTCGATTTGGCGGAATAATTGATGACAATTGAGTTAATCAGTGTGCCGTTGGGGATGGTAACCATTTTGTTGTCGGGGGTGAGCAGGCAGGAATGAAAGACCTGAATTTTTTCAATCTTGCCGGAAAAGTTTTGTACCTCGATGAAATCGCCGACTTTAAAGGGTTTTAAAAGTAAGATCAAAACGCCGCCGGCAAAATTAGAGAGCGAGCCTTGCAGCGCCATGCCGATTGCCAGCCCGATTGTGCCGAGCAGGGCAAGGATTGAACTTTCCTTAACCCCTAACTGCAAAACAATCGTTATAACTAAAAATCCCTTTAAAGCGATGCCGATAAAGGATTCCAAAAAACTGGCCGCCGTCGGCTCCATGTTGGCTCGCCGAAAGGCCGGCCGAATCAGCTTTCCAACCCGGGTAATCAAGAACAGCCCGACCGCTAAGGTTAAGCCAGCCAGTAAAAGCCGCCCGCCCAATGTAGCCAAAAAATCAAAAATGGCTTGTTTCTGCGCACTCCATGAAAAAGAAGCAGAAGTAAGAAAAAGTGATGGCATAAAATCCTCCTGTGATGAACTATGATAATTATGCAGCGAACTTAACTTGTTCGGCCGACGTAGGTAGTTTGAAAGGTTTGCCTTTTTGTGTAAGCGAACACCTGATTGCCAGATCGCCGCATACACCAGCCCCGGCGGTGAAGCGGGGAAAACTCAATAACCAAACTTTTCTCTGATTGCAGTGCTGTGGCGTCTGCCTGGGGCAATCTGCCCCTGAACGAAGCGGGCGGTCTGTCTGATCGAAAGCTTCGCACTTCTGTCCGGGCAGTCTGCCCCAAAAAGCTGGCCTGTCAACTAACATGGGAAAGTTGAGTAATGATTATTTGCTTACAGTGTAAAACTTTTTCGCCGGAAAGTAAAGAAAAAAACGATTAAAACTCCCGCGATCAAGCAGAGAGCGTTTAGTCAAGTACCTTTTTTGATTTATGGACGCTTTTTCTTTTGAAATTTGAAAATAAAGAAACAGTAAACCTATTCGATTTACTGTTTCTCAATGTTATTGGTTAAATCATTTCTTATAAATCCTTGATATTCATTTTATCAATTTCAGAGCGTATTTTCATTCTCTCTCTAATTCCAAAATATAGAGTTAGCAAAACTATTGTCGGTATATTACTCACCAAAAATGTTGAGATTACACTCATTAAAATCTGACCTTTTCCCATTGTTTCAAATACCACAATTCCAGATACCATAATTAACGAATATATAAAGCTCAATATTGGCAAAATTAAACCAAGCCATTTATTCTTCATTTTTGACAAAAATATCTGTAACCATACTACCAATGCAACTACAAACAAGAATAAAACAAACATAAATGGAACATTTTTCATTCTAATCAACTCCTTTCATTTTCTTATATTCCGAAACTAATATCTTAGCTGTTTCAAAATCAAGTTTATCATTAACAGCCAATCTTTTTATGAGAGAAATATAAGGCTCATTTGCATTACTTTCATTTATCTGTATTTTTTGTATTAGTTTATCCAATCTCAACCTAACTGTTGGATATGTGACTTCGTATTGCTTTGCAATTTCCTTTAGTGATCCAGAAGATAATACAAAATTTTTTATGAAGGATAGATCTTCTTCATCAAGATTTACCATCCATTCGGGGATAATTTCAATAGCCATATCATCACCTCCTGTTTAACAATATTAAGTATATCATTTGATATTATTAAAGTCAATATTAAATATTTTTTTAATTTTTGTTCGTTGTGGTTTGTGTTTAGTTCCTATAACTCCAATTCATTCCTCTTTACCTGCATAAGTTCTTTTGAATTTTCCTGTAACTGCTCTATACAAGTCTTAACTTTTTCTGCCTGTTCTACTTCTTCTCGTATTTCTAATATTTGAGAATACAGACTGTCTTTTTCTTTCTTCAAGGCGGTTACTTCCGATTTCCAGTTGGATATATTTAAGGACTTGCTTTCTCCTAAATGTTCTTTCAAATATTTCTTCGCACTTTCAAATAAAATAATCTCTGCGGTATGCTCGTTGTAAAAATCTTCCTGTTTGCTTTTCTTTAGTTTGGTGTAGGCTTTATAGGTATCTTTATGTTTCAAATATTTTTCCGCTTGGTCAATAAGTTTGGTTTTATCATCAATCTGTTTTTCAGTATCTTTCAAGGTTCTTGTAATTTTATAATTCTTATCTCTTAAAGTAAGTATATTTTCTTTAAGTTCAGATAATGAAGTGATGTTTTTCTCTTTGAGTAGTTGATAGCTTTCAATGTATTTCTCTAAATTTGTATTATTGTTATCTGAGTTTTTGCGGATAACTACTTTTTCCTGTATGCTGTTTTCTTCAAGATATTTGTTGGTAATATCTGCCCATGCTTTTCGCCACTGCTCTGCTTTGTCTTGCTCATTCCAATCGGTTGTATTGATTTTTCTTGTTTTATAATTGCCGTTTTTAAGTTTTACTTTCTCGCCTTTTTCATCAAGGATATATTCCTTTTTTGATTTCGCTCCCCATGTTTTATCTTCGTTTAACGGTCGCATAGTTAATAGAATATGTGCGTGTGGGTTTCCGTCATTTTTATCGTGTATAGCAATGTCGGCACACATGCCGACATCTACAAAATTTTCTTTCACATAGTTCCTTACAAGTTCAATCTGTTTTTCCCTGTCTAATTCTTTGGGTAAAGCAATTTCTATTTTATTTATGAATTATCCAATAGTCTTTATATGAATATCCATCATGTGTTCCTA
>CAUUKX010000159.1:0-3264 GCA_963545585.1 uncultured Lachnospiraceae bacterium
GAAATTGAGAAATATCTTTAAAAATATTTTTATAGATATTTCCGGCACAATCGGCTATAATAAATAAAGTGTTGCAGTTTGGAAAAAGCACTCGGAATCCGGCGAAATGCGGACGAATTCCAAGTGTGGATGTTAAGCAAATAGATATTTATGTTTGCTGTGTTTCTGGAGAATGAGTACTCGGTTGGCATGTCAAGCATAGATATCGGCTTGCCTGAACGGTAACTCAAAATCAAAGTTTCAGTGAGGACAAGAATATGAATGGTTGCGGAGACGCCCACGGCAAGGTGATTTTGATGGGCGAGCATTCCGTTGTATATGGCTATCCGGCGATTGCGCTGCCGTTTATGCAGGTAACGGTCAAGAGCGAGGTTAGCTGGCGCAAGGGCGAGATATGGCTGGAATCCGATTTTTATACCGGTGCTTTAAAAGACGCACCGCCGGAACGGGCGCATATAGTTACAGCCATAAATGCCAGTTTGGACTATTTGCAAAAAGAGAAAAAAAACTTAAAAATTGTAATTTTAAGCGACTTGCCGGCCAGCCGGGGACTGGGTTCTTCGGCGGCAGTGGCGGTCGCTGTTATTCGTGCGTTGTTTCAGTATTTTGAGCGGCAGCTGACAGATGAAGAACTGATTCTTTTGGCTGATCAGGCCGAGCGGGTCGCTCACGGCAATCCAAGCGGCATTGATGTGCTGACAATGGCCTTTTCGCAGCCGATTTGGTTTCGCAAGTTGCCAGATAAAAAGGGAATGAAAGAGCTGAAAGTTTTTCCGATTTCTTTGCCGGCCTATTTGGTAGTGGTCGATACGGCTATTTACGGTCAAACCAAGGAAGCGATTGCTATCATTGCCCAAAAGAGGCAGGAGCAGCCGGAGGAGACGGAGCGGCTGTTAAATGAGTTGGGCGATTTTGCCGTGCAGGCGGAAACAGCGATTAACCGGCAGGATTGTTGCCGTCTGGGGGAACTGATGACCGGTGCGCATCGGAACTTACAGGCGCTGGGAGTCAGCCATTTGGTGCTGGATCATTTGGTTGAACAGGCGCTGCGGCTGGGGGCGCTTGGCGCCAAGATGACCGGCGGCGGTCTGGGCGGCTGTATGATTTGTTTGGCGGATGAGGAAAAGGCTGCGCGGGTGATAGCAGACGTATTACAGCAAGAGGGAGCAAAAAAGACATGGATTTATCCGATGAACGGAGAATAAAAAGCTATGCCAGAGCTGGGGCTAATATTGCCTTGGTTAAATATTGGGGCAAAAAGCAGGAGGATTTGAAAATTCCCTATAACAGCAGCTTGTCCATAACTTTGGAGCAACTGTATACCGATACGGGGATTTGTTTTCATTCGGGCGGAGAAGATATTTTTTATTTAAACGGTCAGCGCCAGAAGCAAGCCGAAACTAAAAAAATAAGTATTTTTATAGATCGTTTCCGCCAGCTTTCCGGTCGGCGGGAAAGGGTTTTTATCAGCAGTTATAATAATTTTCCGACGGCGGCGGGCTTAGCTTCGTCCGCTTCGGGTTATGCAGCCTTAACAGCGGCGGCGGGGCGCTTGTTTTTACCGGAGATGGACGATAGGGGCTTATCACGGATAGCCCGGCAAGGCTCCGGCTCTGCCTGCCGCAGTTTATTTGGCGGGTTTGTCGTTTGGCATGCCGGAACAGAAGATGCCGACAGCTATGCCGAGTCCTTAGCGCCGGCGGACGAATATGCTATGCTGATTTTAGTTTTAAACAGCGGGCAGAAAAGCCGGCCGTCAACTGCCGGTATGAAAACAGTTGTGGACAGCTCGATTTTTTATCCGGCTTGGGTTAAGCAGGCGGAACAGGATTTTGCGGAAATGCGGCAGGCGGTCTTAGCCGGAGATTTTAGCCGGATTGGCCAAATTGCCGAGGCGAATTGCCTGAAAATGCATGCGACCACTTGGGGCTGCGCCGAGCCGTTTACCTATTTGCAGCCGGAAAGCATAGCGGCGATGGAGCGGGTGCGTCAGCTTCGCCGGCAGGGAATAGAAGCGTATTTTACGGTTGATGCCGGGCCGAATGTTAAGATTTTTTGCCGGAAGGAAGATTTGCCGCAAGTAACGAAAGAAATGCAAAAGTATTATGCTAAGGAGCAGCTGCTGCCGGCTTATGCCGGGAGGGGCTATCAGATAAAGGAGTGTGAAGGCTTTGGTCAGCGTTAAGGTAGGGGGAAAGCTGTATTGGGGCGGCGAGTATGCGGTGGTGGCAGCCGGACATACGGCGGTTGTCATGGCGGTCAATCGCTATTTGGAGGCGAAATTGGATTTTTCAGCCGGCTTGGGCAATATTCATTCGACGCTGTATCATCATCATTTGCTGTGGTCTTATAAAAACGGCAAGCTTCATATTGACCATCATGATGATTACAGTTTGATTATCAAGACGGTTGAGCTGATGAGCGAGTATTTGAGCGAGCAGGCAATTCCGTTAAGAGTATTTGATTTGGAAATTGACAGCGATTTGCATGACAGCGCCTTTCAAAAATATGGTTTTGGTTCGAGCGGGGCGGTGGTAGTGGCGGTTGTTCGCGGGATTTTGCGGTTGTATGGGCAAAAGGACGAGGATTTGCTGGTCTTTAAGTTGGCTTGTTTGATTTTGCTGAAAATCGGCAACAACGGCTCGATGGGTGATGTGGCCAGCTGTACTTATGGCGGGCTGATTGCGTATACCTCCTTTGACCGGCGGCAGATTATGGACTGGCTGGAGCAGAAACCGATAAAGGAGATTGTGGCGGTCGACTGGCACGGTTTAATGATTCGGCGGCTGACGAATCATTTGCCGATGGAAACGGTGATCGGCTGGACAGGGAAAGAAGCGATTTCTTCGCAGTTGGTTTATGAAGTCGGTCTGGCCAAAGAGAAAAAAGAATATGCTGAATTTTTGCGACATAGTCAGAAATGGGTGGAGCATTTGATTCAGGCCATAGAAACTGGAGAAAAAGAGGACTTTAAGCAGGCGATTCGCCAGCTCCGGCAGGGTTTGACGGAATTGGCTGCGATGTGCCGGATTCCAATTGAAACCATTGAATTAAAGGCTTTAGCGGAATTAGCCGAGCGCTATGACGCAGTGGGGAAACTCTCTGGTGCGGGCGGCGGCGACTGCGGGATTATTTTCCTGTTTGCGCCGCAGCAGAAGCAGGCACTGCTAAAGGACATGGCCGAGCAGGGGATTTACCGGCTGAGTTTTGTGGAATAACTGTCGAGGAAAAAATGCGGAATCCGCAAATAAATTTCAAGGAGAG
>CAUUKX010000160.1:0-3222 GCA_963545585.1 uncultured Lachnospiraceae bacterium
CTTATTTCGTAACCATATTCATTAAAACTAAGTTCATCATCAATAATTTCAGTATATATTCCTTTGGCTTTTATCAATTTATTCTTTTCGTATAAATTAATGGCCGGTTTATTTTCATCAATAACGAATAGTCTTAAATATTTGGCGCCTGATTTCCTGCCGATTTCGATTGCTTTCGTGATCATCATACTGGCAATTCCTTTTCGGCCATACAAAACATTAACACCCAAGCGATCTAAATAAACAGCGGTTGCCGTATTATCTTGCCATTCTACATTTTTATATCCACTATGGTCGTTAGTCAAAACAAATGCAGCGGCAATAATCTCTTTGTCCAGTAAAATATATAAGCGATTTTTATTTATATCTTCTTCAAAAAAATCACAAGGATAAACATCGTCCCAAATTTTGATTTTGTTTTCAATCATTCTTTTTATGATAGCTTGGTATACTTCTTTTATGTTAGGTAAATCCTCGGGTACTGCTAATCGAAATTCCATAAAATTTTACCTCGTTAAATGCAATTAACTCTCCGCTCCTTTTACAAAATCGGCAATTGCCTCCAGCAGGCGGGTATTGCTGGCCTGATCTAAGATACAGAAGCGGAAAAAGCCGGGGCCGATTTCATCATGGAAATTGCGGATTAGAAGCCCGCGGTGCAGCAAATAGAGAAAGAGATCGGTTGCGTTTTGGCGCTGGAGTTCGAGCAGGAAAAAATTAGCCGTTGCCGGGTAAAGTGTTAAATGCGGCAGGGCTTGCAAAAAAGTCGAAATCCGCTTTCTTTCCGACTGGACAAAACGATGGCTGGTCTGAATATAATCCTGATCTTTTAGAAAAACTTCGCCGGCATAGGCAGCCAGTGCGTGAACACCCCAAGGATAGCCGCTTTGCAGGCTTTGCAGCCAGTCGGGGCTGCCGAATACGGCATAGCCTAAGCGCAGTCCCGGGGCGGCAAAAAACTTGGAAAATCCGCGCAGGATAATCAAATTGGAAAATTGGCGAATCAAGGAGATGCCGCTGTATTTTTGCGGCTGCTCCGTGAACTCGATATAAGTTTCATCAATAATAAAAGGAATTTGCTTTTCCTGCGCCCGGCCAATCAGCGGTGCCAGCTCGTCAGCACTTAAAAGCGTGGCGGTTGGGTTATTGGGATTACACAGCAGGACAAGATCGGCCGACTCCAGCAAACGATGGAATTCAGCGGCCGGAAATTGAAAATGGTTGTCCTTGACCAGCGGCAGCTCCAGTATCTGACCACCTTGCCTGCGGATGTTACTGGCATACTCGGAATAAGTCGGGGTATAGAGCAGCGCCTTTTTCGGCGCAAAATGCCGAATTACCTGATGAATCAGTTCGCTGGTACCGCTGGCCGGCAGGATACGGGCAAAATCGACGGCTAAGTACCGGCTGAGTGCATTTTTCAGCTGGGCATACTCCGGGTCGGGATAGCGGCTGAAAAGCTCGATTTGTTCGGCTAAGGCCTGCTTGGCTTTAGCGGGCAGACCCAAAGGGTTGGCGTTTACGCCAAAGTTAATTAAATCCTGAGGCTGAACCTGATAGAGAGCAGCAATTTTTTCAACATCACTGCCATGAAAATTAGACATTATTTCCTCCTTGCGGATAGTGCCGCTGCTGTTAATAAAGAAAGCGGCTGCCGGAAATTGTCCTGTGCAGCCGCTCTTTACGAAAAGTTTTTGTTATTGTTTCATTCAGCTTTTCCATGCTGGTCAGAGCCGTAATTTTTTAGGCGAATCGGGCGGCATGGCGGAAATGGGAAACATTTCTTGAGTTTGTTGCCAAAATGCTTCGCCATATTGCAAACGGCATATCTGCATGAAAATCTGAATTATTTTTTAGCGCTGCTTTGTGCGTTTGTTTTGGCCTGAGCATTTTTGACCCACAGTGCCAAACGCTGACGCCAGCCCGGTTTTACCGGAGTTTCTAATTTGCCGCTTTTGATGCTGACAATATAAAGACCGGCCAGCTCAATTTTCACCATTTTTTTGATTGGCAAGTGCTGATAGACGCTTTCATCACATAACAGCGTTGCGATTTTTGGTCCGATTTTAGCCTTGACCATCGGGAGCTTGCGCCAGCGCAGATAAAATGGAATTTGTTCCTGTACCATCTGCGGCAAAGAAGAATCCTGAGCTTTCAGCTTCTTTTTATCAATAATCAGTGCGGACGTTACGACTTTGCTTTGCTCAATCATTTCCTGACTGTCGTTTGCCTTTTTTTGCATTTTGTTGCCGAAATAATACAGCACAAACAAAACAATGGCTGTTACGGCAAGCACGATCAGTAAAATTAGTAACCACTGCGGCATAAATACCCTCCTAAGACCCAAGCCAAGCTGCTGTTATTTGGGCTGCAAAAGTTACGGGTGTTGACCGGTTATGTGCCGGAGTGCCGGTATTTTGCAGCATTTGCCCGCCGCCGGGCCAATAATTATATTTTGCGGCAGCAGTCAGAAACAACAGATAGCTTTTTTCAAGCATTTTAAATTCAACATTCCCTATTTTAACAATGATTCACAAAAAAATCAAGTGTCAAATCCTATTTTCCAAAGACCTTTAAGTAATCCTGCTTAAACTTTTCAATCCCAGCATCGGTTAAGGGATGCTTGGTCATGGCTTCAATCACCGCATAGGGAACGGTCGCAATATCTGCGCCTGCCAAAGCGCACTGGGTAACATGCATCGGATGACGGACGCTGGCGGCGATGATTTCAGTCGGCAGCTCATAAATTGCAAAAATCTCGGCAATCATTCTGACGAGCTCAACGCCGTCGGTGGAAATATCATCCAGCCGCCCTAAGAAAGGCGAAACATAATCGGCACCGGCTCGGGCCGCCAGTAAGGCTTGATTGGCGCTGAAAATCAAGGTAACATTGGTTTTAATCTTTTCTTTGGCCAGTACCTTAACCGCTTTTAAGCCTTCGACGGTCATGGGGATTTTAACCACCATATTGGGGTGAAGCTGGGCGATTTCTCTGGCTTCTTCAATCATTGCTTCGGCCTCGGTGGTCGTAGCTTTGACTTCACCGCTGATTGGGCCGTCGACAATACGGCTGATTTCTTGCAAAACCTCTTTAAAGTCGCGACCCTCACGGGCAATCAGCGATGGGTTGGTGGTTACGCCGCAAATCACGCCCATGGCGGCGGCTTTCCGAATATCCTCAACATTAGCGGTGTCTAAGAAAAACTTCATGGCATACCTCCT
>CAUUKX010000161.1:0-3216 GCA_963545585.1 uncultured Lachnospiraceae bacterium
TTCTGACTTTAAACGGTTTACCTCCGCCTGCACGGCAATCAAGGAAAAGGCCGATTTCAAATAAATCGTGCACAGTGCAATACACAAAACAATGGTTAAAAACAACAATATAGTATATCCTTTATTGACCTTGATTGCAACTGTTTTTTTCGGACTATCAATCACCCGCGGCTGAAAACCGGGTTTATCCAAAAATTTTGGAAGATAGTCAATCTGGGAAGCCAGGCTGCCTTGGGTTTGCGTATAATAATTTTGTTTTTCTTTTGCGGTCTGACTCACGGCTATCCTCCTTTCTGCACTTTGCAATTCCCTTTGCTATGAATCTGTTTATAGTGCAGGGGCAATACTACCTAAACTATAGCTTTAATTTTTTTATTCTTCCGTCGGTCGGCGACATTCAAAAATCCGGAGCTTGGCGCTGTGCGATCTTTCATTTTCTTCCTGCTCCGCTGCCGACGGTACAATCGGTTTGCGGGTAATCACCCTGCCCAGCGGCTTTCGCCCGCAAGCGCAAACCGGAAAATCGCGTGGACAAATACAAGGGTTCTCCAAGTCCCGAAAAATATTTTTTACCAGTCTGTCCTCCAGCGAGTGAAAAGTAATGACACACAACCGTCCGCCGTCTTTTAAATATCCTGCCATTTCCGGCAAGGCCTGCTCAACCGCCTTCAACTCATCGTTACATTCAATTCGCAGTGCCTGATAAACCTGCTTGGCCGGGTGGCCTTTGCGGGCAGCCCGAACTTTTTTGGGAATTGCCTGATCAATAAGCTCATTCAGCTGATAGCTGCTTTCAATCGGATGATTCTTTCTGGCCGCCGTAATCTTTGCGGCAATCTCGCCAGCAAACTTTTCTTCGCCGTATTCGCGAAATATTCTGGCTAACTCCGCCTGCGGATAAGTATTGACAATCTGCGCAGCATCCCTGTTTCTACTCTGATCCATCCGCATATCCAGCGGTGCGTCCTTCATATAGGTAAAACCTCTGGCCGGATTATCAATCTGATAAGAAGAAATCCCTAAATCCAGCAAAATACCATCCAGCTTCGTTATGCCCGCCAGAAAAAGCGCATTCTTAAAATCAGTAAAATTACTGTGCAGCAGCCGGATGTCTTTATCCGGCAGCGCCCTCAATTTCTGTTCGGCGGCGCTCAAGGCCTCCTCGTCCTGATCCAAACCCAAAAATATTCCTTGTTCGCTAAGCCGAGCAGCAATTTCATAGCCATGTCCGGCTCCGCCCAGCGTGCCGTCCATATAAACTCCGCCCGGTTTAATCTGTAAACCGTCCAGACATTCTGCCAATAAAATGGGAATATGTTTAAATTCCATGTTTTCTCCTTATGATATCCCTCGGCAATTCTTCCGCTTGCAGCACGGGCGTGGTCAGCCTTTGTCAGCCTTTGCAAGCATCAGTAAAACCGGCAGGGGTTTACAGTTCCAAATCTTCCATTCGGTCAGCCAAGCCGCTGATATCGGTTTCTTCATTCTCCACATAACTGCGCCAAGCGTCTTCTGCCCAAATCTCCAGACGATTGGATACACCGATAATTACCACATCTTTTTCAATTCCGGCATATTCCCTTTGCGGCGCAGACAGAAGCACTCGCCCCTGTTTATCAATGCTACATTCGGTGGAAGCCGCCAAAAAGAAACGCTGAATTTTGCGGGAATCCTTAGAACTTAACCGAACGGCATCTAACTTTTGCATAAACCGTTCCCATTCCCCGGCGGAATAGACAAACAAGCAGGTATCAAAGCCTTTGGTAATATAAAAGACCTCGCCCAGTTCTTCCCGGAATTTAGTTGGAATCGATACCCGACCCTTGATATCCACGGAAAAACGATACTCCCCGATAAACATTTTTCTCCTCCATCATTCCCCACTTGTTACCATTTTCTTCCACTTTTCTATCATATTAACCTGATATCCAAAAAAAATCAAGTCTTTTTCAGCCAAAAAAAGAGCCAAAGCACGCTTTGACTCTTTTTTCTATGAATTTTCTCTATATTTAGTTGTTTCCCCAATCGGCAAACACAATATTTAGCATTCTATCCGAATTAGTATTTTAGTCCTGTTTGTTGCTGGCGGACTGATTTTTTCGCCCCACCACCAGCCACACCATTGAACCTATGATCAAAACTGCTGCCAAAACCTGCGAAACCGGCAGTCCCGAAGAAAGCAGGAGCTGATCCGTTCTAAGCCCTTCAATCCACACCCGCCCCAAGCCATAGCCCAGCAAATACAGGCAAAAAATCTCGCCGTCAAACCGGCGCCTTTCCGTCCAAAACAGCAGAAACAGCAAAACGCCCAGATTCCATAAAGATTCATACAAAAAAGTTGGCTGCACCTGCAAATATTTCACGCCGTCAATCAAGGTAAACTGATTCTCCATCTCGGCCGGAATATACTTTGCCTTATCCCAGCGCAGCGCCATGGCCAAAAGCCCATCCGATGCCCCGCCAAAGGCTTCCATATTCATAAAATTACCCCAGCGCCCGATAATCTGCCCCAAAATCAGCCCCGGCGCCGCTACATCGACTATCTTTAAAAAAGAAGCCTTTTTCCATTTGCAGTATGCCAAGATTGCCGCCACCGCACCGATTACTGCACCGTAAATCGCCAGCCCCCCTCGGCGCAGATTAAAGATATCCAGCAAATTATCCTTATAATCCTGCCAAGAAAAAATCACATAATAAAGTCTGGCTCCAATCACCGCCGCAATCACGGCATAGAGCACAAAGTCATTGATGATTTCCGGGTCAAAGTTCATTTTTTTCGCCCGATAAACCGCCAGATAATATCCGGCCAAAATTCCGGCAGTAATAATAATACCGTACCAGTACACTTCCAGCCCGAACAGCCGAAAGGCCACCGGCTCTAAGTGTTCTATCCTAATCCCGCCAAATAAATTCGGGAAAATCACATCATATTCTTTCATTCCAACCTCTTATCTTTCTTTTTCTGCTGCAAACCGCAGCCATCGCCAAAATCCTTTCCGTTTTTCGGCTTTTATTCCATTTTTCTTCGCTCACCAAAGCTGCCTTTTGTCTTAGGCAGCTGCATTTAGGCGGCTGTGCCCCCGCTCAGAAAGCAGGGTTTTCGACTACAGCTTGCCACTTCCAGAAAGGCTGCCCCTCTTGACCAAAAAACTTTAAGTTTATTACTCAACTTTCCCATGTTCGTCAGAACAGTCTTTTTTAGGCAGATTGCCCGCC
>CAUUKX010000162.1:0-3182 GCA_963545585.1 uncultured Lachnospiraceae bacterium
GCCCAAGCATTTTTGATAAGCAAGCTATATGAGCAGCGATGCGGAGAGAAAATCCGAAGGATTTTCTCTTGCACTCACGGGATTTGTTCCGCTTTATGTTATGGCAGAGGAAGGAGGAATGGAGATGCAGACAAAAACACCGGAAGAGTTATATCAAATATTGATTGACAGAATTAGAAAATATCATCCCTCAGAAGATGTGACGATGATTGAAAAAGCCTATCATTTAGCAAAATCGGCGCATGAAGGTCAATTGCGCAAATCCGGTGAGCCTTATATCATTCATCCTTTGTCGGTCGCAATCATTTTGGCGGACTTGGAACTGGATAAAGAATCCATTATTGCCGGAATCCTGCATGATGTGGTGGAAGATACGGTTTATTCGATTGACCAGATTGTAGAGCTTTTCGGCGATGACGTAGCGCTGTTGGTTGACGGGGTAACCAAGCTGACTAACATTCCTTATACCGCTTCGCAGGAAGAAATTCAGGCGGAAAATTACCGCAAGATGTTTCTGGCGATGGCCAAGGATATTCGGGTTATTTTGATTAAATTAGCCGACCGTCTGCATAATATGCAGACGCTAAAATCGATGCCTCACGAAAAGCAGCTGCGGATTGCTACGGAAACATTGAACATTTATGCGCCGCTGGCCAATCGCTTGGGTATCAGTAAAATCAAGGCGGAGCTGGAGGATTTGTCACTGAAATATTTGGATGAAGTGGCTTATCATGATATTAAAGAAAAGGTAGCTAAAAAGTTCAGCGAGCGGGAAGATTTTATCCGGAATATTGTTAAGGATGTAAAAATGCACATCGAGGAGGCAGACATCAAGGCTGAGGTGATGGGTCGGCCCAAGCATTTTTTCAGTATTTATAAGAAGATGGTCAATCAGGATAAGACGATTGATCAGATTTATGATTTGTTTGCCATTCGGGCAATTGTCGATTCGATTAAGGACTGCTATGGCGTGCTGGGAATTATTCATGAAATGTATAAACCGATTCCGGGGCGGTTTAAAGATTATATTGCCATGCCCAAGGTCAATATGTATCAATCGCTCCATACGACCCTGATTGGCCCCGGCGGTGAGCCGTTTGAAATGCAGATTAGAACTTTTGAAATGCACAAAACAGCCGAATACGGTATTGCCGCTCACTGGAAGTATAAGGAAAATCAAAGCGGCATCAGTACCGCCGTCAAAGAAGAACAAAAGCTCAACTGGCTGCGCCAGATCTTGGAATGGCAGCGGGATATGTCGGATAATAAAGAGTTTATGGACGCTTTAAAGACCGACCTGAATATTTTTAATGATCAGGTTTATGCCTTTACGCCTAAGGGTGAGGTATATAATCTGCCGAGCGGTTCAACACCGATTGATTTTGCCTATATGATTCACAGCGCAGTCGGTAATAAGATGGTTGGTGCCAGGGTCAACGGCAAGATTGTTACCTTTGATTATACGATTGTCAACGGGGATCAGATTGAGATACTAACGTCTCAGAATTCCAAAGGCCCCAGCCGCGATTGGCTGAAAATTGTCAAGAGCACGCAGGCCAAAAACAAGATTAACGCTTGGTTTCGCAGGGAAAACAAGGAAGAAAATATCCTGCGGGGCAAGGACTTATTGGAAAAAGCAGCCAAGTTAAAAGGCTTGCCAATGGATAAAATTGCTGCGGTCAAGTATCAAAAGAAAGCGATGCAGCGGTACGGTTTTCTTGACTGGGAGTCGGTTTTAGCTGCAATTGGGCACGGCGGTCTCAAAGAGGGACAGGTGCTGAATCAGCTGCTGGTCTATTATGAAAGAGATTTGAATAAAGAGCGTAAGCCCGAAGAAATCTTAAAAGAAGTAGTGGAAACCCAAAAGATTCACCCTAAAAAGACCAAATCCGGAATTGTGGTTAAGGGAATTGAAGATTTGGCAGTTCGTTTTTCACAATGTTGTACGCCGATTCCGGGCGATGAGATTGTGGGTTATGTTACGAGAGGCAGAGGCATCAGCATTCACCGGACGGATTGTGTTAATATTATCAATCTGACCGAGGATGAAAGGGAGCGCCTGATTGATGCAGAATGGCAGCAGGACAGTGAAGTCCAAAAAGGCCAGATGATTTACAAGGTTGATATTCAGGTGATTGCGGCTGACCGGCCGGCACTGGTTATGGATATCAGCCGGGTGATTGCCGATTCGGCTATCAATATGGTAAACTTCAATGCCCGCAAGGTTGATGTTACTCATGCGGTTATCAGCCTGACGCTGGAGATTCGCAATAAACAAGAGCTGGAAAATCTGCTGCGTAAGCTAAACGGAATTGAAGGCATTTATGAAGTGATTCGAACCAAGGGGTAAAGTGCGCTGCCGGAATGTGGAGCAGGACAGCGCTGGACGGAAGAAGCCACCGCTGGTTAAGCAAAAGCTGTCTGAGCCGAAAACAGACAAGGAAAGCAATCCGACAAGTGAGGCAGAGCAGCGGCAGTATAAGGAGGTTGGCATGAAGGTAGAAAAAAAGATTACCGGTATGCTTCAGGAAAATTGTTACCTTGTCATCAGCGATGCGGCAACGGCGGTTGTCGTTGATCCGGGTGATGATGCGCCGCTTTTAGTAGAGCGGATCAAAGAGCTGGGTGTCGAGCTAAAGGCGATTTTGATTACACATACTCACTATGATCATATCGGTGCGGTTGATGCACTGCGGGAGGCGTTTCAGGTTAAGTCCTATGTGCCGGCCGGCGAGCGGGAAATGATTGCCGATCCGCTGAAAAATCTATCTGGACTGTATGCCGATGCGGCTATTACGGCGGCAGCCGATGAATCGGTAGATGGAGGGCAGGTGCTGGATTTCGGCGACGGCCTGCGTTTTGAAGCGCTGCTGGTGCCGGGACATTCACCATACAGCATTTGCTATTATATGCCGGACAGCGGCTGTGTGTTTTCCGGTGATACCTTATTCCGGCAAAGCGTGGGTCGGATGGATTTGTATGATGGTCCGGCGACGGATTTACTGAATAATATTAAAGAAAAATTATTAACCTTACCGGAAAAAACGGTCGTTTATGCCGGACATGGCTTAAATACGACAATCAGAACAGAGAAAAATACCAACCCGTTTTTAACGGAAGACGGATTGTGGATGTTGTAACAAAGAGGCGTTTCTTGCGGGAAACGTCTTTTTTTCGGTGTG
>CAUUKX010000163.1:0-2982 GCA_963545585.1 uncultured Lachnospiraceae bacterium
GCCATGTAAACGGCCTGCTCCATCATAAAATCGCTGTCTTTTTCTTCCACATATTCGCCGGAAACCAACTCGCTAAACTTAACGCTGAGTTTTTCTCCGTTTTCTCCCATATCAATAAAAATTTTTTTGGGATTGACCAAATACATGGCGATACCGCTTTTGGAAAAATATTGAATCCCCTCGGCAATTTTTTTAATCAGCCGTAGCACCCAGACAATATCATACTTTTCCTTGCGGTTAATCAAATCGCTTAACTGATAGCCTTCTATTTTTTCCGTAACAACATAAAGCTCGTTATTTTCTTCCCCAATATCATAAATAGCTGGTAAAAATTCGGTTTCATCGGCCGCTAATTTTTCCAGCTGCTGCTTCAAAGAGCCCAGCACTTGAGAAAAAAGGCTTAACCGATAATACTTGACAATATACAAATGCCCTGTACTGATTTCTTCTGCTTCATATAAGGAATAGATTTCTTTTTCATCCCGCACAGATAGGATCTTATATTTCTTTTGAAATTCTTTACCTACATTTTGCATTTTATCACCCATTACTTTAAACTTATTACGGTTTCTACCTAATATTTTTATTCTATCATAATCCGTAGCCGTTTTCAAGACTCGCCTGTTTCATCAGCGCTGCAACCGTCTTTTTCTCACTTTTTAAAACTTCCCTTCCCAGCGGCGATAAATGGTAAACACCTCTTTTTTCTTTCTCAAACCAGCCATAAAAATTGGCATTTAAAATCGCAGATACCCGCTTAGGGACAAGTCCCGTCTTGGCCAGTTCCGCCGGCGTTCTGGCCCCGTCCTTTAATAAATAGGCCAAGCGGTAGCATTGCTCGCGGTAAGCGGTGGTAATCGACCTGCGGACAGTACCGCCGGTATTGTTTTTCAGCAGTCTTTGTTCAAACTCGGCAATCACTGCCGCCCTTTTCTTTTTGGCCGCCGCCATCACCCGGCTGCGCTCAGCTTCTACCGGCTGCTGCACACAGACCACCTCGCTGGTAACGGTATGAACCAGCAAAAGCCCAATCCCCAAACGCCTGAGCAAATGCAGCTTATCTAAGTAATTTCGGCTCTTTGGTTTGATTTTCTGCATCGGCACGGCAATATAAACCAAATCAAAGAGCTTTTGCCGGTTGACTGCCTGTAAAATTACTTTCAAATTCAAATCTTTTTTCAGTTCAACCGCTAAAAAGTCCTCTCCGGCTTTCACTAAAACATCGCAGTCCTTAACCTCGCCCTCAACCGAATAACCCAGCTGCTCATAAAACTGTTTCAGCGGCAAAAACAAATCCGTTTCCTGCATTTTTCCTTCCTCGTTATCTATCCGGCTTTGCCTTGTCGGCCACCGAAACTTGCCCGGTTCACAGGGATGTCTTTCGGCTTGGCCGGAACTTGATAACTATTTCTCAACTCACCGGCTTACCGGCTGTAATTTCCACCGTCTCAAACTGCTCCGGCTTTTCCAGAGTGAACCGCCCATATTTGCCGTTGCGAAAGTTTTCTAAAAAAACATGGGACAGCCTTTCCGTATCAGCCTCGCCGCCGCTCTTGACAAAATGGCGTTCCCTGGCTAACTGTTCAAAATTCTGGCTGCTTTCCTTATTTATATCGGCAAAAGGAAAACATTCCATAAACCTTATCGGAAAATATTCTGCTAAAAACTCAAATAAAGACAGTGCCAGCTGATAGCTGTCGATTACTTCCTCCCGAATCGTACCGATATAGGCCAGTTTCCGGCCGACCAGCGGATCCTCAAACTTGGGCCACAGCACCCCCGGCGTATCCAGCAGTTCCAGTCCGTTTTTCAGCTTAATCCATTGCTTGCCTTTGGTTACGCCCGGTTTGTTGCCGGTTTTGGCCATAGTTTTCCCGGCCATTTTATTGATAAAGGTGGATTTACCCACATTGGGAATACCGACAATCATCGCTCTGACCGGTTTATTAATCAGCCCCCTCTTTTTATAGCGCTCCAAAATCGGCTGCATGATCCGGTCAATCATGGCCTGCACTCTTTTCATATTTGTTTCCGTCTTGGCATTCACAGCCAGCGCAAACTTATTTTGGCGCTTAAAATATTCCAGCCATGCTTCGGTTGCCTCTGCATCCGCCAAATCAGGCTTTGTCAGCAAAATCAAGTGCTGCTTGCCGTTGGTCAGAGTCCGCAAATCCGGGTTGGCTGAGGAAAGCGGTGCTCTGGCATCAACCAATTCAATCACAATATCTATTAGTTTCAGGTTTTCGGCCATCATGCGTTTGGCTTTGGTCATATGGCCCGGATACCATTGTATATTCATAACTTCTTCTTGTCCTCCCTTGCCATATTTCTGAATTCATGAAAAAAGCCTATCTTTTTTTCTTCAAGATAGGCTTTTCATGTCCATGGTTGTACTTCCCTAAAAACGTGCTTGCACGCCGTTCCAGTCCAGCACCTCTTAGCGAGCTTCTACTTTTTCTCTAATCTTAGCACTCTTACCGGATCTTTCTCTTAAGTAGTTCAGTTTTGCCCGACGAACTTTACCGCGGCGAACCACTTCAATATGATGAATAACCGGCGAATGCAGCGGCCAGCTTTTTTCCACGCCAACACCATAAGAAACCCGTCTGACGGTGAACGTTTCTTTCGCACCGCCGCCTTGTCTTTTCAGAACAGTTCCTTCAAAAACCTGAATTCTTTCCCGGTTTCCTTCCTTAATCAAAGCATGTACCTTTATCGTGTCACCCACTTTAAAGTCTGCTACATTGTCTCTTAACTGTTCCTGCTCGATTTTTCTGATAATTTCATTCATGAGTTTTTCTCCTTCCTGCCAATGTGTTCTTACGCAGCCTGTCTGCCAGCGGAACACCCATGCTCATACTCCAATACTATATCACACTTTCCGGAGAAATGCAAGCGGTTTTTTTATAAAAAACACCTAAGGTAAATTGGCTAAAGTGTAAAGGTAAAATCCACTCAAAAAAGGGGAAAAAAGGAAGTGGA
>CAUUKX010000164.1:0-2876 GCA_963545585.1 uncultured Lachnospiraceae bacterium
TCCAGACAGGAAGTGGAAATTACCTTGGGGATAGCAAAAGTTTTGATATGATCAAAACTGACACCAAAAAAACTTTCCAAATTGCAATAGTGATAGTTTTGCAGACCAACCGTGAAAATGTCATCATTAGCCATTTCCTTGCCCTGATAAGTCAGGCTGACGATTTCCTTGCGGGAACGCGAATAGGTAAGCTTTAATTCATGCGATAACTGATAAAACTCAGTCTTGTCCAAAAAAGCATCGTCGCGCAGCATATAAAGCATCATTTGACGGAAGGTTCGGCCGTCCACTTTCAGCATATAAACGCCGTCGTCATAGGGAAAAATCTCGGCTAAACCGCCGTATTCAACAATTGGTCCTAACTTTGTGCCGCGGATGCTGCCAGAACCGAGCAGCATAATGTCTACCCCTAAGCTGTTTTTAAAAATATCAGCAAACAGATTTCCCAGAGCCGTTTCGGTATTGCGCTGCGGATGCGTTAAAGGACAGCTGAAGCGGGTGACGATGCGGGCGTATTTTTGATCGGTTACATCCTTGTACTTGCGAATCAGGTGTTCCATCTGCTCATCTACTGGACAGTGCCGATTGTCAATCGGAATGCACTGCCACTCGTAGCTTTCAATGCTGTTGGTATCGGTATTGACAATGATGTCAAAGCGCCCAATTTGGTCGGTTCCGACCCCGGCTTGGGCAATCGGGATACCGCTAACAGTATAGGGCTGATCCATTAAGGTATGGGAGTGGCCGCCGATAATCAGATCGACACCCCATTCCGGCCGCAGCAGCGCAGCCAGTTCCTTGTCGGCCTCAAAGCCGATGTGAGTTAAGAGAACGGTAAAATCAATGTCGATTCGATTATAGGTGTTGCAGATTCGGCCGACTTCCTGCGCCGCTTCTTCAATTCCGATGAAAGAGCCGATCAGGTGATCCTGTTTGGCCTGTGCTAAAACGGCGTTAGTGATGATGCCGATAAAAAGGATTTTCATGCCATCGATTTCCATGATGTAATAAGGTGAAAACAGACGGGCATGATTGGTTTTAATAAACAGATTGGCGTTAATAATCGGAAACTGAGCGCATTTTTCAATAAAAAGCAAATGCGGGATGCCGTAATCCAGTTCATGGTTGCCGATGGTAACA
Source organism: uncultured Lachnospiraceae bacterium (assembly GCA_963545585.1). Taxonomy (GTDB): domain Bacteria; phylum Bacillota; class Clostridia; order Lachnospirales; family Vallitaleaceae; genus W11650. Next base: position 1,141 of record CAUUKX010000164.1, read on the forward strand.
ATGTCGGGTGCTAAGGCGTTCATAATTTCAATGGTAGAAATTCCTTTGTATTCGGAGTCGATGATTGAGCCGCGGAACATATCGCCGGCAATGGCGTAGATTACGTTTTGCTCCGATTGCCGGACTTGATTGATATAGCCGGACAGCATAGAAACGCCGCCAACTAATTTGTCATCAACCTGTTCGGCTAAAAAGTCACCATGCAAATCATTGGAATGAAGCAGTGTTAATTTTTTTAAATGCGGTGCGGAATTCATGTGATTACCTCCCTGGCGGGAAAGCGGCAAAAACGAGAAGAATATTTGGATACCAAAATAGAATGATTTAAAATCATAGCGCACTCTCCTTATTTGAAATTTTTTATAGTTCCCTATCCTTTATCAGTTGAATTTTTTATCTCTTTTATACAGCTTGTTGAAGCGGTAACTGTTTTTGAAAACAGAGCCAAAAGCTGTCTATTCAACTGCAAATAGTATAGCATATTTTTATATAAAATGCGATAGTTTTATGTAAAAATTAGCAAAGTGCCGATTTTGGCGTTGCTATATCAGGCAAGTTGCTGAAATGGGAAATGATTATAGTTTTAGGCTTTTCAGTGTTCGGTTTTTTCATGCGGGCATTAAACAAATGGGTAGTTAGGCTTGATAAAAAGGAATGAGTATGCTAAGATGGCGAATGGACAAAAAACACATTCATTCAGAGAGAAAAAAGTAGATAAAAAAGGAACTGCCGGCGGTATATTTTGGGCTTATGACCGCTGCGTAATCAAAAATGAGAATAATTAAATTTTAAGGAGAATATAATGATGAAAGATCAACTGTTAGGAGTCTGGAAAAAATTTTTAATCAATGGCTTAACTTTATCCCGAATTCCTTTTTCCATTTTATTTAATATCATGCTGTTTGATGAAAAAAATAGATTTTGGGGTTGCAGTCTGCTGTTTTTGCTGATTGCTTTGACGGATTTTTGGGATGGTAGGCTGGCACGTTATTACGGTGTGGAAACAAAGATTGGAGCGATATTAGATGTGGGAGCAGATTTTTTCTTTATTTTTACAGCCAGCATTTTCTTATATGGGCAGGGTTTGTTGCCCTTGGGGATGTTGGTAATCATAGGGATGAAGTTTGCCGAGTTTTGTCTAACATCCTATTTGATAAATAAAATACAAAAAAAGAACCGAATTTTGTTTTTTGATAAAATTGGGCGGTTATTGGCTGTTGTCTTATATTTTATTCCGCTGGCAACAGTCCTTTTGGATGCTTTTTTGCACCGGAGAGTATTGGAAAATATTATGTGCTGTGCGATGATAACAATAGGCACATTAGCGCTAATTTCGGGGTATGTCAGAATGAGAGGAATTTTAAAGCCAGTGCGTGGGTGTTAGAGCGGGCAATCCCTATTTAAAATGCCTATACCGCTGTTTGGTGAAAGCGATGATCTGCTATCAAGCTGCGATTAAACGGCGTGCTGTTTTTATCGGACTGTAAAGTGTTTGAAAATGGCGTTGCCGTTTAGGCAAGCGATTGGTCATGAACTGAACGGTAAAAGAATACTTGACTTTGTATTATTTGTATTATATAATATAATACAAATAATACAAAGAGGCAGAGAAGTATGTCCTGATTGCGAAACAAAAAAGAAAAGCGGGCAGACCAAAGAGTAAATAAAGGCAGGAGAAATAAAGCAGCCGAAGCAGCCGAAGCAGCCGAAGCAGCCGAAGCAGCCGAAGCAGCCGA
>CAUUKX010000165.1:0-2862 GCA_963545585.1 uncultured Lachnospiraceae bacterium
GGAGGACTGGCCGCAGTTTCAGACTCAATTTGCATATCAATATGATAAACTGAATGTGCTTCGGCAGGAGCGGACAAATTTACCAATGCAGGTGGCAGAGAGCGAAGATAAAGTTATGCAGCTTTTACAGGAACTGAATCAGGTGATTCAACGAATGAATAAATAATAATAAAAAAGAATAAATATAAAATCTTGACTTGACGCCGCCGGATTTTAGGCATATAATAACATTCATAGTAAATAAGCTGAGTACTGACTCGTTAAAGCAGACAAAGCAGGGATTGAAGCAGGGAATCGGAATGGGTTAAAAATCAAACGGAAATGCGGCTGGAGGGAGCGATAAGCGCTGGCGGCAGAAAAGGGAGGAAATAGTATGAAGAAAATGACAAGTTTAATCATGGCGTTGCTGGTGGCTGTGTCTTTAGCGGCTTGCGGCGGACAGGCTCAGACTGGAGAGAAAAAAGAGGAAGTTAAAACCGAAGCCAAACCCGCCGTGGCTGAAGCGACCAATAAATTAGAGCAAATAAAGGCAAAAGGCGTATTAGTGATGGGTACTTGCGCCGATTATCCGCCGTATGAGACCCATGCGATCATTGACGGAAAAGATGAAATTGTCGGCTTTGATATTGAAATTGGCAAAGAAATCGCCAAGGCGCTGGGGGTGAAATTAAAGATTGAAGATATGGAGTTTGATGCACTCTTGGTATCGCTGAATTCCGATAAGGTCGATATGGTCATTGCCGGAATGTCGGCTACGGAAGAACGGGCGCAAGCGGTTGACTTTTCCATGATTTATTATAAACCGCAGCAAAAAATCGTAATCCGCAAGGAAAATTTGGATACCTTAACCAGCCTAAAAGCGTTTAACGGCAAAACCATCGGCGTGCAGAAGGGAACCATTCAGGAGGAGTTTGCTGACAAAAATATGATGGATGCTAATAAAATTGCTTTGGGCAAGATTCCGGCTTTGATTATGGAATTAAAATCCGGTAAAAGCGACGGCATTGTGCTGGAAGAACCGGTTGCAGCTGCTTATATCAGCAAAAATGAGGATTTGGCAATGGCGGTGTTGGATGTGGCAATTGAGGGAGACAGCGGTTCTTCGGTAGCAGTGAAAAAAGAGGAAAGCGAATTTTTAGCGGTAGTCGATCAAACGATTAAGACATTACTTGAGGAAAAAAAGATTGACGAGATGGTAGTAGAAGCCAATAAATGGATGGAACAGGACTAAGTCATGGGAGCACTGGAACTGATAAAGAAACCGCTTATTGATTTTGTGGATATGGCAGTCAAGTATTATCCGTATTTTTTAAAAGGTACGATTAATACTTTGCTGCTGTCTTTGCTGGCGACTACCATAGGTTTTCTGCTGGGTATGATTTTAGCCCTGCTGCGCATCAGTGCCTCTAAAAATTGGTTTTTGAAACTGCTGCGGACACTGGCCGGAGCTTATATTGAACTGATTCGGGGGACACCGCTGTTGGTGCAGCTGCTTTTAATTTTTAACTCCACAACCGGAATGTCGCGCTATGCGGCCGGGGTAATTGCTCTGTCGCTGAACTCGGCGGCTTATGTGGCGGAAATTATCCGGGCGGGGATTCAATCGGTTGATAAGGGCCAAATGGAAGCTGCCCGATCCTTGGGTTTATCTTCTTTTATTACTTATAAGGAAATTATTTTACCGCAGGCGGTTAAAAATATTTTGCCGGCGCTGGGCAATGAATTTATTGTTTTGATTAAAGAAACGGCAATCGTGTCAATGGTCGGCATTGTTGATTTGATGGACGGCGTCAGCATTGTTCAGAGTAAGACCTATAAGCCAGTGCCGCCGCTGATTGTGGCACTGCTGATTTATTTGGCTTTAACCCTGACCTTATCTAAGGGTGTGAAAGGTGCGGAAAGGAGATTGAACCGAAGCGATGAACGATAATGCAAAAGAAAAAAAAGTAAGCGGTGAAGTTTTGCTGTCGGTGAAAGACCTGCACAAAACCTTCGGCAAGCTCCATGTCTTAAAGGGCGTGTCCGAGGAGATTCGTCGGGGCGAGGTGGTGTTTGTCATCGGGCCGAGCGGTTCGGGCAAAAGTACTTTTTTGCGTTGTCTCAATTTACTGGAAGTTCCGGAATCCGGGTCAATTATCTTTGAGGGCAGTGAGCTGCTGGCGGATGATTTGAACTTAGATAAACACCGGCAGAAAATAGGCATGGTATTCCAACATTTTAATTTGTTTCCCCATAAAACGGTGCTGGAAAATATTACCTTAGCGCCGATGAAGCTCTTGGGATTATCGGCGGCCGAGGCGGAGGAAAGAGCCGACCGGCTGCTGGAACAGGTGGGATTGACCGAGAAAAAATACGCTTACCCCAGTACCTTATCCGGCGGGCAAAAGCAACGGATTGCCATTGCCCGGGCGCTGGCGATGCAGCCGGATGTGATGCTCTTTGATGAGCCGACTTCGGCGCTTGATCCAGAAATGGTGGGCGATGTGCTCCTGTTGATGCAGAAGCTGGCGAATGACGGTATGACCATGGTGATTGTTTCACATGAGATGGGCTTTGCCAAAAACGCAGCCGATAGAGTTGTGTTTATGGATGAAGGCATCATCATTGAACGCGGCACGCCAGCTGAAATCTTTGACAGCCCGAAAGAGCAGCGGACAAAGGACTTTTTATCGAAGGTACTGTAGGTTAGGTGTTTTTTATTATAAATGGTAAAATAAAGTGTCCGCTTTTTGGAGAGGAAGAATCGTTAGATAGGGAAGAAAAAATAAAAAGAAAAACATAGCTAATCTATGGTATAATTTTGTTGATCAAAACCAAATCATAGGGAGATTAGCTATGCAAGAATATTATAACACAGAACGA
>CAUUKX010000166.1:0-2857 GCA_963545585.1 uncultured Lachnospiraceae bacterium
TATTTAACGATTCTTCCTCTCCCAAAAGCGGACACTTTATTTTACCATTTATATTCGAAAAAATTCTTCGCCACTATTCATTTCCGCCAAAATAGTGTATAATATAGTTGTCCGAAGCGTATGCCTAATGAGGAGGTATTTTATGTATATTACTGCGAAAATGAATCGAAATATCATTTCCGTTTTTCCCGAAGCGTCGATTTCTTTGGCTTTTAAACTGATGCGTGAGCAGTCAGTCCGCCAGCTGCCGGTCGTTGAAAACGGCAAACTAGTCGGCATGGTGACCGAAACCCTGCTCAGCGAGGTTTCGCCGTCAAAAGCCACCTCTCTGAGTATTTACGAATTAAATTATATACTGGATAAAACCAAAGTGGCTGATATCATGGAGCAAAACGTCGTCACCTGCACGGAAGATATGTCAATCGAAGATGTCGCTTTGTTGATGAATGAAAAAGATGTCAATATGATTCCGGTCGTTGATGAAAACTGCATGATTAAGGGCATCATCACCCGAAACGATATTATTGCTTCCTTTTTGGATATCCTGGCCGCCCGCGGCAAGGGCTCGCGCATTGTCCTGATTGCCAAGGACCGTCCCGGTACCTTAGCCGATATCGGCACCTTGTTAAAGGAAAGAAATTATAATATCGTCCATATTCTCAATCTCCCAACTGAGAACCCAGAAGAAAGCGAATTGATTATTCGGGTCGATACGATTGCTGATGACAGTCTTTTAAAGCTTTTAACCGAAAAAGGCTATCGGATTGAAAAAGTAGAGCATAGATAGCTCCGCTTTCCGGCAAAAGCTTTGCCTTTTTAGACAGACATGTAACCTCCAAAACTGTTTTGGCGTATTTGGCGTAGTGGCATAAAAGAAAACGGATGAACTACAAAAGGCGCTGTCAAAGTATTTTTCTTTGACTGCGCCTTTTTATGACTTAAAATTAAATATTTGAAGTTAAGCGCGGATTCATTCATCCCGCTTTTACTTGGTTTTGTACACTTCCTGTACCTTCTCCAAAGCCTTCAAATCAGCCTCGTCCGCCCGATTTTTATAAATTTCCGGCTGTTCTTTAATCAGTCTTTGCTTGCCTTCGACCAATTCCTTTAACAGTTCCTTCGTCTGCTTCATATCCGCCGGATGCAGCGCCCGGTAAACCAAACTCGCTGCCATCCCGTAACGATTGATTAAAAAGCGGTCGCCGAAGAAATTGTTCGGATTTTTCTTGTTATTCAGCACCGGACTGTTTTTCTTATTGGTTAAAAGCACTATCACCATTTGCTCTTTCGGGTCAATTACCGTCAACGTTCCCGTCCAGCCGGTATGGCCGACCGTTGCCGCATCTGCCATCGGTGAAAACGCCCAGCTGTACCGGCCATCGCCTTCCCGCCGCCAGCCCAGACCAAAGGTAGAATTGCTGTCTTTGGGCTTAACAAACAAATCCTGCGTTGTCTTATCCCAAAATTGATATTGACCGTAGCCGCCTTCATTGAGCATGACCTGCGCCAGTTGAGCCAACTGCAAAGCATTGGCAAAGAGTCCGGCATGCCCGCTGACACCGTTCATGGAATAATACGCCTTTTCATCATGGACCGTACCCTGAATCGTTCCGACCCGGTTGTTGCTGAAAGTCACCACGCCGTCACGGGAATTGCCGTTTAATTCACTGGCAGCAATTTCATTGGCCCTAAAGCCGAATTGCAGCGGATTAAAAGTAATCCGGTCTAAGCCCAGCGGCCGGTAAAATTCGTCTTTCATATAGGTGTCTAAATCCTTGCCGCTGACCTTTTCCACAATCAATCCCAACAGCATATAATCAACGTCAGAGTATATTGTTTTGCTGCCCGGCTCATAAATTAGCGGCGTTTTTAAAATCATTTCCTCGGTCTTGCTTCTTTCCTGCGAAAACAAATCATTCTTGCCGTTGACGATTCCGTCGTCCTTATCGTAATTTTCATTAAAATACTGGGGATCAGCCGGGAACCCGCCCTGATGCTCCAGCAGTTCCCGAATCGTCAGCTTATCTTTGCCCTTGATTTTGGCATCGGCTTCGTCCTTAAACTCCGGAAAATACTTGCTGATCAGATCGCTGACCGCAATTTTCTTGTCCGCGACCAGCTTTTGCAGCGCGTAATTCACCGAATACATCTTGGTATTGCTGGCTAAGTCAAATAAGGTCTGATTTGTAACTTTGACTCTCTGCTCCAGCGGAATTGGCGTACCATCGGGATAATAGCTGTTGACATAGCCAAAAGCCAGATTTTTAACCAGCCGCCCGTCCTTTAAGACAACCAGCTGCCCGCCGGTGGAACCCTGCCGGATTTCAGCCTGCACAATGTCCTCAAATAAAGTCATAATATTCTTATCCAGTACCTCTGAATAAAGTTTAGCCATATCAATTGATGGATAAGGAATCTGAACCTGCAGTTTGGGGTCATTCCCTTTCACACCCGTTACCTGTAAAACATTCTGCGAATTATTGGTCAGACCGGAAATATCGACCCGGTAAGTGCCATTTTGGCGATACGCCGCCGTATTTACTGGCTGATAATTGACATACAGCTGAAAATCACTGACATTATAAACAGTTAAAATCAATGTGCCCTGACCGGCGTAGCCTTTAAACTGATAAAAGGAATCAGTCAGAATTGAATCGTCCGCCTCTTTTAAGCTGAGCGGTAATGTAATATCCAGCGCATATTTTTCCGGCTCAGCTTTCACTTCTGTCGCCTGAAGCACCGTTGACATAGAAAACAATAAAATCAACGACACCAGCCCCAATAAATTGATATAGTTTCGGTTTCTTGTTTTCATTCTCTTGTTTCCTTTCTTAACTTTCTAACTCATATTTCCCCT
>CAUUKX010000167.1:0-2825 GCA_963545585.1 uncultured Lachnospiraceae bacterium
TGTAACCTCGTCTGTCTGCCCATATATGGTTAAGGCGTTTTCCTCTGACACATTGATTCCTTGTTTTGCTTTCAGCTGCGCCCCGTCTGCCAAAATCAAATGGACATCGCCGGTTACCGTAACTCGGGTATTTATTTCAACCGTGCCATTCACCACATACCATTTCTCAGCGCCTGCTTCGCCCCAAGTTGTCATACCGGCTGTGATTGTTTCCGCCGGTGCGGTTGCTATTTTTCCGTTTTTTCTGTCCCAATACTTTACATTCGTACTGGCAAAGAGTGTGATTGCTGGCTTGGTGGATGTACCTGTGATTGCTTCCGCTTCCAGTGTCGCTTCTTGCTCTGCCGATTCTGCGCCGGCCGCTCTACCTTGCTCCGCCGACCGGGCCATCGTAGCCGCATAGGCATAGACTGTCGCCGCTGGATTTAACCCCAGCGATGAGATAACCACTGCTAATGTACAAACAAAAACAAGACTGCGTTTTAAAAATCGGTTCATAAAATTCTCTCCTCCTTCTTATCATTGGACAAAGTGATTTTAAATCTGTCCGGCGGATTTTGCAATAACTTTGTGCTGAATTGCTTTGTTTTCTGCTGAATTGTATTTTTTCAAAGTCTTAACAAAAAACGGTCTCAGGGAAAGCCTTACTATGTCTACATGACGGCCGGAGCGAACAAGTTCCTGCGGAACTTGGAACAGGCGGAATAATCATCATTTTTTACATCCCCCTTTTAAAAGTCGGCAGTTCTGGCGGCTTAAAAGTTGTGCCCTAAATTATCAATTCGGTTTTCTCAAATTTTCTTCAAAAAACACTTCGGCCGAACGCACGTTCGCCGCTGTCGGCATCTTTATTTACTCCCCCGCTGGCCGGCGGATAATGGTTTCTGGTGCGACCGGCTCAGGCAGACGCAGCCAGAGTTTTTCCTTGGCTAAAGTTGCACTAATCTTACCTTCGCCGCTCTCCGTCCGAATCGCCTCCACCGAAAAGGAAAGATTTTCTCCCCGCTGGGTTAAAATCTCCAAGGTATCGCCCACCGAAAACTTATTGCGCTGCTCAATCAAATGCAGCCCGCTGGCCGAATCATAGCCCAGCACCTTGGCTGTAAAAACATAATCTTTAATATAAGCGGAGTTTTCATAGATTTGTCCATTCTGCGGCCGGCCGTAAAAAAAGCCGGTGTCAAAGTGCCGGTGTGAGCATTTCCCCACTTCCGCCAAAAAATAGGCTTTCTTGGCCTGATAAGCTGCCGGATCGCTGAGGCACAAATCAATCGCCTGTCGGTACGCCTTGACCACCGTTGCCACGTACAATGGTGTTTTCATTCGCCCCTCAATTTTCAGGCTATCAAGCCCGGCGGCCATGATGTCCTCTAAATGGTCAATCATACATAAATCCTTGGAATTAAAAAAATAAGTGCCGTTTTCGTCCTCTGATACTGGCAGATATTCGCCCGGTCTGGTTTCCTCAACCAAATGATATTTCCAGCGGCAGCTTTGGGTGCAGGCGCCGTGGTTGGCATCCTGCCCGGTCAAATAATTACTAATCAGGCAGCGGCCCGAATAAGACATACACATTGCCCCGTGAACAAAGCCCTCAATCTCCATATCCTCCGGGATATTGCCCCTGATTTCACCGATTTCCGCCAGCGACAGCTCTCTGGCCAGCACCGCCCGCTTAACACCCTGTCCATGCCAAAAGCGGTATGTCAAATAATTGGTATTATTGGCCTGTGTGCTGAGATGAATTTCCATCTCCGGCAAAGTTTCCCGAATTAGCATCAAAAGTCCCGGATCAGCCACAATCAACGCATCTGGTCTTATTTCCTCGCCCAGCTCCCGCAAATAAGTCTTAGCCGCTTTTATATCCTGATTATGGGCAAAAACATTCACCGTCACATAAACCTTTACTCCATTTTTGCGGGCATAGGCCACCCCGGCCGCCATTTCTGCCGGACTGAAGTTTTTTGCTTTCGCCCGCAAGCCCAGTACCGAGCCGCCCAAATAAACCGCGTCAGCCCCGTATTTAACGGCAGTCACCAAGTTTTCATAAGAACCGGCCGGCGCCAGCAGCTCCGGCTTTTTTATCCATTCCTTCATATTCTTTCCTTCAATCCTTTTTTATACTGACCGTTACTCCGTCCGCCAGCCCAAAGTAATGCGTTGTCAGCTGCGGGTGAACCCCGACCGCCCGCAAATATTCGCGCATCCGCTTATGGGTCGTCCTTTCCCGGCGCGGCAGCAAATGACGGGAAACCATAATCTCACCATTTTGCAGCACATTATCCGTTACCAAAAGCCCGCCGGCGGTCAGCAGCCGCACCAATTCCGGCAAAAAATGAATATATTGCGCCTTGGCGGAATCCAAAAAAATAAAATCAAACGGTTCCTTTAATTCCGGCAGAAGCCGGGCGGCATCGCCGCATAATAATTCTATTTTATCGGGCTGAACTCTCTCCGGCTGACCGGCACTCGGCTCGTCTCCCGGCACCTGAGCCGCCAGCCACACCTTGGCCGCAGTCAGGTTTTCTTCGGCCTCCCGCTGCATAATCGGGTTCCGCTCAATCGTCAAAAGTCTCCCGTCTGCCGGCAAGAAGCGACTCATCAAAAGCGCCGAATACGCCACTGCCGTTCCAACCTCCAAAATTCGCCGCGGTCTTTGCAGCCGCAGCAAAAGCTGCAGCAGCTGCGCCATTTCCGGCCGAATAACCGGCACCTGGCGGCGGCGGGCAGATTTGCCCAAATCGGACAAAAAGCCTTCCTCCTCGTAAAACAAAGAGAAAAAGGCTTCTTTGTCACTGATGCCGCCGGTAAACAGAGTATTGATA
>CAUUKX010000168.1:0-2766 GCA_963545585.1 uncultured Lachnospiraceae bacterium
TATTACCAGATATCAATTATTCACTAAGGAGGAATGTATGAGCAAAATTATCGTGATTGGGGCTAACCATGCCGGTACGGCTGCGATTCGAACAATGCTGACTTTAAACAAGGACAATCAGGTTGTGGTCTTTGACCAAAACTCCAATATCAGCTTCTTGGGCTGCGGCATGGCGCTGTGGATCGGCGGCCAAATTGACAGCGGTGACGGACTTTTTTATTCCAATAAAACCGAACTGGAAAGCATGGGCGCAACTGTCCACATGGAAACACCAGTTGACCGGATTGATTTCGAGAAAAAAATTGTTTACGCAACTGGCAAGGATGGTCACAAATATGAAGAAAGCTATGATAAATTAGTGCTGGCAACCGGTTCGCTCCCAATTCTGCCCAATATTCCGGGCAAGGAGCTGGAAAACGTTCAGCAAGTTAAGCTGTATCAACATGCTCAAACCGTCATTGAAAAATTAAAAAACCCGGATATCAAGCATGTAACCGTAGTCGGTGCCGGTTATATCGGGGTTGAACTGGCAGAAGCGTTTGAACGCCATAATAAGAAAGTAACTTTAATTGACGTTTTGGAAAGCACACTCGGCACCTATTATGACAAGGAATTCACGGCTTTAATGGACGAAAATCTGAAAAAGCACGGAGTTGAATTGGCTCTGGGCGAAAAAGTCGTAGAAATCAAGGGACAGGGCAAGGTGCAAAGTGTTGTTACTGATAAACGAGAAATCGCAACCGATATGGTTGTTCTGTGCATTGGTTTCCGGCCGAATACCGACTTAGCTAAAGATACACTCAAGACCTTCCGCAACGGCGCTTATTTGGTCAATAAAAAGCAGGAAACCTCAGTACCTGATGTTTATGCCATCGGTGACTGTGCAACGGTTTTTGACAACTCAATTCAGGATTCCAATTATATTGCTCTGGCTACCAATTCGGTTCGTTCCGGCTTAGTAGCAGCCTATAATATTTCCGGTCTGCCGGTAGAAAGCATCGGCGTGCAGGGCTCAAACGGAATTTCCATTTACGGCCTGAACATGGTATCGACCGGTTTATCAGTACGCAAAGCCGAAATGCTGGGATTGGAAGTGGAGTATACCGATTTTAAGGATTTGCAAAAACCGGAATTTATGGATCCGGCCAAGCATAACAATCCGGAAGTCCAAATTCGGATTGTATATGATAAGAAAAGCCGGGTAGTTTTGGGAGCACAGATGGCTTCTACCTATGATCTGTCAATGGGCATTCATATGTTCTCCTTGGCCATTCAGGAACATGTTACCATTGACCGGATTAAACTGCTGGATATCTTCTTCCTGCCTCACTTCAACAAGCCGTATAACTATATCACCATGGCGGCTCTGGGCGCAAAATAATAAAACCGGTGGCCGTCTGACAGCAGACACTGCCTGTTTGCAGTTCCGGCAAATCATTTAAAAACAGCGAAAAAAGGACGGAACTCTGTCAACAGGATTCCGTCCTTTTTCTATTTCACGGATTTGGCAAAAGGAACTCTTTCTGATGATAATAGCTGCACCTGCTGGTTTTGAATGTTTGCACAATGTCAGTTTTCCAGCCAAGCAATATCCCGCCGGAAACTTTTGCCCTCGAAATGAATTTGCTCCGCAAGCTGATATGCTTTTTGCCGGGCATCTTTTAGCGTTGCTCCGCAGGCAGCGGCGACCAGCACTCGGCCACCGGCTGTAATCATCTGCTGCTGCCGGTTTCGATCCACCCCGCCATAAAAAATCATTCCCGTTTTTCCCGCCGCTGGAACAGTAATTTCCTTCCCTTTTTCATAATTTTCCGGATAACCGCCAGCTGTTAAAACTACACCGACACAGGTTTCCTGCCGCCATTGCAGCCGGATTTCCGATAAGCGCTGCTGACAAACGGCAGCCAGCACTTGCCCTAAGGGCGAACACAGCCGCGGCAACAGCACTTCCGTTTCCGGGTCACCAAAACGGACATTGAATTCCAAAACCTTTACGCCCGCCGCAGTCAGCATCAAACCAATAAACAAAATTCCTCGAAAGTTCATGTTTTCGGCTTGCAGACCGTGCAGCACCGGTTTTAAAATATGCTCGTCAATCTCTTTTTGCACCGCCGCATCCTGCAAAACTGGGTTAGGCGAAAAACAGCCCATACCGCCGGTATTTAAGCCTTGGTCGCCATCCAGCGCCCGCTTATAATCTCTGGCGCTTTCCAGCGGCAAAATCGTCTGCCCGTCCACCAGACAAATCAGCGATGCCTCTGTGCCGCTTAAAAACTCCTCGATTACAACCCTGCTGCCGGCCTGACCAAACTTTTTGGCCTGCATCATCTGGGTCAAGCCAAGCGTCGCCTCTGCCTCGGATGCCGCAATCAAAACCCCCTTGCCGGCTGCCAAACCGTCCGCTTTCAGCACTACCGGGTATGACCGATTTTTCAGTGCCGATACGGCCTCTTTTAGTGAATCATAAACTGCATAATCAGCGGTCGGAATCCGGTATTTTTTCATAAATTCCTTGGCAAAGGCTTTGCTCCCTTCCAGCCTTGCCGCTGCCTGATCCGGGCCGACAATCGCCAGCCCCCGCCGCCGAAAGTGATCCACAATCCCTTCTACCAAGGGCTGCTCCGGGCCGACAATGGTTAAATCAATCTGATTTTGTTCGGCAAAATCCGCTGCTGCCGTCAGATTGTCAATCGCAATCGCCACATTTTCGGCAATCTCGTCCGTGCCGCCGTTACCCGGCAGACAAAAGAGCTGCGCTGCCGGTTC
>CAUUKX010000169.1:0-2762 GCA_963545585.1 uncultured Lachnospiraceae bacterium
CGCTCCCTTGCGGAGCAACGAAAGTTATTATAGCAAAGATATCATGGTCTGTCAACACCTTTTTTTGATTTTTTTAAAAAAGTTTCAGCCGTTCGCACAAGCTGCTTAAAACCTCAATAAATTAAGGGTATGACGTTAAGCCAATAGATATTTTTGCCTTCTCCTGCGGGTACAGTTTCCCTTCTCCGTCATGCTTCAAACGATGAACTTGTGTATTATTGCTTTTTTCTGCTTGCCGGATATTGTAAAATCCGTGTCAATTCCCAATTGCTTGTTTTGTCGCTGATGGAAAAGCGTTTTAATTTGCGCAGGCTTTCGGGCGATCCTTTTTTGACAATATTCATGCCCCGCTCTACGATTAAGGTTACTTTGATGCCATCTTCCGTCAACAGCCGCTCCGTCAAATCATCATGATGCCCCAGCGGATAGGAATAAGCCAGCCATTCCTCGCCAAAGTCTTCTGTAATCTGCTTTTTCGACTGCTGGGTGTCCTGATGAAAATGCTGAATATATTCCGCTTCCGTGTCGAAGTCTTTCATTACGGCGGATGTTCTGACTTTCTGATTATTCAGGTATTCTTCATATGCCGCAACCTGGTGCATATCCATACTATGACTTTGAATTGAAATCAGTCCAGAAGCAATCATTTCCTTGGCCTGCTCTAAAGTAAGATAGGGCGGCACTATCGCACCGGTATTCTTATAACTCTTTGCCCCCAGCGCATGCCCAATCATAAATATGGTTGCCTTGAGGTCATATTCTTTCAATACTTCATAAGCAATGGTGTAATTGCTTTCATAGCCGTCGTCTATTGTAATCAGCACTGGTTTCTCTGGAAGATCTGCTCCCTTTTCTACAAAATCCACCAATTCCCGAAAGGAAATGGTGTGATAGCCATTTTCTTTCAGGCATTTCATTTGTCTTTTAAAGTTCTCTCTTCCGACTACCAGTGGACTCTCATTTTGCTCTTCTTCCGAAAAGTGATGATAAATTAAAACCGGCAGCTTAATTTCATCCGCTTCTAATTTTACATCCGGGATGAGATAAGATATAATAATTCTATAATGATACCTTCCAAAAATAAGCGCTCCCACCGCTAAAATAAAGATAAGAGCAATCATAACATATTTCTTTTTCATAGTTTCTTCCTTATTAAATATATTCCTGATAAAGAACCCCATACTTAATCTCACTATCGCCGAATATGGTCTGCCGCCACTTTCTGCTGATTGGGGAAGTCTACTTGATCCTTTGGTGATTTTCCTCATCAATCAAACTACCTTTAAAACATATCTTTCTTATATAAATACCACGCCACCGCACCGGTTACAGCGACAGTAACCGCCCCGACAATCCAAAAGCCAATGGCATTTTCCTGAAACGGCACCGGCACATTCATCCCCCACAGCCCCGACATAATCGTCGGCACGGAAAAAACAATGGTGATCGCCGCCAGCCATTTCATGACGATATTTAAGTTATTGGAAATAACCGAAGAAAAGGCGCCAATCGTTCCCTCTAAAATATTGTTGTAGAGATTGGCCATTTCCATCGCCTGCCGGTTTTCAATAATTACGTCCTCCAGCAGTTCTTCATCCTCAGGATAGGTTTTCAGCGGCTTTTGCCGGAGCAGCTTTTCCAGCACCAACTCATTGCTTTTTAAAGAAGTGGAAAAATACACCAGCGATTTGCTGATACCCAGCAGTTGAACCAGCTCGCTGTTGCGATAGCTCCGGTGCAGCTCTTTCTCGACCTGCGTGGTAATCCGGTCAATCTGGCGGAGATAGCGCAAATACAGAGCCGATGTCCGATACAGGATTTGATACAAAAAACGGGTTCTTTTATTGGTAGTAAAATCTTTAATCCGCCCGGAGATAAAATCCTGCACGATTAGATTTTCCCGCAGGCAAACCGTAACAATATAATCCGGGCTGATAATAATACCCATCGGCAGGGTTGAGTGGGTGCCCCGGTATTTTTCATTCCGGTCAAAGTTTTCATAGGGAATATCAATTACCAAAAGCGCCGTTCCGTTCTCTGCGTCCAGCCGCACACTTTCTTCCTCGTCCAGCGCCGCCCGCAGATAATCATCGGGAATCATCAGCTTTTCTTCCAGTTCCGCAATTTCCTCCCGGGTCGGGGCAACAACATTGACCCAAATATTTTTTTCCAAAGTATTTAATTGTTTTAAGCTGCGGCTGACGCCCTCGCCATGAGTTCGATAGACCTGATACATGTTTACGCTCCTTTTTCCTTATTCTTTGCGCCGATAGGTAATCCATTCATAGGCATAGCCGTTTTCTTCCTGCTGCGGGCTGCGATAGGTTTCCTGCCAGCGGACATCCTGCTCCATATTTTCAATATGCCGGTCAGCACCAAATCGATGATAAATTTTTGTCAAATAGCCAACTTGGCAATATTCCATAAATAGCCGGTAAATCTCAGCGCCGCCGGAGACAAAAACCTGTTCCACCGGGATTTTCCGCTCTTTTAGCCAAGTCAGTACTTCCTCGGCTGAATGAAGCACAACCGCATTTTCACAAGTATACTCCGGCGAGCGGCTTAGAATCAGCGTTGTCCGCCCCGACAAAGGCTTTTTCCCCGGCAGGCTTTCCAGCGTCTTGCGCCCCATAATGACCACATTGCCCAGTGTCTTTTCTTTAAAAAATTGTAAATCCTTCGGCAGTCTGGCCAGTAAATCACCGTTTTTGGCGATGCCGTAATCCAAATCAGCTGCTACGATAAAGTTCATTGTTTCCTCC
>CAUUKX010000170.1:0-2620 GCA_963545585.1 uncultured Lachnospiraceae bacterium
GAAATAAAAACAAATGCTAAAATAACACTGGCTTTTGAAATCAGAGCCATTATCTGTTCCATACTATTTCTCCTCAAACCTTTTCCTGTTATGGCTTACGGCAAGTGGGTATTATGCTTGCACTCACGCTCGTAATTTCTCGAACATTTCAATAAATTATAAGCGGCTTGTTAAGCTGTAACTTCTTTTCCATATAGGTTTTTAATATCGGAATGTCGAATAATCCCGTTTTCTGTTTAATAAAATTGCATGGGCAAGGGCTTTGCCATTTAAAAGATCGGGATAGGCCGGTCGGCTAACTAAGCCATTTTCCAACCACATCATCGACGAAGCGCCGCCGTCCAAATAAGCAGCTTCGGTCACTTCATATTCTGTCAATAGTTCTGCCAGCCACTGGCCAGTCAGCCCCTCGGCTATGCCTTTTTGCCTGCCGTCCGCCACTATAAAGATTAAATTACCTTTGCGATTGATGCCGACTGCCGTCCGCGGCTGGAGTGAAGTCGTATAACCAATAAACTCTTCTTGCGGCTTTGCAATAATTTTTTCATCCTTAACCAGCCAGCCCCCAGTTTGATATACGCTTTGGGGAAAAATTTCCCGCCCCGCTGCATCAACGGTCTGAATACGAACCGCTATTTCTTCTCCTACTTCAAAAACTGGCACAAACGCCGGCAGTCGTTGCCAGCTCATATCCTCAATCGCCGTATCTTCCGGCAGTAAATACGTCAATAAAAAGTCTTCGCCGATCCGTACCGGTTCAGTCGTAAGGAATCGTTCTGTTATTTTGCCGCCTGTCAGCCGATATGTTGCCTGCGGCCGGAAAACCCGGTTAGTTTCGCCGTAATCGGCCGTAAACACATTAACCAGCCCATGAAATGCTCCGTTATTATAAGAATAAATCTGACCACCAGCCTGACCCGACTGCCAGAAGGCTTTTACGGTTATGTTCTGAATAGATGGCGTTTGAGCGATTATTAGGCAAGGCGTACCGATATCACTAAGTCGAATCCAGCGCCCTGCCTCGCATAAAAGTCCGGCCGGACTCCCCAAATCATCGAAAAACATACCATTAACTGCCGCCTTGGCTTGATGATGCCGGGCCAAAGTCCCCAGCGGCTCAAAACCAAAGACTGAATCCTGCGCCAG
Organism: uncultured Lachnospiraceae bacterium; assembly: GCA_963545585.1. GTDB lineage: Bacteria > Bacillota > Clostridia > Lachnospirales > Vallitaleaceae > W11650. The sequence continues at coordinate 1,147 of CAUUKX010000170.1, forward strand.
TGCGCCGCTGACTCCAGCTCCATTTTTCAAATCCGCTTCCAGCAAGTAAATCTGCTGCCGGTAATGATGCACGGTAATATCCGCCTGCTGATAGCCAAGTGCTGTCACTGCCTGCAATAAAAAAGCAAGCAATTGAAATATTGCCGAAACTTCTTTCATAATCTTTCCCGTAAGTTATGCTCCATTTTCCCCGTTAAAAACCTGCATCTGACCAATCGGCAACCCGCCCGTAATTCAACTGGCGTTTTTTCTGTTTTCTTTTTAGCAGTTTTCATGAGGTTATTCTGCTGCCCTGACATCTTCATCAACCTGATGCCAAAGTCCTGTAAGCCTTATATATCACTTTCTATATCGACATCTTCGCTTAGAAACTTAACTTTTCCATCTTCATCCAAATAGTCTTTTTAGCGATGGTAACGCGAAAAAGTAATTTTCACACGGAAGGGGCAGAAGCGGATTTTACCTTTTCGCTTTCGCTGCCTTTTTAGTGTCTTTTTTAATATCTTTTTTAGAAATGAAACAAAATTCCAGCAGCCGCTGCCAAAATGATAATCAAAATTGGATGTGCCTTGGTTTTTCGTAAAATCAAAAACAAGACCGCCGCCAAAACCAGTCCCTGCCAGAAAAAAGGCACAGCCGCTGCCTGCTCCTGAGTGAGTAAGCTGTCAGGGTGATAAGTCAATTTTAAAACATTCAGCCAGGCCATCGTAATCAAAGCAAAGGAAGCTGGTTTCAGACCGCAAAAAGCCGCCTGAATCCAAGCATTATCTTTCCTTTTAGTCAATATGCGGGCAATTAAAATAATAATCACTACCGACGGAAAAATCAGCCCCGTTACCGCCGCCGCCGCACCTAAAAGTCCTCCGGCCAAAAAGCCGGTATAGGCAGCCATATTGATGCCCAAAGGTCCGGGCGTTGATTCGGATACGGCAATCATATTGGTCAAATCATCGCCGGAAAACCAGCCGGTCCGGGACGATATATCATATAAAAAGGGCAAAGTCGCCAGTCCCCCGCCAACTGCAAATAAACCGGTTTTTAAAAACTCATAGAACAACTGCCAGTAAATCATTTAACTGCCCCTTTCCCACGGAACAGTAAGGCTCCGCTGCCGCCGGCCAATAATACCAAAATTGCCGGTGATACCTGCGGCAAAAATAAGTTCGCCGCAAACACCGCTAAAAATATCAGCCCCGCCGTCCAACTGGGCAGCGCACTTTTTCTCAGCTTTAATAAGGCCTCTAAAATCAAAACACTGACCGCAACTTTAATTCCGGCCATGGCATGGCGTACCTGCGGCCAATCGGAAAAACCGGCAATCAGCCGGGCCAGTAAAATAATAATCATCACTCCCGGCAAAATCAGCCCTAATGTCGCTGCGATTGCCCCGCCTACGCCGCTCCGGTGATAGCCAACAAAAGTAGCGGTATTGACGGCAATAATCCCCGGCGTGGTTTGACCGACGGCATAATAA
>CAUUKX010000171.1:0-2585 GCA_963545585.1 uncultured Lachnospiraceae bacterium
TCTACATATAACTTCTGCGGAAAGTTTAAACGCTTGGACTCTTCCCAAACCGTTTCTTTTTCCTGCTCACAGTAATTTTTAATCGTAAACACATCCGGCCGGTCATATACCAATCTGCCTTCTTTAAAAATCGGAATCAGCATTTCCCGCAGTTCATAGCTGCCGCCTTTTAGCTTCATCCGTTTCCATGTATCGCTTGGGTCAAACAGCTCCAATTCTGCCTGCAAATCATATTCTTCGTCGGCCAAAGCAATCAAATCCGCTTTAATTTTGCCGGTCTCTTTGTCATACACCCGCAAAATTTTCTTGATGCCGGGATTCGTTACCTTTTCAATATTATCCGACAGCTTAACCTTAGGCACAAAACTGCCGTCTGCTTCTTCAATTGCTGCTAACTTATACACCCCGCCAAAAGACGGATTTTCCTTGGCGGTAATCAAATTGGTGCCCACGCCCCACAGCGTAATCTTAGCGCCTTGCAGTTTTAAATCACTGATTAAATACTCGTCCAAATCCGAAGATGCGGAAATAACCGCTTCCGAAAAGCCGGCTTCATCCAGCATGACTCTGGCTTTTTTCGATAAATAGGCTAAATCACCGCTGTCCAAACGAATCCCATAAAAAGGCGGCATCCGGCCGGCATCCCGCAGTTCCTTAAAAACCCGAATGGCATTTGGCACGCCGGACTTTAAGGTATTATAGGTATCAACCAGCAAGATACAGGAGCTTGGATAAAGCCGGGCATATACCCGAAAAGCTTCCAGCTCCGAGGGAAATGTCATAATCCAGCTATGGGCATGCGTTCCCTTAACCGGAATATCAAATTCCTTACCCGCCAGCACATTACTGGTTGACGAGCAGCCGGCAATGACACAGGCTCTTGCTCCATAAATACCAGCATCCGGTGCCTGTGCCCGACGCAAACCAAACTCCATAACCTCATCTTCTCCCGCTGCCCATTTCACCCGCGCTGCCTTCGTCGCAATCAGGCTCTGATGATTGATGATGTTGAGCAGCGCCGTTTCCACTAACTGCGCCTCACAGATTGGCGCAACCACCTGAACAATCGGCTCATTCGGCAGAATTATCGAACCCTCCGGCACCGCTTTGATGCTGCCGCTGAACCGGAAATCAGCCAAATACTCCAAAAACTCTGGCTGAAAAGTATTAAGCCCCTTTAAATAGGCAATATCTTCTTGCGTAAAGCGCAGGTTTAAAATATAATCTATTGCCAAGTCCAATCCCGCCGCAATCGCAAATGCCGAACCATAAGGGTTTTTCCGGTAAAATAAATCAAATACTGCCATCGGCTGCTTTTCCGCCTGCAAATAGTAACCCTGCATCATCGTTAATTCATAAAAGTCGGTTAATAGCGTTAGGTTTCTCTGATCCATTTTCAATCCCTTCTTTCCGCCGGTAAATCTTTAACCAGCTGATCGTTAATTTTTTTAATTTGCTTTTCCAGCTTGGTTCGGGGCAGCATGACCAAATGCCCGCAATGCCCGCATTTTATCCGGATATCCGCTCCCACCCTGAGGACGTCCCACTCCTGTCCGCCGCAGGGATGGCCTTTTTTCAGTATTAATCTATCGCCGATTTGAATGTCCATAGCTGCTCCTTTTTTCTCTTTGAAGGTTGCTGTAAAGAGATGATATGCTTTATTATATCTTTAATCCAGTGCCAACGCAAGAACATCCTATATTTTCCAGCCAAAATCCGCAGGATTTTCTCGCACTCACGCTTGATTTATGGTAAAATTGCGCACTAAAAGCGTGAGTGCAGGCTGTTCGGCAAAAATGCAGGCACGCTTACGTGCAAAAGCATTTTGGGTGAACAGCCTATATGAGCGATGATGCGGAGAGAAAATCCGCAGGATTTTCTCGCACTCACGCTTGATTTGTGGTAAAATAAAGAAAGCCTTGCTTTCGATGTCCAAAACCAAATTGTCACTTACTTAACTTTCCCATGTTTGACAGAACAGTCTTTTTTAGGCAGACCGCCTGCCCAGACAGAAACGCAAAGTGTTTCGATCCGGGGAAAGTTGAGTCACTTATTCTTAGTTACTGCACAAGGAGAAAACCCATGAATACGATTCCCCAACTAAATCAAGAAACCACCTGTCTGTTTTTGATTGACTTACAAGAGCGGCTGATGGCAGCTATGGAAAAAAGAGGCATTGTCCTGAAAAATGCCAGTATTTTACTGGCTGGAGGACAGGCTCTGAATCTCCCGCTGATTGTTACTGAACAATACCCCAAAGGACTTGGCCATATTGTCAGCGACCTGTCGCTGCCGCCGGATGTTTCCTTATTTGAAAAAACCAAGTTCAGCGCTTGGGATGAACGGACAGAAGCCTCCCTTGCTGCCACCGGACGCAAGCAAATTCTGCTCTTTGGCTCGGAAACTCATATTTGCGTCCTGCAAACCGTTCGGAATTTGCTGACCGCCGGTTATGATGTTTGGGTGGTCAGTGATGCCTGCTGCTCCCGCACCGAGCACAACCATCAAATCGGCCTTAATTATATGCAAGCCATCGGTGCACACATTGTCAGCACCGAACTGGTCTTGTTTGATTTACTGAAAGC